>JACJYL010000002.1:1704690-2079381 GCA_020636105.1 Lewinellaceae bacterium
TTTTTTTGAAAGTCGTCTGCGGAGGGTTGGCCTCGGCAGGAGATTCCTCCACCATCAGATCATCGAATATCAAATCGTCATCGTCATAAGCATGCCCCGGAGCTCCTTTTTTGACCGGTTCGCCAAAGCAATCTATCGCAATGGCGGAACCATCCTCTCTGGTTAATCTGAGATTCGGAAATTCACCATAGGCATCCCGAACTTTTATGGATTGGTAAACGGGTTCCGCGATCAATTTCCCGGCTTCATTGATGGCACCATACCATTCCCCTTTTCGAATGACTGACACGCCCATTTTTTCTCCCTGGAAACGGCCGATGGATTTGTATTCCGTTTTGAGGATCTCCTTTTTATTTTTGGTTTTCACCAGTCCGTACAACCCTTCGGGGTTTCTAACGATAAGAAAATCACCCTTACCGTCGAGGTCAACGAATTGATATTTGATTTTGGCCACCAGTTTACCCTTTCTGTTGATGGCTCCCTGCAATCCCTGGTCATTGGTCACCGAAGCTATCGCGTTGGCCTGATCCTCACGAGTATACAATGAAATTTTTTGGTATTTGGGTTTGACCAGAATCTTGCCTTCCTTGTCGATCACGCCCCATTTTCCGTTTTCAGCATAAGGATAAACAGGCGGTAATTCAGCCTGGGCAAATAACCCAACCACTCCACTGAGCAGGAGCAATGATAAAATGTACTTTTGCATTTGTTTAAGTTTTTTAAACATCTGGAACTTTCTTTTCGCAAAGATGGTTTTTTTTTCAAAATAAAAACAAATTGAAAATAGATACAAGACATGAATAATGACCTGAAAAAAATAAGCAAAAAAATGTCTTACGCATTGAGGCATGCGCCGGAAAAATTCGGACTGCAACTGGATGCCCAGGGATGGTGCCAGGTACAGGACCTTTTGAGCGCTTTTCGGAAAAAGGGCATCGAAATGACGCAGGAACTCCTTGATGAAGTAGTGGAAAAAAATGATAAAAAACGATTTGCTTTTGACGATAGCCGATCCAAAATCCGGGCCAGCCAGGGCCACTCCATTCCGATAGACCTGGGCTATGAGCCTGTGAAACCTCCCGATGTGCTTTTCCACGGTACCGCCCGTCAACATTTGGATTCCATCCTAAGGGAAGGCCTTCAAAAAAGAAACCGACACCACGTACACCTTTCTCCAGACCGGGAAACGGCCACCCGTGTGGGCGGAAGGCACGGCAAGGCAGTGGTGCTTTTGGTCAATGCTAAAGTCATGCATGAACAGGGAATTCCTTTTTACCGCTCCTCGAACGGCGTTTGGCTGACGGAATCCGTAGCGCCTGAATTTTTATCCTTTTAATGTGATTAATTTTAAACACAAAAAATCATTTGTTTGCACCGGCTACAGATGGTCTCTATCTGATCATCGAACTTGTCCGATGGCCAAACAGACCCAAAGGGATCGGTGAGGATACCAGGCCATTTTAACTGATTTATTTAAGAAGGTACGCATCAGGTAAATTTAATATTCTTCTTAGCTTTGGGCGGGATTGAATTTTACTAAAGCAAATAGCACACCTTATGGAATCTTTTTTCAAGATGGTAACATGGCTTTTCAGGTATATCCCGTTTAAAGGACTGTACATACTTTCTGATATGCTCTACACCATATTATGTAGAGTCACAAAATATCGCTACCAGGTGATCTATGAAAACATCAAAGGATCCTTTCCTGAAAAATCGCCGGAAGAAATTGCAGCGCTTACTAAAAGGTTTTATAAAAACTTTACAGACATCCTCCTGGAAACGCTTAAAGGCCTTGCCATTTCCAAAAAAGATATCCTGGAACGATACCAATTCATCAATGGTGAACTGCTCGACAAAGACTTTGAAGCCAATCAAAATATAATTATCCTGGCCTGCCACCACACCAATTGGGAGTGGGCAGTCCTTTCCGTTAACCTTTGGCTCAGGCACCAGGTCGTGGGGGTTTATAAACCGCTAAAAAATAAAAAAATCAATGCATTTTTTAATGAACAAAGAAAAAAGTGGGGACTTGAACTGGTAAGCATGTCAAAAACGGCGCGGGCCCTCGCCCAAAAGAGAACCGTTCCCGCCGCTTTTGTATTCATCGCCGACCAAACGCCTTCCGATGTAAAAAATGCCCATTGGGTAGATTTTCTAAACAGACCAACCGCTTTTCATCACGGCATGGACAAAATTGCCCGCCGAACCAATTACCCGGTTTACCAGGCCGAAATCAAAAGAGTAAAACGAGGCTTCTACGAAGTGGAGTTTTCCCTATTATGCCTTCATCCGGGGGAACAAAAAGAAGGAGACATCACCACCCTCTACGCCAACGGCCTCGAAAAAACCATCCAAAAAGATCCCGCCAACTGGCTTTGGTCGCACCGGCGCTGGAAACGCAAACGAGAAGATTGGGGATAAAAAAGTGGTTCGTTACGCCTGGGAGTGATAGGGACTGTTCAACGTTCAACGTTCCATGTTCAAAGTTCAAATGTTATTAATTATCGCGAATATTAATTTAACGATGTCTCTCGCAATCATTTCCCTTAGAATATGTTTTAAAAATTAATTCCGAATTCTTGAAAGAATGATATCGATAAATGTAATTTGAACGAATGCCGGGTGAAATTTTAAAAAATGCAGCAGGTATTAAAATTGATGAATTTTCCTCAAAGAATTTATTTGAGCCTTTGGGAGGTGGTGAATACAATTCTGGGACAAACCAGTTTAACCTTTTTGAAGACTATATTTTGCCAGCAATGAAGTAAAAACGCAGTACAACATTTTGTATAAGAAATGGCAGGAGATATGGTAGGTTTGTAGCGCTACGCTGTTTGAGCGGGGAACTACCACGCAATCTGCCGCTACTCATACAATTTAGCGTTATCTGCAAGTAAAAAAGAAAATCAGTATATATTTACTAAATAAAAGAAATAATGTAATGAATTTACTTTCAATATTAAGCGATCCTAAAGCACTGTCTGCCATTGTTGCAACTTTAACTACTGTTTTAATTAATTTGATTTTCAAAGTTTCTCAAGAAAAGAAGATTCTAAAAAATAAACTTTTCATTGAACACCAAAATGAACAACAAAAGAAAATTAAAAATGCGTTGTCTAAATACAAAGTTCAAATACTGGAAAGCAGTGAATTTTTAAACCACCGGTTGATAAATATTTCAAGAAATTATAAAACTACTAGCCACTATGTTAATAAAAAATATCCTAGCATAGAAAACACTTTTTTCATCTCTAATATTTATAGAATATTACGTCTTTTATCAGGAATTAAATTATTAGAAAAGGAATTAATTTTTCTTGATACCACAGTAGCAGATAAAGAAGATTTATATTTCATAAAATGGATAAAGGTGCTTCGACAAGCACTACAAGACAACGATTTATATAATAATGTTAAAATTGATCCTAAATTAAAAGGGGAGAAAATAAATCGAGATGATTTAGAAGCAATGTCATTTGTGTTAATCAGGGATAATGACATTATTTCTTTTTTTGAATTTAAAAAGATAGCCCAGGAAACAATAGGTACTTATATTTCTATGTGTGAATTCTTTGATGGAATAAGCTTTGAAGAAAATAGATATAGGTGGGATAGATTAAAATGTTTCCATATATTATTGATTTCATTCCTTAATACATATGGCTATGATTTTCAAAAAGTAACTAAAAAGGAGATAGAGGATATATCCTCAAATATAAATTCATTTGAGATTATTAAAAATTTAAACAAAATGGTCATTCCATATAAATTGCTTGAAAATTATGAGTACAAACAAGTATTTGAGACAGTAAAAAGGAAATTCCTTAAAAAATAAGCAAGCAGGTAACGCCTTGGGGAACGACAAGCCTCCTAAACGTCGACGTGCGTCTCCATCCACGCACGTTACCTGCAAGCAAAACAATAAAAACTCTGAAATGAAAGAGATATTCGACATCAATAAGATTATTTTAATATTACAATTATGCCTGTGTAGTCTGGCAATCTCTGCACAATCTGTAGAATTAATAAATTTAATCAAAGGTGAAACTCAAGACTTGCCTAATGGAACAGAATTAAGTATAGGAGTTCTGGAGAATGGGAAGTGGGTAAAAGTTGAATATCGATTAGAAAATGATGAGTTTGTAGAAGTTAAAAATGACGATAAAATTTTTGAAATTGGATCAATTACTAAAACTTTTACTGCTTCGCTAATAATGAAACTTCTTAAAGAGGGTAAATTGGCTTTATCAGATCCAATACAAAAATATTTACCAATTCAAATGGCTCAGGACAGCTTCGAAGAAAAAACAATTACTGTGCAACACCTAATAACACATACATCAGGATTATCTTCGGGACCTTCAAGTTTCACATTACCATATCTGAGAGCCTTACTATTTACACCGAAAAATCCTAACAGGAATTTCAAAGTAAAGCACTATTATCGTTATCTTAAAAAGTTTGAGCTTGATTATCTACCCGGAAAAGAATGGAACTACAATAATGCGGGTTACGGACTTTTAGGAGAAATTATTAGTAACGTAAATGGAATGTCATGGGAAAAATCTGTTCAAAAAAATATTTTTATTCCATTAGGCATGCGAAATAGTTATTTTGAAATTGACAAACATAATAGAGATCAGCTTGTTGTCGGGATTACAGCGAAAGGAAAAAAGTCTAAGCCCTGGGAAATGAAATTTATTAATCCCGCAGGAGCAATAAAATCCACACTAAACGATATGATAATTTATGCATCTGCTCAATTAAATTCATCGCAAGAAAATCTTAATTTTTTTAAGTTAACTCAAGACCCTTTAAATTTTTCAATAAAAATGCCTGAAGATAAACTTTGGAAAGGAAATAAAATGGGGCTTGGTTGGTGGCACAACCTTGAAGATACACAAAATACATTCATGTGGCATGGAGGATCATCTGGAGGTTATACTTCATTTGTAGGATTCTCAAAATTAAAAGGAAAAGCTGTAGTAATTCTTTCAAATATTAGCAGTTCCAACCCCTCTGCTCGAGCAGAAAACCGTATTCCTAAACCTATTTTATTAGGTCAAAAAATATTGCGAATGTAATAGTAAATAGCAGTAAAGAAAGCCTACAGGCAACAATGTGGATAATGTTCAGTGCCTCCACAAGGTCGGCACCGCCATATCCACTCACGTTACCGCAAAGACACAAATATCTGAACGGAGCCCCTCTCCTTTTGTCCTTTTGTCCTTCTCAACCTGAATCAGGCTTTATTTAAAAAACCTTGAGCTCCCCCATATAAAAAATGACAATGTCCCGCACATCATTGGCTATTGTTTTATCCTGCACTTTGAAGGAATCAAATTCTTCGCGTTTCATCGTTCCCAGCATTTCGAGATTTGCCTCCTTGCCGGAAGCTAAAAATTGAGGCATAACCACTTTATACTTTTTCACCGGATCGATCCGTTTTCCGCTAACCCTCCATTGGCCTTCAGCCGTTTTATCAACCTTCCAGGTTTGAAAATAGCCGCCTTCTCCCTTATTGGTCCCAAGTCCGATATCGAGCATTTTTGCGAGGTCGGCACCGGTCATTTCGACTCTTGAAATGGGTCCGCCATAGGGATATACCCTCAGGATGTCGTATTCAGTAATAACGCCCAGGAGATTGTCGTCCAACCGCATGGAACCACTGTTCAATAAAAAAGCATCTGCCTGGGGTAATACTTTCTCGAAAGCCTTGGAAGTCAGGATGCCAAAATTCGTTGGCATGTTCCTGATTTTTTCTTCGGTGCAAATCAAGGGCGTTTTGGTCACCAGGATTTCGTTATCGGGATCGTAACCCATTTCCTCAATGATGCCATCCACTTTCCCTTCCCAGCTCATGACGACTTTATGGGCTTCAGGCTCATCCGCTATAGTATCATCAATGGTTTTGAGTGTTGATTTTATCGTCGTTTTGCCGGTGGAAGGATGGTAGGTAAACCGATGAATATAAACCGTTTTCGCATTGGCATCTGCTTTGGTGATGAGGGTATTGCCAATTTGATATTTCATATTCACATGTTCGTGGCCACCGAAAATAGCGCGATAATCCTGATTTTTCTGTGCCATTTCCTTATCCTCATCGATGGAAAGGTGGGTGATGGCCAGCATAATATCCGTCTGAGGTTTCATTTCCGAGGCGGTAGCCTTCAGGGCCGTTTCAAAAGAGGTATATTGAACATAAGGCTGCTTGTTGAAAGGCAGCACCACTCCTGTTATGCCCACACGGACTTGCTTCCCTGAAGCATTTTTAAACGTTTTTATTACATAGGAGGGTATGGCTTCTCCCCGTTGGGTGAATGGTTCTGTTTTGCCGTCTTCATATTGGCGAAATGCATTGCTGCACACATATACAAACTCACTTTGATCCATCCGCGTTTGAAGCAGATCTCCCGTTTTGAGATCAAACTCATGGTTGCCAAAAGTCACATAATCCAACCCAATGGCATTGAGCGTTTCCACCATTTGCCGGCCGGCAATTTTACCTCCGTCCTCATCATTGAGCATCCCGATCAGGGAAGGGCTTAAAAAATCTCCGGAAAGCAGTGTAATTGTATTTTCATTTTCTGCTTTGAGCTCTTTTATAAGAGTTCCTACACGGGCCAGCCCGCCGGATTTTCCCCCATCCAGGGGCGAAATTTCGTATACGTCATTCAGTTGCAAAACGGTGAATGTAATATCGTCCCTGGAGGCCTGTGGAAGATGACAACTCCACTGGAAAATCAGGGCCAGGAAGAGGATTGGTAAAAATCTGTTTTTCATAATGGAAAATTTAAACATTTAACTACTTTTCACTGTGAAAGATAGGCAAAACAAGGTTGTTGTTTTTTACAAAAATAAAAAAACTTGTCCATAAGGACGGATCAGACTCCGTGTTCCCTTTTGAACAAGTTTTTTATGCGACAAATCCTTAAGGGATCAAGCCGCCAAGCAAGGCATTACAAACGGGTTTGCTATTTCAGGTAATTCAACTCAAAGAAGGTATCATACCCTACTATCGTTTTATTTTTCAACACTTTACGATAGTTATCCTGAGAAATAGGCAATACGGAATAATCAATACTCCTGTCGATAAATTCGCCTTTATTTTTTTGGATGCCGTTGTAATATTCCATGGCTGTTTCTACGTCTTTATATCTTCTTAAAACGAGTACCGGGACATCGTTTTTCTCGCCAAGGAAGACATTGGATATCCGGATTTTATCCAGTTTATGGTATTTCCTGTTGTAGTCAGAAACCACGATCTTCTGATCGTTCAGTTTTACGTCTCCATTGAATACAATGATGACATAATGAAGAGCCTTTTCATTAAACTCAAAATCAAATTCACCTTCTGTATCGGAAGTGCCTCCCGGCAGCGCCGCCCCCCTTACGCCGAGAATCCTCAGGATCTCTTTGGCCCGGGTTTCCTCCTCGGTATTGGGATAAGAAGCGATCAGGGAATTCAGATTTTCAATATAAGTATCTCTACCTTCAGTGTTTCCGGAACAAATGGCCATTAAAAGAGCATATTTAGGTTTCAGAGGATGCTTTCCAAAGATGTTCTTGAGGTTTTCCTCGCTCACCTGAATAGCTTCAGCATACCTGCCCTGGGAAAACAAAACATAGGCCTGGTCGAACTTGAGATTTTGCTGTAACTCCTCATCCATGTATTTGGCTGCAAATTCAGGATCGGTAAGCATTTTCGCATAGTTCGTGGTAGGATATTTTTCAATTATTTTATCGTAATATTCGCGTGCTTTAACCTGATCATTCAAATCAGAATAGGCCAGATACAAGATATACCACGATTCAAGTTCGTAAACGTTAGCAGGATAGCGACTATTGAGTTCTTCGAGAATTTCTACTGTTTTTTGGTTATTTTTCAGTCGTTCCCGGTACAAGGTTCCCAAGGTGGACATCGCCTTTTTGGTGGCGAGGATCATGGCAGTCTTTTCACCGTTTGATTTAGGTACATCCCCTAATATCTGGTCAATTTCCTCCTGCGTCAGCGCACTTACGGCCTCAGTTGAAAAAGTAAGGGTTTCTTCGACCCCGGTAACCTGTTTTGCGGAACGGCGCCAGTCATCCTCCAATGGTCTGCTGCCCCATTTTCTTTGGAATTCCCTTTTGCCTCGTTTTACAGATTTATCGTTATAGGCAAAGAAGGAACTTTCTTTGGTGCTGCCGTTAAATCCGGAACCTCCCGTGTCAGGCAGTTTCTGTTTTTCAAGCATTTTTTTCTGCTCATCCTGTTCCGCTTTTTTGATATCAAATGCGAGCGAGCGCTTTTCTTCATCTGTCATTTCGGCTACCCGCAACAAGCTGTCGTTCAGGGCTATAAGCTTGATATTGTCAGCAATATCTTTCAGACTGAGGGCTTTGTTTTCCACTTCGGAATACCGATCATCCATTTTAGGAAGTACCTGCAATGTACTATCGTAATAAGCGCTGGCTTCGACATAATCCTGGTTCTCATAAAAAAGATTTCCCAACTGGTAATAAGCCTCCGCTTTTTGAGCCGTATTGCTGAGGTTGCTGGCCAGCGACTGGGAAAGGTAATTCATTGCGCTTTTACGGTCTCCTTGTTTCAGGGCAATTCCCGCCAGGGCATAATAAATCTGATCCTTGAATTCATAATTTTTCTGATCCTTGAGCATGCTTTCCAGGGTAGCAATGGCATCTTCAGCCGTTCCTTTGCCGGAAATCCATTCATTCTGGGCCATTTTCAGCTTACTGCTAAACTGCATTTCATAATTCGGACTGTATTTCAAGGCCTGTTCAAAAGCCTGGTAAGCCTCTGCGCCATTGCCCAGTTCCTGGTTGAGTTGTCCCATAACAAAAGCATATCTTCCTTTGAGTTCCCGGTTATTTTCCAGCTCAATGGCTTTTTGCAAATAGGTGGTGGCCAGGGCCAGGTTTTTGAGTTTAATATGAAGATAAGCCTGCACTACGGGAAGTTCCGTTTGGACGTTTTTATAAATTTTAGGGTTATCATTCAAATTTTTCAAAATCCGCTGAGCCTCGATAAATTTATCTCTTTCAATCAGCGTTTTGGCATACCAAAGTTGAATTTCCTGGAAAGCGGGCTGATGTTGAAGCGGGCCTTTCTTGCCGTCTTTTTTATCGGCAGATTCCTCTTCCTTATTGATTGAAATCAGTTTACTTTCTTCCACCTTAACAGGAGTGGGCGTTTCGGGCGTTTCCGCTTTTTTTTCGACTTCAGGTTTTTTTGAAACCGGCTTTTTACCTGAACTTCCTTTTTTCTTTTTCTTTAAGGCCCGATTGGCCGCTTTGCGTTTTTTTGCTGCGCTCGCCTTACTGTCCTTACCTTTGGAAGAAGATGTTTTTTTGCCCTTAGAGGAAGATGTTTTTTTATTTTTGGAAGAAACCCCCTTTTTCTGCTTGTTCTTTTTGGTGGCTCCTGATTTTTGTTCCGCCTTTTTAATCTTCTCCGGGCTAAATTCCGTCACGGCAAACTGGAAAGTTTCTTCAGCAGTTTCATACTCTTTTTTCAAAAACTGGGCCTTTCCTAATAGCAGATAACAATCGTCGGTCCATTGGCTGTAACGATGTTGATTCACCACCAGCCCTACCTTCTCAATAGCCTTGTCCAGATTGGGTGCAACGGCCTGGGCATTATCGGCAGCAATATATTCAAAGAGGTTTAATCTTTTATTGTAATTGTCCTGATGCTGCTGTTCGAGCTGATAAAAGCTTTCCAGCAAAAGTTCGTTCGCATTGAAGTAACCATTGTAATGGGCCGTGGTATTATGATAGGCCTTTCCCAAAGCAGAAAGATCCCCTCTTTTCTTTTGTGTGGTACATGCCTGAACCAACAAAAAAATCAACATAATAACTCCTAGCCTGTATATTCGTTTCAAACTAAAACTATTTTTATTTCGTTAAAAGTAAAATTCCCGGTTTGAGCGTAAATCGTGCACAGCTTTAAGTTGGTCAATAAATTTACTTTTTTAGCCTGTGGTGTATTTATCTCTCAGGAATCTTTAAATTTGCACCTTTGAAATACCTTCCGGGCGAATCCGGTCGGTTTTTATCAACAAATTGCCCCTTTCGGCATACAATATTAACCAATAAAGGGCAAATTTATTTTATTATCTACATACTACAAACACCGAAAACGATTTATTAGTATTTAAACTGGTGTATTTAATAAGTAAAATGACTTTAGCAGGCAACTTGTTTAGCCCCAGGCTAAAAGTTCTGCATATCAAAATAAATAATGGAAGAGAAAAAAATAAGCAAGTGGCAGCGGTTCAGAGAAAGAATGAGACATACCTACCGGTTGGTGGTGATGACGATGGATTCTTTTGAAGAGGTGGCTTCATACAAGATCAGCCTGATGAATGTTTATTTGCTCGTCAGCAGTGTTGTGGTAATTGTAGGACTTCTTGTCGTTGCGGCCATTGCATTTACCCCATTGAAAAAATATGTTCCCGGATACGGTGATGCGTCAAAAGACGAAGTGGTCCAGGAAGCATACAAAAGAATCACGGATCTCGAAAAATCACTGGAAGCCCACCAGGCTTATGAAGACAACATAAAGCGTATCCTGGTCGGTGATGTTCAAACGGAGGATGAAGTCCCCCAGGGCCATGAAACCCATATTGACTCTATTGTCGAAGTACTCCCCTCTGAAAAGGAACAACAGCTCAAGCAGGAACTCAAACTCGAGGAAGTAGCCGATGCCGCCCAGGAATCGAAAACCGTCAGTTTTATGCCCCGTGATGTACCTCTTGAACAATTATATTTTATCGCACCGGTAAACGGGGAGGTGAGTTCAGGATATATGCCTGATCAGGAACATTTCGGCGTGGACATTCTCGCTCCAAAAAATACGGCCGTAAAAGCCGCCGCCGACGGTTATGTGTTTTTATCAGACTGGACCCTGGAAACCGGCAATACCATTGGCATCCAGCATTCCAATAATACCATCACCTTTTACAAGCACAATTCCGTTAACCTCAAAAAAGCCGGTAGCTATGTAAAAGCCGGAGAAGCAGTAGCCATCATCGGAAACACAGGAACGCTATCGAGTGGCCCTCACCTTCATTTCGAGCTTTGGCACAAAGGAAAACCTGTCGACGCTACAGAATATATCCGGTTTTAGGGGATATGCTGTATCAGCGATGCGATGGGCTATGGTTTCAAGTAGGAATGCGGACAAAATTATTTTAAATGCCATAATTTAACCGCATTTACAATCTGCTTTTCTATAAGCCTCACACCAATTTGGGGAGCCCAAACAACATGGCGTCAATCAGGGCACCACTTTTATTCCTGAATTCATTCCGAAGGTCGCCTTCCCTTGAAAATTCACATTTTCGAGCCAGCCGTTGTGCGGGATAATTATCCATTGCTACCCTGAAGGCCAGTTTTTCGAGCTGCAACTGGTTAAAACTAAATTCTGTCACTTTTTTCAGCGCCTCCGTCATGATCCCTTTTTCCTTGTGTTGCATATCAATGAAAAATGCCAGCTCTCCTTTGGGAATATGCCAGTCGATACCAAAAACCTCAATATATCCGATCAACTCGGCTCCTTTGGTTTCCCAGATTCCGAAACAATAAGCCTTGTCCAGGAGCCAGTCGGCTATTTTCCTGCGGACAAAAGTTTCGGCACTTTCTTTGGAAATGCATTCTTCTACCATTTTAGGAAGGACATCATAGAGCATCGTGTAATTATCCTGTATCAGTTGATAGAGCGCACTCCCTTCATTTTCACGAAAACGACGAACGACTATCCTCCGGCCTACCAAAGCCGTGTCTATATCAAATAAATAAGTTCTGTCTCTGTCCATACTTCATTTTATTACGTTTCAACCTTTTCTCCTTAAATCATTTACAGTAACCTATGTGCGAAATCATGGATGATAATTTTCAATGATTTCATTGATAAAAATCAGTTAAATTTAAGCCTGAAAACCAAAAAATTGCAACCAGAGCCGTTTGACGTCCAGGCGGGGTATTTTTTTACAAAAAAAATGGCCTGGATGAAATATAAAGATATGGTTATCAGTAATTTAAAATAATGAATTAATCACTTTTAATTTATCATTTAAAATGATCATTTTCCTATCTTTGTGGCACTTTCCGAAATATACAATAAATAAAAACAAAAATAATGAACTACAGAAAAGAAAAAGACAGCATCGGTTATATTGATGTACCGGCTGACAAGTATTGGGGCGCTCAAACACAACGTTCTTTTCAAAATTTCAAAATAGGTGGGCATCTTATGCCGGTTGAAATCATTCGTGCTTTCGCCATTCTAAAAAAAGCTGCCGCCATCACCAACCTGGAAGCAGGGGTACTTTCCAAAGAAAAATCGGACCTTATCGGAAAGGTCTGTGATGAAATTCTCAAAGGCAAACTGGACGATCAGTTCCCGTTGGTGGTTTGGCAAACCGGATCGGGTACCCAATCCAACATGAACCTGAATGAGGTCATCGCCAACCGCGGACATATCCTCCACGGGGGAGAATTGACGGACGAGAAAAAATTCTTACATCCCAATGATGACGTAAATAAATCACAGTCTTCCAATGATACGTTTCCTACGGCCATGCATATCGCAGCCTATAAGATCCTGGTAGAGACCACCATCCCGGGTATCGAAGCATTGCGGGATACGCTTGATCAAAAAGCAAAAGCCTTTAAAGATGTCGTAAAAATCGGCCGTACCCACTTCATGGATGCTACCCCACTGACGGTCGGACAGGAATTTTCCGGCTATGTTTCCCAACTGGACCACGGTCTTGTTGCCATTCAAAACACACTGGATCACCTTTCTGAACTTGCCCTGGGAGGAACGGCAGTAGGAACCGGGCTCAATACCCCTCCGGGATATGATGTAAATGTGGCCAAAAATATTGCGGCCCTGAGCGACCTGCCTTTCAGAACCGCTGACAATAAATTTGAAGCACTCGCTTCTCATGATGCCATCGTGGAAGCGCACGGTGCCCTTAAAACCGTGGCCGTTTCCCTTATGAAAATAGGCAACGACATCAGAATGCTGGGCTCGGGGCCACGAAGCGGTATCGGCGAATTGATCCTCCCGGCCAACGAACCAGGCTCATCCATCATGCCTGGCAAAGTAAACCCTACCCAGTCTGAAGCCCTTACCATGGCCATGGCTCAGGTAATGGGCAATGATGTGACCATCAACATTGGCGGCATGACCGGACATTTTGAACTGAATGTATTTAAGCCGGTAATGATCTTTAACTTCCTCAATTCAGCCCGACTCATTGGTGACGCCTGCCAAAGTTTCAATACCAATTGTGCAGTGGGTATAGAGGTAAACGAAAGCCGGATCACTGAGTTGGTCAACAATTCACTGATGCTGGTAACCGCTTTGAATACGAAGATCGGCTACGACAACGCCGCTGCCATCGCCAAGAAAGCATACGCTGAAAATACTACCCTGAAGGCTGCCGCCATGGAACTGGGCCTGGTGACCTCCGAACAATTTGACGAATGGGTCAGACCTGAGGATATGTGTTAATATTAAGCCCCGGAAATTTTTATCGTTGTCACAAAATATAGATGTTATTGCCCGGAAAGTACCTTCATTTTTACCTTCCGGCAATAACATCTCCTGTGGTGGCTTTCATTTTCAACCCCTTCAACCTGATGTAAACAGTCAAACCTTTTCCCTTTGTTCTCGTAACACTGTACCTTTGTGCTTTTGCAAACATTCTTTCTATGTACAAGTTACACCTTGTTGGCCTTTTCTTGCTGATTACCCTCGTCGGATGTAAATCAAAACAGCACATTCCTGACCCCCTGACGGAAGATAATTTCCCTTTTGAAATCCTGGACAGTGTTCAGGCCTCCAAAGCCATTGTCGTGGATAAAAAAGATGGCTTTTTCGAAAATATCACTCCCCTGGATATGTCCATCCAAATGAAGTTCTCCTTAAACGGGAACGAATCCAGGGATGCTTTGCTGGAATCCTACCGGTCTTTTTTGCAAACCGAGGTGATGGATTTTTCGGAAGAAGAAAAGGTTTTCCTTAAAAAAGTAATGATCCGGGCAATGAATTTATGCAATGGCATGTCCGCGAACCTCGTTCCCGGCCCGGTCAGACTCATCAAAACACGAGGAAACCACTATGGAGACGGTGCCTTTTACACCCGCGAAAAATGTATTGTTATCCCTGAGAGTGATCTTGGCAATTTTAACGAGGATAAATTCCTGGCCATTTTGCTTCATGAGTTATCCCATATTATCACCCGTTATACTCCGGAACTTCGGGATCAATTGTACCATACCATAGGTTTTGAAAAAATAATAACCAATGAAGAACAGTTAGAGATACCGGAACCCTTAAAAAGTCATTTATTGAGTAATCCGGACGGACTCAGCATGTGTTACGCCATCCGACTGGTAAAACCCAATGGGAAACTGTTTTGGGCACTGCCCCTGATCCATTGCCCTTATGACCATTATTCAACCGATGTGAATTTGTTTTTTGGCCATCTTAAATTTGAATTGTTCGAACTGGACAAAAAGGCCGACGGAAGGTTTGAAGTAGTGACGAACCAACAGGGGCAATCAACTTTGCATATCCAGGAATTTCAGGACTTTTTTGAAAAAATCGGGGATAATACGCAATACATCATCCACCCCGACGAGATCATTGCCGAAAATTTTTACATGATGATCCTGGCCACCCATAAAACGGCCGGCTTCAGTATGGATAATTTTTCGGATCGCGGAAAAAAGCTGATCAATGAGGTAAAAAAAACAGTGATGGCTCATTAGCGTTTTGATAAAATTACGCCGACCTTCAGGTCGGCGTTGCTGAGTATCTAAGTTTTACTCAATTAATTTTGTCCATGTACTTAATTTTAAGGTTTAGATCGTTATGTTTCAGGTGGTTTAAAAAGTTTTCATCCTAATAATGAAAAAATTCAAATGGACAAGGCGTCGTAAGGTCATCCTCGTTGCTGCGGGGATATTATTCCTTTGGTATTTGTTCAGCTTACCGCTCACCTTATTTGACCATCCCACCTGTAGGGTGCTGGAAGACAAAGAGGGCAATCTCCTGGGGGCCCGGATCGCCACTGACGGCCAATGGCGTTTTCCTGCTGGCGAAAATATCCCCGAAAAATTTAAAACAGCTCTTATTGAATTCGAAGACCGCCGGTTTTTCAGGCATCCGGGCGTGGATCCGAGAGGCTTGGGAAGGGCTATTTTTCAAAATATTAAAAACCGAAAAATCGTCAGCGGAGGAAGTACCCTGAGTATGCAGGTCATCCGTATGTCGCGCGGACAGAAGTCCCGGAATATTTTTCAGAAATTTATTGAAATGATCCTGGCGACCCGGCTGGAACTGAGGTATTCCAAAAAAGAAATCCTTGGCCTGTATACCGCCAACGCCCCCTTTGGGGGCAATGTAGTTGGGCTGGAAGCCGCCGCCTGGCGATATTTTGGCAAACGCCCCAATCTGCTGAGCTGGGGGGAAGCGGCCATGCTGGCTGTCTTGCCCAATAGTCCAGGCCTCATTCATCCGGGCAGACAAAGGGAAGCCCTGCTCCAAAAACGCAACCGGCTCCTGGTCCGACTGAGAGATAACGGCACCATTGATGACCTGACCTGTGAGCTGGCCAGCAGTGAGCCGCTGCCTGAAAAACCGCTGCAACTGCCTCAACTGGCTCCCCATCTTCTCGACCGGAGCTTCAGCAGTTTGTCAGGAAAGTCGGCAACTCAAAAGTCGCGCATCCGCACCACCCTGGATGCCAATTTGCAATCCCGGATTACCGCAATTATCGAACACCATCACAAAAACCTGGCCGCCAACGAAATCCACAATCTTGCCGCTGTCGTTATCGAAGTGGAAACGGGTAATATTCTCGCCTATGTCGGCAACGCCCCCGGTGCAGGTGAAGATCACGAAGCAGCAGTTGACATTGTCAATGCACCAAGAAGTACGGGGAGTATTCTTAAACCTTTTCTCTATGCCATGATGCTTCAGGAGGGCCAAATTTTTCCGCAAACGCTCATTCCCGATGTTCCGACTATACTCAGTGGGTACCGGCCCGAGAATTTTCATGAAAAATACGATGGGGCAGTTCCGGCAAAAAAAGTACTGAGCAGATCACTCAATGTTCCAATGGTGCACATGTTACATGATTACGGGCTCGAAAAATTTCACCACAACCTGAAAAAATTCGGCTTCTCCACCATTAACAAACCTCCCGGGCACTATGGACTGACGCTGATCCTTGGCGGGGCGGAGATCAATTTACTGGAAGTGACCAATGCTTATGCCTGTATGGCGCGTATGCTCAATCATGTTTACCTGTTCGACGGCGAATACGACCCGGTAGATTTTCGGCCTGCGAACTATTTTCAAGACTTCAAAGTCACCCCGACCCCAAAAGAAAAGCTGGAAAAGACGCCCGACGTAATCAGCGCCTCTGCCGCCTGGCTCACTTTCGACGCCATGCAGGAAGTAGAACGTCCCAACTCGGAGGGAGGATGGGAAAACTTCCGGTCGCGGCGGCGGATCGCCTGGAAAACGGGAACAAGTTTCGGCTTCAGGGATGCCTGGGCCGTTGGCGTAACCCCCAAATATGCCGTTGGAATATGGGCAGGAAATGCGGACGGGGAAGGCCGCCCGGGACTGGTAGGAGTGCTGGCCTCCGCGCCGGTATTGTTTGACATTTTTAATGCCTTGCCCCCCGACAACAAATGGTTCGATCAACCATTTGACGATATGAAAAGAATCCCTGTTTGTCATGATAGCGGGTATCTTCCATTGCCCATTTGTCCCGTGGATACGGTCTGGGTACCGGCCAACTCCGTCAATGCAAGACCTTGCCCCTACCATACCATTATCCACCTGGATGAAAGTGAACAGTGGCAGGTCAACGCCGGTTGCGAAGCCCCTGATAAAATAGTGCACCGCCCTTGGTTTGTGCTGCCTCCCTTGTCCGAATATTACTTCAAAAGTAAAAATCCTACTTACGCCGTACTTCCTCCTTTCCGGAAGGATTGTATCAGCGAAGCGCAGGAAACCAATCCCATGCAGCTCATCTACCCTAAACACCCTACCCGGATTTACGTACCTACAGATCTGGACGGCAAACTCTCCAGAACGGTTTTCTCCGTAGCACACAGAGACCCGGCCGTGACCATTTATTGGCACATTGATGACGAATACATCGGGAGCACCAAAGACTTTCACAACATGGAACTCAATCCTCCCGAGGGCGATCATTACCTGACTCTTGTGGATGAATCCGGCAACCGTTTGGTGCAAAAATTTGTTATTATCAAGAAAAATTGATTGTTCAAGCATCAAAACAGGCCTTTGAAAAAACTGCTTGCTGTCTTATTCCTTTTTACATTTCTTCACGCCGCTCCGCTTTCGGCGCAATGCCCCATTTATGCCAAAATTCCCGATTCCGTTATCTATGACGTGGAAAAACTGGGCCTTGCCCTTACCCAAAATGTCGAAAAAGAAAACGACAAAGCCTGCCATATCTTCCAGTGGATACGTACAAATATCAAATACGACAGCGAAGCCTATCGCAGGAATAAAAAGCGGATCAACGCTACCACCGCCGATGTATTGAAACGAAGGGAAGCCGTGTGCCTCGGATATTCACAGCTTTTCGCTGAAATGTGCCAGGCAGCCGGGTTAAACGCGATGGTCATTGACGGATACAGCAAACAAGGAGCCATACCGCCGGATATGGAGGAAGGGGATCATGCCTGGAATGCCGTTCAGATCGATGGCCAATGGTACCTGGCGGATGTAACGTGGGCGGCGGATTCAAGGGGCGAAACTTATTTTTGCAGCCCTCCCGAAGATTTTATAAAAGAACATCTGCCTGCCGATCCCATGTGGCAGCTTCTGGACCACCCCGTTTCCGCCGACCAGTTCAGGCAGGGCACTGTTACCCCACAGAAAACCTATCCTGCCTTTTCTTTTTCGGATAGCATAAAAGTCTTTTTGGAGCTGTCTCCTGCAAACCAGAAAATAAAGAGCGCCGAAAATGCCTATATTTTCAATCCCACCGGGTCCAACCGGGAATTGCTTGGACACGCCTATGTCGATTTTGCCCTGTCAATGACCCCTGAAGCGGAGCGACTCCAATCCTCAGGAAGCATGGATTCACTTACCCTCCTACAATTGGAAATGATTCGCTTTTTCAGGTTGGCGCACCAATACACGGCATTGCTCGACTGGCAAAGAGATAATTTTGCTAATATCCTCATCAACCAGGCCGTCAGCTATGCTGCACAATTACCCAATGCGCCTTCCTTTCCGGAGGCCAAAGAGATCCTCGACCAGATGAAAAATTTGCTACTCGAAGCCAAAAACTTACTTGAACAAGAAAAAATTGAACATTTCCCTTCCCATACTTTAGAAATTTGCGAAGAATATTTAAAATGGGTGGAGACCTATTGGGATTAAAATCCTATGCTTCAAAGAAATATTTCAAGATGCCTTTTCTGTGAGAGATTAAACTGACCAAATTTAATTTTCCCACATTAAAATAAACGTTAGTGTAAAAATTACATAAAGTGTGCTATTTTTTTGCCTTAATAGTTGACTATCAACAAAATGAGATATATCTTCGCGCAAAATTTAGAAAAATCTTATACTCACGATGATTAAGAAACAGTATTCAAAAAGCAAATCACTTTGCAAAGTGACCTTTACTCTTCCCAAAGAAGCCGCTTCTGATGCAAAAGAAGTACGCATTTTGGGTGAATTCAACGACTGGAACTGGGAGAAAGCTCCTGCGATGAAAGCCGACAAAAAGGAATTCAAAGCTACCCTTGAGCTTGCCACAGGACGCCCATATCAATTTCGCTATATGATTGATCACGAACGCTGGGAAAACGATTGGAATGCAGATGACTACGTTATCTCTCCATTCACCGGCGCTGAAAATTCAGTGGTGATCGTTGAAGAAAAACTGGATGTTGCTCCTGTAGCGAAAAAAGCAGCTCCTGCCAAGAAAGCACCTGCTGCAAAAAAAGCAACTACTGAAAAGAAAGCAGCTCCGACGGCAAAAGCAACTCCGGTGGCTCCAGTCGCAAAAGCAACTCCGGTAGCTAAGAAAGCTCCTGCAACTAAAGTAGTTAAAGCTAAAGTTGAAAAAACGGCTAAAGCTACCGCCAAAGGAGGAAAAAACGCTAAGAAGTAATAAATAATAACGGACAAATAATTTATTTAAAATACTGGTAATCAGTAATTTATTTCAATTAATTATCCATTTATTTGACTTTCTCAGCAAAGTAAAGATTTAAAGAAAAAAGGCTAAAGTGGAATTTCCGCTCTAGCCTTTTTCTATTTCTATAAACTTTGCTCCGTCTTTAGCCTTTCTTCTCGGCCTTCATCTGAGGAAAGAAAAGCACCTCCTGGATGGACCGCTGGTTGGTCAGCATCATGGTCAATCGATCCATACCAATACCAAGTCCTGATGTCGGAGGCATGCCGTATTCGATGGAACGGAGAAAATCCTCATCCAGCACCATCGCGTCATGATCACCCCGCTCGGCAAGTTTGAGCTGATCCTCAAAACGCTCCCGCTGATCAATGGGGTCGTTGAGCTCTGAATAAGCATTGGCAATTTCCTTTCCATTGACAAATAACTCAAAACGTTCCACCAACCCCTCCACGGAACGGTGTTTTTTCGCCAAAGGCGTCATCTCTATCGGATAATCCGTGATATAAGTCGGCTGGATCAGGTTGGCTTCCACTTTTTCACCAAAGATCTCATCGATCAATTTTCCTTTCCCCATACTGTCGTCCACCGCGATGTGAAGGTCTGTGCACACTTTCCGCAAAGCCGCCTCATCCATTTCAGAAACATCGATTCCTGTAAATTCCTTGATGGAATCGTACATGCTCAAACGGCGGTAAGGTCCGGCAAAATCTATCTTTTTATCTTCATAGTTCACCACTGTGCCCCCGGTCACCTCTTTAGTGATATATTCCAGGCAGTTTTCCACCATCTCCATCATCCAGTTGTAATCTTTATAGGCCACATAAATTTCCATACTGGTAAACTCAGGATTGTGGGTTCTGTCCATCCCTTCATTCCTGAACATTTTTCCAATCTCATACACCCCTTCAAAACCGCCCACGATCAGTCGCTTGAGGTAGAGTTCATTGGCAATACGCATATACAAAGGCATTTCCAACGTATTGTGAAAAGTCTCAAAAGGACGAGCCGCTGCGCCACCGTGAATAGGCTGCAATACAGGCGTTTCTACTTCGAGCCATCCCTTGTCGTCAAAAAACCTGCGCATAGACGACAGGATCTTGCTGCGGGTGATAAAAATGTCCTTCACATGAGGGTTAACCGTGAGGTCCACATAACGCTGACGGTAACGCATCTCAGGATCTGTAAAAGCATCATGGACATTACCCTCTTCATCTGTTTTAACAATGGGCAACGGGCGAAGAGATTTGCTCAGGAATTTGAACTCGGAGGCATGCACGGAAATTTCCCCCACCTGGGTACGAAAAGCATAGCCTTTGATTCCTACAAAATCACCAATATCCAGCAATTTTTTGAACAACGTATTGTAAAGTTCTTTATCCTCTCCCGGAGCAATTTCATCCCTTTTGATATAGACCTGTATCCTTCCTGTTGAATCCTGGATTTCGGCAAATGCAGCTTTTCCCATCACCCTGCGGGACATGATCCTACCGGCAATGCTGACTTCCTTGAAGTTGTCCTCCCCTTCCGCCGGCTCATCTTTATAATTGGCCTTGATCTCTGTGGCGTATGCCGTAACCGGATAGGCTTCCGCAGGATAAGGGTCAATGCCCAGTTCTCTGATCTTTTGAAGATTCTCTCTTCTTACAATTTCCTGTTCACTTAATTGCATGTGTACTTTTTTTTAAAATACCGGATCTGTTCCGGTTAAACATAATTTTTTAAGAAGCGCAAAAATAAGCTTTTCTTCTGTTATTGCCTATAATAATCAAAGTCCTTCAAGGAAAGTTCCCCGCCTATCCTCAATTGAGGTCTATTTTCCTCCCTGGGATCGCTAAAATCTGACCAAACAAAAATATAATAGTCCGAAAATCTCCCGCTCTCAAAAAAATATCCCCTTTCAGTAACCTATTCTTTTTTCAGCGCATAAAGTAAAATCTAATAAACCTAAAATTTGACCACCATGAGAAAGTTAATCAACTTTTCTGGCACCGACGGTGCTCCTGCCTTTTCATTCTTAAACATTCAACATTCATCCACAAAAAAATTACTTTCCTTGAATGCCGGAAAACCATTCCGAGCTTTCGCCCTGCTCATGTTAATATGCTTTAGCGTGAGTTTTTCTGGTTTATTTGCACAGGCACTGAACATTAAAGAAGCCGTTCAAGGGGAAAACAGCGTATTCCCCGAACCTGACTGTTTTCAGGATCCATGTCCCTGTGAAGGGGGCATAAAACAAGTTAAAGTATTCTATTTCGGAGAAGACAACGTCGACATCGAAGTGTATGGCAACAACAGCCTTTCCATCTTTATCACTTCTTTTTCCGGGGTAAACAAAGGGGATTTACTGATCGTTGATGGCACGGGTACTCCTTTGGGAACCCTTTACACCAAAACATTCTTTAAAGTGACCAATTCCCTTGGGGAAACTTGTATCACCAGGATAGACACCAAATGCCCTACCAATGCATGGCCCGGCGCCCTGGAAGACCTCAAAATTGTGGGAAATACCTTTGCGGATTTCACTGTTTACTCGATTACTGACAATGGCAATAACAACGAATGTACCATAGACAATGTCGACCAGGATTGGCACGTAGGTGGAAACATCATTGGCCCGACCAAAAACACCATGGGCACCCGAAACAATGAGGACGTGGTTTTCATCACCAATGATACCCCTCGCGGGGTGATCACTACTTCCGGAGATTACGGGATCAACACCCTGACCCCTTCTGCAAAACTCGATGTGCAGGGCAATGTGCTCATCGAAGAAACACTTGACGTCAACGGCATTGCAAGCATGAATTCCGGTACAGCTTCCACCAATAGCACCAATGGGGCACTGGTCGTCACGGGAGGCGCCGGTGTAAGCGAAAACCTAAATGTGGGCAATGATGCCAATATTGGCCACAACCTGGACGTATCAAATGATGCAGCGGTAGGCAATGATCTTGCGGTTTCCAATAATACCGCCGTGGGCAATGACCTGAGTGTAACTGGCGACGGTACTTTCGGTGGAGATGTAAGGATATCTTCAAGCCCCGGATTATCCCTGGACTTAAGTACCAATGCAGCGGGAAACACCTTCAGTTCAACCGGTGCCAATTTAATTTTAAGTACCGTCAGCACAAACTTACTCATCAACACCCAACCCGGGGACGGCAAAGTAGCCATCGGAACCGTGAATATCCCGAATGCCGTGATGGGCACAGATGTGAGCGGGTACAAACTCTTTGTCCAGGGAGGCATTCTTACCGAGGAAGTCAGGGTCAGGAGCGATTGGGCGGATTTTGTTTTTGGGGATCAATATTACCTGCGTCCTTTGACTGAAGTGAAACAGTTTATACAAAAACACGGCCATCTGCCGGGCACTCCTTCTGCTTTGGAAATTCAAAAATCCGGACTTGAGCTGGCGTCCAATGCCACCAACCAACAGGTAAAAATTGAAGAACTTTTCCTTTACCTCATTCAACTCGACGAAAAGGTCAATGCGCTCGAAGCCGAAAATGCAAGGCTGAAAGCTTTATGGGAACAAAAATAATTCACCTCTAAAAACGTAATAAAATGCAGACCTTTTCAAAAATATTAACCATCGGGCTCGGTGTCAGCATCATGATACTGGCAGGAACTTTCTTTCTACAAGAAAGGATGCCCGGGCCAATACACCAGGAGGAAGAATTTGAGGAAGAAGAAGGCCTCATGGCCAAAATTGCAGGCAGGTACGAACAGGAATTCCTGATGACCAGGGATCCGAAAATCAACAGGGTCCCAACGGAACGACTGATGGCAGCAAAGGCCGTAGCCGACCAAAAACGAATCCTGAAATCAGCAGAATCCTTCCCTGTTTACTGGGAAGAACGCGGTCCCAACAATGTGGGGGGAAGAACGAGAGGCCTTATTTTCGATGCCAATGATCCCACGCAAAAGACCGTTTGGGCCGCCGGAGTGTCAGGAGGATTGTGGCGGACCACCAATATCGATGCTTCTCCACCCAACTGGACCCGGGTGAATGACCTTTTTGAGAACCTTGCCATCACCACCCTTGCCCAGGATCCCGGCAATCCGAACATCCTTTACTTCGGCACAGGGGAAGGATACTGGAACTTCGACGCCGTGGCCGGGTTAGGCATCTGGCAAAGCACCGATGGAGGCGTGACCTGGAACGTTCTGGGTTTCACATTGGGAAATGGCAACTTCAGCTGGGTCAACAAGATCGTCGTAGCCGCCAACGGAGATATTTACGCGGCAACCTCTACTGGAGGCGTACAGTTTTCCAACGACAGCGGCACCAGTTTCACCACCGTTTTAGCCAACGGGATTGGAGGAGCGAACACCAACAGGGCCGACGATCTGGAGATTGCGGCCAACGGAGACATTTATGCCGGAATGCGCAACGACGGTATTTACAAATTGACCAATGGCGTTCCGGGATGGGTGGCTTCTACCAATAACCTCCCGACCTCCGGATTTGGCCGAATTGAAATAACTTCCGCACCCGGCAATGCACAAACCATCTACGCCGCTTTCGCCGATACCACATCTGCCAACAATGGAGGATGTATGGGCGTTTTTCAATCCACCAACGGGGGAACCAACTGGACCGCCAAAACAGTTCCGGGAGCCATCGGAACCCAATGCTGGTATGATTTCATCATGGCCGTGGATCCCAACGACGCCGCACGCGTGTGGCTGGGGGGCGTCCGGCTTTTTGTTTCCGGCGACGAAGGCAGCAACTGGACACAAGCCAATGTCGATCATTCTGACCAGCATGCCATTGTTTACCGGCCTGGCAATTCCAATGAAATGCTTTTGGGGAACGATGGTGGGGTGGAACGCACCCTGGCAGGCAGTGCCGCAGTGCCCGCCTTTTCGCCAAAAAACGATGGCTACAATGTCACACAATTTTATGCCATTTCCATGAATCCCGTCAGCGGCTCCAACGAGATCATTGGAGGAACACAGGATAATGCCACCCCTGTTTTCAGTTCATCCGGACTGGGATCCACGACCTGTGTGTTGTGTTGCTGCGATGGTGGCTGGGCTCATATTGATCAGGATGACCCTACGATTCAAATAGCATCCACCCAGGACGGATCCTTTAACCTGTCCACCGGTGGGTCAGGCGGGGCTTTTAATAATATCGTGCCGGGGTCTCCGGATGTCCGGTTTTTCATCACCCCTTCCTCCTATGACAGCGGCAATGATGTATTCTATTTTTCGGATGATGTGGATAATTTTGGCCGGGTGACCGATATCGGAGGCACCAACACCCTTACCTTCGAGCCTGTTGCCGCTTTTGGCAACGGTCGGGTTTCGGCATTCGCGGTGTCCCCGAATACGGCTGACCGGGTTTTTATGGGCATTGAAAACGGCACCCTTTTCCAGATCGACAATGCCAACATGAACGGTGCCATTACGGTTACCAACCTGAATGCGCCAGCGGTTGGGTTTATGTCCTCCGTTACCGTGGCCGCCGGTGATGACCAGCACCTGCTCATCACCTACAGCAACTACGGCGTGCAAAGCATCTGGGAAACCACCAACGGAGGAACCAACTGGAGAAGCGTGGAAGGCAACCTGCCGGATATGCCGGTACGCTGGGCCATGTTCCACCCATTTGACCCGGAACAGGTTCTGGTGGCCACCGAACTGGGGGTCTGGACCTCGGCAGACATTACCGTGGTGTCCCCGGACTGGCAGCCCACCAATGGTTTTGGCCTGGCCAATGTACGGGTGGACATGCTCGTTTACCGGTCTTCCGACCATACCATCGCTGCCGCCACACATGGACGCGGCGTGTTCACAACCGATTATTTCGGGATGCTGGCCAACTGTCAGCCCAACCTGAATTTATCGGGTATCATTGCACCCGGAATTTACACGGCAGAGGATGTGCTTACCACCGACGGAACCGTCCAGGGAGCGACCGCCGTGATTCTTCAGGCCGGGGAAATGGTGGTTCTGGAACCCGACTTTACCGCCGAACGCGGCAGTGATTTCTGGGCGCTCATTTTACCATGCGCCCCTCCGGGAAGTTTCGCCCCGGATGAAGAGCAATACTTCCTGAAAATGCCTGATGAATCGGGCATGGAGGCGAAAACCATTGAGGATAAAAAGGATAAAACACCGGAAGGAAAATTAAGATGTTACCCCAACCCGGCGCAAACCTTTGCCACGGTGGAATTCGAGCTTACTGAAGCGACCAACATGCGCATCGTAGTGATGAATGCCAGGGGACAACTGGTTGATGTGCTGGCAGATGGAAACTTCACGGAAGGCACCCTGAAGTTCCCGTGGAATACCAATGCCCTGGAAAGCGGGTTGTATTTCGTACAGGCACAAATGGCCACAAAAGCCGTTACCGAAAAAGTTTTTGTGGTTAAATAGATTAATACGGTCGACGACGGACGGACGACAGCTGACGATTTTATATTTTTTACGTTAAAAAGTATAGTTATCCCGGATTTTGCCTTTTGGTAGAATTCGGGATTTTTCATTTCCCCCCATTACATTTTGTTAAATATTAATGGATAATGCGAATCAAGGGTTGAACCCCCTTTCGGGGTTCTAGCGATATTTTTTTAATTTCTACGGGTTACACCCGCAGTTATCAATATTTTATCCTTTCAGGATAGCTAAAATGTCTGAAAGACATTAATTTTAATAACCCAGGGCGAAGCTCTGGGGTTGTCAAATAATGAAATCAACCCCGAAAGTGGGTTGAATATGTTGATTCAGAAATCAAAATATTCAACCCTTGATTCGCATGGATAGTGAATCTCTATTGCACTGAAGCGTTTTATAGGCAACAAAATCAAAAGTTATGAGTGTGTAACGAAATTATTTAATTGCAATCCAGGTGATATTTTGTTCTTATCCCTCTTCCATTTTTATATTTACGTTGAAACTCCAAGCCAGTTTTTTAAAAAAAATGGTAGGAATACAAAAAATCTCTATCAGTAGAATTCCGAAATAAGTTCCTCTCATTTTCTTTAAATTTTTCAAGATTTGAAACTCTGCTTTTATTCATTTTTTTTTAATTTTTACCACATTTTCCGAACTTACCAGATTGTTGCAAAATGAAAAATGAGAAAAATGTGGCTTCATGATTCATTAGTCTATATTTAATCATTGAAGTTGTTTAAAGTTTTTTTGAATTTGGGATAAAAGTTGCAGAGAGTTAAGTTTGAAAATCCTACTTAACTCACAAAACCACCTGCAACGATGGTCAAGTTAAGCAAAAAGATGATTAACGAATATCTGATACTCTATTTAAGTGTGGACAAACGTGGCCCAAAATGTCAGTATGGATTATGGCGAATCGTAAGAGCCATTATGCATAAATTGAAAACTGGTTGCCAATGGCGAGAATTACCCCTTCGGCAATTCTTTAATCGGTTTTCAATTACCTGGAACACAGTGTATTACTATTTTCAAAAATGGAGCAAAGACGGTAGCTGGCAACGTCTTTGGACATCGTTTTTAAAACTTCATAAATCGCTGCTGGATATGTCAAGTATTCAATTGGATGGTTCACATACGCCAGCAAAGCGAGGAGGAGAAGAAGTTGGTTATCAAGGCAGGAAAAAGTCCAAAACGACCAATATGCTTTTTCTAACTGATAAACAAGGTATTCCGCTTGCTTGTGGCAGCCCTGTTGCTGGTAACCATAATGATCTATTTGAGATTGAAAAAAGCGTGTCCAAAATAGTAGACACTTTGAAAGCCTCAAATATTGATTATGATGGACTTTTTATGAATGCAGATGCCGGATTCGACGGGGTTGACTTCAGAGAATTTTGTGAATATTTTAGAATCATCCCCAACTTCGACATCAATAAAAGAAACTCAAAAAATCCAGATAAACATGATTATTACTTTGATTATCAATTATATAAAGAACGTTTCGTTGTGGAAAGAACAAATGCCTGGCTTGATGGATTTAAGGGACTGTTGGTCCGGTATGAAACTAAAGCCTCACATTGGTTATCTTTCCACTATTTAGCATTTACACTTATCTTGTTAAGGAAAGTGTTGAATACGGAGCGAAAACTTTAAACAACTTCAAAAAAAAATGAATCTGCAAAATTTTCTCCATGATTTTTTATTATTATTTTAATTTGGAAATATTCTAAATAATTTTCCGTTTCAGCCAATTTTTCACTACCTTTCCTCACCATCAAAACGATCCACATGGCCTACGACGAACACCTGGCAGAGCGCATCCGAAGCATCCTCGACGCACGTAAAATCAATTATCTCGATAAAAAAATGATGGGTGGCCTCGTCTTCATGGTTGACGACAAGATGTGTATTGGTATCGTAAAAGACAACCTCATGGCAAGGATAGGAGAAGAAAAATATCCTGAAGCCCTTCAAAAGGACGGCTGTAAGGAAATGAATTTCACCGGCCGTCCCTTGAAAGGTTACGTTTTTGTGGAACCCCAAGCCGTTGACATGGAGGACGAGCTTGAGTACTGGGTAAAACTTTGCCTGGATTTCAACCCGCTGGCCAAAGCTTCGAAGAAAAGGAAGTGAAGGAGGGGTTATTCCCCCCCATCATCGTCATCTTCCTCCTCCCCGTCTTGCTCTTCCTTTTCCTTTTTGATCACTTTACCTGAGGCATCAAGTAATACTTCTATGGTTTTCAACCCTGATTTTAGTTCTACTTCATAAGCCACCTCCATTTCCGGGTTGGACAATAAATTTGCCTCCTTGATTTTGTAATCTTTAAATTGATCGGCGAGGGTGGCTGTCACCGCTTCGGGCAGGTCTTTTTTGTCAATGGACTTTTCGGTTTCCATCCATTTTCCATCCATGGAATAATTAGCGCTGTATTCGGATTGCTGCCATTTGAATTCAGCTTCAAATTCACCATCTTCTTTTTCCCATTTTATGGAAGTGGCTCCGGGAAATTTTTCAGCAAAAGCTGCTTTAACAGCATTCGGAATATTTTTTTGAGCGCAGGCAGAGGCGACAAAAAAGAGTAAAAGGCCAAAACTCGTTGATAATTTCATTAATCTTTTTTTTGTTAAATAATAATCCAAAATTAGTCCCAAAATCTGTGATGAACCTGAACCGACTTTTTATGTATCAGAGATTAGGGAAAATAATATAAAAATGATGAAATCCTTTCTCAAATTGATAGCCCGGCTGACAATCGTTCAGGTCGGCTATTTTTTTTACAATGGCCAGTCCCAACCCCAGGGAATTTTCATTTCCTCCCCGGGTATAAAATCTTTTAAACAATTGGTCGGAAAACGCTAAAGGCTGATTTCCCGGATTCGAAAAAGCAAGCCTTCCATTTACGAACTCAACAGCAAGTGTATCTCCGGGTCGGCTAAATTTGATCGCATTGCCAAGCAGATTTTTAATGATAATGGCGAGCAGGGTTTTACTCATCCTTACCTCCCGGTTGTGGTCCAAATTTTGATTAACCGTTATTTCCCTCGTCGCCAAAATAGAATCTACTGCCGCCAATTCTTCCTGAATCAATTCAGCAACAATTATACTTTCAACATCATTAAACTGGTGGTTATCAATTCGGGTCAACAGAAGCAAATGTTTATTGAGCCGGCTCAACCGATTCGCCCCCTGGTAGATATCTTCCAGGACTTTCATCTGATGTCCGGGCATTTCTTCTGTTTCCATCAAGGCCTCTATTTTTGAAGTGATCAGGGTAAGTGGGGTCTGGATTTCATGGCTCGCATCTTCGCTAAATTCTCGGAGGCTTTGGTAATCATGATGCGCTTTTCCCGTCAATTGCACCAAAGATTTTCGAAGTTCTTCAAATTCATCGACCTGGCTTTTCTCAAAATCGAAAAGGTCTGATTTGCTAATATCGTACTGCCGAAGATGATCCAGGTATTGGTAAAAAGGACGCCAAAGTTTACGGGTGTATCTTTTATTCCACCAAAATAAGGCGCCCCCCAGAATAAAACACAAAACAAGCAGGCTAATCCCGAGTGCAAAAAACAGGTCCTCCGTTTCCACCAATGAAGCTCTTAGGGTAATTTGGTAAACATTTCCAATTTGATCAGCATAGAGGGAAGTCAATTGCCGAAAATTTTCCTTTTCCTTTTCCAAAGGGTCAAAAATCAGGGTGTCCAGTATTTTCACTTCAGGGCCAGTGGGCATACTGCCCCATTTCTTCACTTCTATTCCGGGTGGAAAATGCGGGATCGGCTCCCCTGCCTCAATCCGATTTTCCATACGCGTTAAATTATTTTTCAATTTCTCATCCACCTCATTGAGCACAATACGATTGATGACCCAGAAAAATAAAACAGCCCAGGCCAACAAAGCCAGCAGGGTAAACTGAAAAAAAATCTTATTATTTTTTTGAACCAATTTCATTAGATGGACAATTTATAACCCATCCCATAGATGGTTTTGATATAATCCTCGCCTCCGTTTTGAAGGATGCGCTTTCTCAGATTTTTTACATGGGTATAAACCAGGTCAAAATTGTCGGCGAGGTCCATATAATCTCCCCAAAGATGTTCGGCAATGGCTGCTTTGGTCAGTACCCGGTTCTTATTCATCACAAAAAACAAAAGTAAATCGTATTCCTTTTTATTTAACTCAACGGCCTTATCCAGGACAAAAATGGTATTGGAGAGCAGGTCTATCTTCAGGCTCCCGAATTCAATGATTTGATTTCCCTGGAAAAATCTGCGTCGGATCAGGGATTTTATCCTGGCGTTGAGTTCCGGAAAATGGAAAGGCTTGGTCAAATAATCATCAGCCCCTTCCCTCAGGCCCAATACTTTATCTTCCAGCGCATGCCTGGCAGAGATGATCACCACCCCCGTTTCCGGATGCAACATCTTGAGCCTGTTCAATACTTCCAATCCATTTCCATCTGGTAAACCGACATCAAGCAAAACAATTTCATACTGGTAAAGCTCAATTTTTTCAAGGGATTGCTCCAGGTCAATAGCCGTTTCGCAGCGGTAACCTTCCTTTTCAAGCTGGTCAACCATTGTCTCCCTTAAAACCGTTTCGTCTTCGACGATCAAAATCTTCATCTATGAAAACTTTTATTTTTCTTATTCAATAAGATTGGTCAGGATAAAATTAGGGCTTAATTCTGGAATGGGGCTGAAATACCGAAACAAGTAGACAATGAAAACCTGGACACTCGACTTCCACACGGCATTAGGCACCAAATTATGTACAATGCCTTTCAATTCTAATAAAAACACGGTACCCGACAAACACCAGTTTTGCTTTTCAAATCAAATTTACCTATCTTGCTCAGCGCTTATTACTCAACCATAAACCCATATAAGGTGAAACTAAACTTTTACGCCAGACTCTTTCTGACCCTGACCGCTTTCCTGACTTTTTCCATTTCCGGTTTCGGACAAACCGCCTCGATAGTGGAAGGATGTGCACCACTGGAAGTTCAGTTCTCCCCACCGGCGGGACAGGCTTCTTTTTTCTGGAATTTCCAGACCGGGGCCACCTCTACCCTTTCATCGCCCATCAATATTTTTATCAACCCCGGCACCTATGTGGTAGAGTTCAAAAACACTTCCGGCGGACCTGTGATTGGAACCGTAACCATTAACGTTTATCCGGAGCCTACCATCACCCTGGTAACCGATACCACAATCGGATGCCGTCCCTTGCTGGTCCAATTTACCGCGGTAACCGACTTGTCTCCGGAAATACAGATCCTTCAATACGAGTGGGTATTCGGGGATGGCAATCTTGGAATATCCGCGTCCAGCGTTTCACATCTTTATAATACTTCAGGCCATTTCAGCCCCTCGCTGGGCCTTGAGACCAATATTGAAAGTTGCAATACCACTGCTATCTTTCCCGACCTGATCACTGTTTCCAGCGTGGATAATGTCAACTTCGTCACCTCTCCGTTCCCGGCATTGGCTTGCGAACCGCCTTTGGAAGTTTCCTTTTTCAATTTCACCCCCGGAACAGAATACATGTACGAATGGAATCTTGGCGATGGTGGCACCTTTAGTGGTCTGACACCTCCTGCCCACACTTATACGGAAGAAGGTATTTTTGAGGTGAGCCTTACCGTGACGGATACCAACCAGTGCTCCGGTGTATTGACCCGCGTAGTGGCCATCGGTGGACCACTCGCAGATTTTATCGTTCCCGACACCGTTTGTATTCTGGACAGTGTCATCGTTGTCAATACCTCCGATCCGGGGCTTTATTCATGGAATACGGACCCAAGTGTTCATTATTTTCACAGGATAATGGCCGACGAGGAAGGATTTGTATTTTCAGAAGCCGGTTACCATGACGTGAGTCTTACAGTGACCCTGCCAGACAGCTCCTGTTCCTCCACCATCACCAAAACCGTTTATGTTGACGATCCTGACCCGTCCTTTGATTCTGACCCTTCCTATTCCTGTTATGTCCCCTTGACGGTCAATTACACGCCATTATCTCCGGATGCGATCGCCTGGGAGTGGGCCCTGCCCGACGGGACGGTTTCTTCCGATCAGTTTGCGACGGCAACCCTGGAATACCCTGATGAAGATCCTTTTTCAGAATACGGCAGAAAATTATATTATGCCCAACTGATCGTGACCAATCCTTCCGGTTGCCGGGACACCCTCGTTGCCGCGGATACTTTATTCCGGCCCGATGCCCTTTTTATGCCGGATGTGATCAATGGGTGTGCCCCGTTGACCGTTCAATTCAGCGATTCGAGCAGCTCTCACGAGGCCATCATGAACTGGTATTACACTTTTGGGGACGGGGAATCCATTTCGCTCGACAATTCGGGCGATGTTTCCCACACTTTTGAAAATCCGGGCACGTATGAAGTGCAGATGTCTATCATCAATGAGGCCGGTTGTGTGGACACTTCCTATGTGGTCACCATTGAGGTCGGCGGACCTCTGGATATAGATTTTGAAGTCGACCAGGCAGCGATATGTCCGGGCGACACCGTTCATTTTACGAGCCTTTTCGATACCGACGAAATAGATGCATGGCACTTTGAAACGGATGACGGGAGATCTTTCCATTGTTTCGGAGCCAATGATCTCGACTGGCCTTTCACCGCCGCCGCCGGTACCTACGACGTGACCCTGACGGTGGAATACAACGGATGTTATTCCTCGATCACCAAAGAAGATTTTATACTGGTCAAAGGCCCCATTGCCAAAATAGATTATGAAATAGACTGCGATCATCCGTATATCGTGGCCTTCAGGGATTCCTCTTACGAGGCTACTTCAGTGGTTTGGGAATTTGGAGACGGAGACGGTACCAGTACTCCGGTCACAGCACATGAATATCAGACCACCGGGAATTATACCGTTGTGCTCACCGCTTTCAATGAAAGTTCAGGATGTGCCGCTTCAATGGATACGGCCCTGGTTTGTGTGCGGGATTTACAAGCAGCCTTCACCACTGATAAGGAAAAATATTGCCTCGGCGTGCCCATGATTCTGGATGCCTCCGGTTCCGTGGATGTGGATGCCCATTGTGGTCAGGGTTACGACTGGTTTTTTGAGCATAGCAACAGACCGATCACCACCGATACCACCTACCTGGAAATTCCCAGCCAGGTCCCCGAGGAAGAAACCATCATTATGGTTGCGACCGACATTAACGGTTGTCGAGATACCGTTCGGCACACCGTCGATATTTTTCATACGGTAGCGGATTTTAGTTTTGATCATACCATTGTATGTGCCGGGGGCGACAATCCCACCTCATTCACGGATATGTCATTCGGAGACACTACCCTGGTTTCCTGGCAATGGACCTTTGGGGACGGAACAACTTCATCCCAGCAAAATCCGGTTCACCCTTTTAACAATAATCCCTTATTTCCGGACACCTCTTACATTGTAACTTTACTCGTCGATGACGTATTAGGGTGCGAAGGCCTCATCAGCTACGAAATAAACTGGTACCAGCCCGTTTCTCAAATTTCAACCTTTCCGGAAACGCCGAATATCTGTGTGGGAGATGAGGTAGAGTTTACGGCCAGTGATTTCACTGCGCAGGGATCGAACCTGAATTTTGCATGGAATTTCGGAAATATGCAACAATCTACGGCACAGACGGCCACCACGACTTACACTCAATCGGGGTTTTACCAGGTTATTTTGAATTACGAGGAGCAAAGCAGCGGGTGTAGTGGCACGGTCAACAGTTTTGTCAATGTGCAATCCTACCCGGATGCCGGTTTTACCACCAGCGTGGACGGGCAGGGCATTGTTTGCTACCCGGAAAACATCATCTTTTTTGATGACAGTGAATCAGAACATCCTTTAGCCTTTTTCTGGGATTTCGGCAACGGACAAACCGCCATAGGCGCGAACCCTGCCGCTTCGTTTGGAAAAGGAACTTTTACCATACAAATGATCGCCTCGACGGGCAATGGCTGCCAGGATACTGCCTACCAGCAGATCACCCTCGTTGGGCCGGAAGGTGACTTTTTTATGGATAACAATACGATTTGCCTGGGAGAATCCATCACCTTCCAGTTGATTGATACGGTGGATGTGAACTCATATACCTGGAACTTCGGCGACGGCACCCAGCAATCTGATGCAGATCCGGTCACTCATTCCTATGAGGTATTTCCTCCCGGCGGGCAAACCGTGGCCACGCTGGTATTGGAAGGCCAGAACGGAGCCTGTACCTATGCGGTGGAAAACCCGGTTTTCATCAAAAATCCGGTCGCCTCTTTCCTGGTCAACGGAGGCAATGAACTCGTGTTTTGCGAAGGAGAGGTAAATTTCAACAATACCTCCTCCGGGGCAAACAGTTTTTTCTGGAACCTGGGCAATGGTCAAAGTTCGACCGCTTTGAATCCATTTATGGTCTATGATCCCGGAGCTTACGATGTAGTACTGGTCGCCTCCGACAGCCAGTATGGGTGTATGGATACTACTTCCCGGCATATCGTTCTGGGCAACATTCCCGATGTTTTTATTTTGGAAGACACCCTTTGTCCGGGAGGTACGGCAACCTTGATGATCAACAGCCCCATTGAAAACGGAGTGTACATCTGGTCGCCGGCAAGTTTTTTTGAGGACCCTTTTGCTGAAATACAAGAAGTGACTTTGGATCAGACGACGACTTTCTCCGTTATTGTCAGAGATTCTACGGGATGTGAAGGCGTTGATGATGGCACCATTTCCGTCATTCAACCCTTGCCATGGATGGATATTGACACCTCCATGTGTCCTTCAATGATACTCGATGTGCCGATACCCGTTAATGATGGCTTCCACCTGTACAACTGGTCGCCAACCGCCCCGCCGTTTGCTCCGGAAGAAAATGCCGAATTCACACTGGCCATCAGCGACCTGCTCAATTGTGAATCGGCTGAATACCTATACAGCATAGCCGTTTTCGGGGATGATGAATACCGTATTCCCAATGTCTTTTCTCCCAATGGCGATGATTTCAATGATGTATTCAAAGTCTATTACAACGAACAGTTTACCGACCAAATCGAGATCCTTGACTTTTGGGTCTATAATCGCTGGGGCGAAAAGGTTTACCACGACAATGGTTCTGATGCAGCCTGGGATGGCACTTACAAAGGCGAACCTGCCCAGGCGGATATGTATATTTACAAAATGGAAATTCTGTTGGTCTGTGAAGGCAGGAAGGTAACGACTTTCGGGGAGGTAACTTTACTACGCTAAGGGAATAATTCCTTTTCGAAAAGTTAAAAAAGAAAAAACAGCTGTTTGCAATGTCACGTTTCCATAACCCGCGGCTTCTATAGAAGGGAGCTTCGAAGCGCCAGACCTCCGAGGTTTTAAAAACCTCGGAGGTCTGGCGCACGGGCTAAAAAAAAACATCCAAAGCTTCGCCTGACGGCAAAACCCGGGATGTCTTTTTTTTGCTTAAAAAGTCGTCTGGCCGACAGGAATTATTCTCCGTGCAACCAGGCTTTTTTAGCCATGAGTTCATCTTCCGACTCTCTATGGTCCTCATCGTCAACACAACAGTCAACGGGACAAACGGAAGCACACTGCGGTTCATCGTGGAAACCTTTACATTCCGTACATTTATCGGTCACTATATAGTAGAACTCATCTGAGATCGGATCGTGCTTTTTATCTGCATCAACCATACTTCCGTCAGGACGTTCAATCATGCCGCTCAGTTCGGTACCGTCAGCAAATGACCATTCCTCATCCGGTTCATAAATTGCGTTGTTCGGACATTCCGAAATACAGGCATCGCAATTGATGCATTCATCTGTGATTTTAATTGCCATCTTAAATCAATTTTATGTTGAATAATTGTGTTAAAAAAACCTTCTGAAAAGTTTCAGAATGCAACATTAAGAAGGTTTGTAAATATACTAAAAAAAATTCAATAATTTTTATGTAATTTAGAGCCAATATAAATTAGCATTGTATGATCTATGCTATTGGATATTGGAGATGATTACCCTAAATTAGCGCGTCTTTTAAAATAAAAAAAATAAAACATGGCAGTTGAAGATATAAAAACAACACGGCAGGAGTTATCAGATTCGAATGTGTTGGAAAAGGTCGTAATCCTTTTTGTCGGTGATTCCGGTGACGGGATGCAGCTTACAGGTACCCAATTCTCTGACACTTCAGCAATGTTGGGAAACGATATAGCAACATTTCCTAACTACCCTGCAGAAATCAGAGCTCCGCTCGGCAGTGTTTATGGCGTATCTGGTTTTCAGGTGCATATTGGCCAAACGGAGATCAGTACCCCCGGTGATGATGTTGATGTACTGGTAGCCATGAATCCGGCCGCATTAAAGACTAATTTACATACTGTTCCTCCGGGAAAGACCATCATCGTTGATTCTGATAGTTTCACGAGTAAGAATCTATCAAAAGCGGGTTACGAATCGAATCCACTGGAGGACGACAGTCTGGCTAACTTCAAGGTTATCCAGGCACAGATTACTACCCTTACACGAACAAGCATTCTGGACATCGGTCTCGACAATAAGAGTATCAACCGGAGCAGGAATATGTTTGCCCTGGGCATGGTTTTCTGGATGTTCAGCCGCCCTCTAACGCATACGGAAAATTTCCTCGAAAAGAAATTCAAGAATAATCCTAAAGTAGTTGAAGCCAACAAACGCGTCTTACGTGCAGGGTTCAATTATGCAGACACCCTTGAGTTGTTGCCTTCTGCCCATACCATTCTCCCTGCCAAAATGGCTCCGGGAAAATATCGTATTATTATGGGTAATGCAGCTACTGCCTGGGGTTTTATTGCGGCAGCAGAAAAGGCAGGCCTCGAGTTATTCCTCGGATCTTACCCTATTACTCCGGCTTCTGATATTCTCCACGAACTGTCAAAACACCAACACTTTGGCGTTAAGACTTTCCAGGCTGAAGATGAAATTGCAGGGGTATGTTCCGCTATTGGTGCCTCCTTTGCCGGCGACCTTGCCATTACGACTACCTCCGGCCCTGGGCTTGCCCTGAAAGGAGAAGCTATCGGTCTTGCAATGATTACCGAATTACCATTGGTAATTGTCAACGTACAACGGGGCGGCCCATCCACGGGTTTGCCAACCAAAACCGAACAATCTGATTTACTGCAATGTCTCTATGGAAGAAATGGAGACAGCCCGGTAATCGTCATAGCAGCCAGTACACCGGCCAACTGTTTTGATTATGCCTACGAAGCCTCCCGGCTTGCCCTGGAACATATGACCCCCGTTATTTTGATGACCGACGGTTATATCGCCAACGGTTCAGAACCATGGAGAATTAAATCCATGGAGGATTTGGCGCCCATTACGCCAAGAGTTGCCAAAACTCCGGAAGAAGGAAAAATATGGAATGCCTATGCCAGAGATGAAAAGACCCTGGCCAGAGAATGGGCCATTCCGGGAACTCCTGGTTTGGAGCACCGCGTGGGTGGCTTAGAAAAAGATAAATTAAATGGTAATGTTTCTTACGTCCCTGAAAATCACGAATACATGGTTAAAATCCGTGCGGAAAAAATCAAACGGGTTGAAAACGACATTCCTGAATTAGTGATCGAAGGAGCTTCATCAGGTGAATTACTCATCGTGGGATGGGGAGGAACTTATGGCAGTTTACATACTGCCGTAAAATATTTGAATGATACCGGAGATAAGATTGGTTTTGTGCATTTCAACTACCTCAATCCTATGCCGAAAAATACAAACGAAGTATTCAGCCGTTTCAAAAAGATATTGGTTTGCGAATTGAATATGGGACAATTGGTTTCTGTGTTGCGCTCCCGTTATCCGAACCATAATTTCTTGAAATACAACAAGATACAGGGACTTCCTTTTACAATTATGGAATTGGTTCAAAAATTCACACAGACACTTGGAACACCGATTGATGAGCAACTAATTTAAAATATCCCAGAGCGATTGACTAAGAGCGAAAGAAACTAAAAAATTAAAAAAATGGAAAATCCTACCTATACGTTTAAAGATATGGCCAGCGACCAGGAAGTGCGCTGGTGCCCGGGTTGTGATGATTATGTGATTTTAAGGTCAGTACAAAAGGCCTTGCCACTAATGGGCGTCAAAAAGGAAAATTTTGCCTTTATTTCAGGAATCGGGTGTTCATCCCGTTTTCCTTATTACATGAATACTTATGGGATGCACAGTATCCATGGTCGAGCCCCTGCTATTGCAACAGGTGTAAAGCTTGCCAATCCGGAATTAAGTGTATGGGTGATCACCGGCGATGGGGATTCCATGGCCATTGGTGGCAATCACTTTATTCATGTAATCCGCAGGAATGTCGATCTCAATATCATTCTGTTTAATAATGAAATTTACGGTCTGACCAAAGGGCAATTTTCTCCGACCTCTGAAGTAGGGCTGCGCACCAAATCTTCTCCTTACGGAAATACTCAGCCTCCTTTCCATCCGGCAGGTTTAGCCCTGGGTGCTCAGGCGAGATTTTTTGCCCGCATTCCCGGGAATCTGCCTAAAGAATTGACAGATGTTTTTGTGGAAGCAGAAAAGTTTCATGGCACTTCCGTCATTGAAGTCTTACAGAACTGTGTGATTTTCAATGATAAGGTATTTGATGATATTGTCAATAAAGATGTGCGTGATGATGCGCAGATTTGGGTCGAGCATGGAAAGCCAATGATTTTTGGCAAAGAGCGTAACAAAGGGCTAGTACTTAACGGATTAAAACTCGAGGTAGCCACCATTGGAGAAAATGGTATTACCGAAGCCGATATTCTCATACACGATGCTGAAGACCCGGATAACACCTTGCATCAAATGCTTGGAAAACTTCATGCGCCTACCGTTATGGGTATTATTCGAAGAGTAGATGACGCTACCTTAGGAGATAGAGTAAAAGTCCAAATGGAGGAAGTCAAGAAAAATGCCAAGTTTCATTCGGTTAGCGACTTGTTATTATCCGGAGAAACATGGGAGGTCAAATAAATAGATTTTAATTTTAAATAGGTTGCGAAACATTACCAAAGGTAAAATTTCGCAACCTAATAATATAATAAAACCTGGCATTATGGGATTAGAAGCGATAATTGTTTTTTTGGTTGCAGGAGTTGTTTTTGTTGGCGGAGCTATGGCTGCTTCAGCACTATTGGCCCCTAATTCCAAAAATGAGTTCAAAAATGATCCTTACGAATGCGGGCTGCCTACCGAAGGACCTACACACGTTCAGTTTAAGGTGGGCTATTACCTTTTTGCCATTCTTTTTCTCGTTTTTGATGTGGAAATGGTATTTCTTGTTCCCTGGGCAGTGGTTATGAAAAGTATTGGCGGTGTAGCCCTGGTCGAGGCCCTGATCTTTTTGATCATCCTTGGAATGGGACTCCTCTATGCCTGGAAGAAAAAAGCATTGGTCTGGGAGTAATCCTATCTATTGAATCGCTACAATAATTGAACACCAGAAAAAAATATCATGGAAGAAGCAATCAATCAAAGTGAACTGGGTACTGTAATAAATGGCGGTAACGGAGGCAACATCCTTATCACCTCCATTGATAAAGTGGTCAACTGGAGTCGCGCTAATTCCTTATGGCCCCTGGTTTTTGGAACGAGCTGCTGCGCCATCGAAATGATGGCTACAGGTGCTGCACGTCACGACTGGTCACGTTTTGGTACCGAAGTGGCCAGGGCTACGCCTCGTCAGGCCGATCTTATCGTCATTGCGGGAACCATCGTCAATAAAATGGCTCCTGTATTACGCACACTCTATGACCAGATGGCCGATCCAAAATATGTCATCGCCATGGGTGCCTGTGCTATTTCCGGCGGACCTTTCTTCTACAATACCTATTCTGTTGTCAAAGGTGCTGACCACGTAATTCCTGTTGACGTTTATGTTCCGGGGTGTCCGCCACGCCCGGAGGCCCTGCTTTTCGGAATCATGGAACTCCAAAAAAAGATCAAAACCGAACGTTCCGGAAAAAGGATCCATCCCGATGAAAAATTTGCGGAAGGATTTTAACCCTCCAACAAATGAACAGCCCTTTGGGCCGCATTAAAAGTAAAACGAACTAGCATGGATAAGACAGCATTGAAAAATCTTATTTCTTCCTGGGCAGAAGGTATTGAGTTTGACGAAGAGCAGGAATATTTGCAGGTAACCCTGCCGGGAGAAACCCTTCACGAAGTGGCGTTGCAATTAAAAGATCATCCCGAAACAGCTTTCGATTATTTGTTTTGCCAAAGCGGTATCGACTGGCCGGATCATCTTGAAGTTGTTTATCATCTCGAATCAACCAAACATAAACATATCATTGTCGCCAGAACAAAAACGGAAGGCAGGGAAACGCCCGAAGTGGATACCGTTTGCGACATCTGGCCAACGGCCGAATTTCACGAAAGAGAAATATATGATCTCTACGGGGTGGTATTCAGGAATCATCCTGACCTCAGACGTTTGTTGCTGACAGATGACTGGGAAGGTTATCCCCTGCGCAAAGATTATGTGGATGATGTGAATATGATCGATTATTAATCAGGAATTAAGGGATCGGGACAAAAAAACCTCTGTGCTAAAAATACCGGAGGCGAATTTCAAAAAAATGTCCCCGGTACAAAAGTCATAAGATATGGAAGTTGTCGACAAGGAAAAACTAGCCCAGCAGGCGGGCATGAAGAGCGAGGAATATTTTATCAATATGGGGCCTCAGCACCCGTCCACCCACGGGGTGTTACGCCTGGTACTCACCATTGACGGTGAGACCGTCAATAAGATCGAGCCTCATATCGGATATATCCATCGCTCCATTGAAAAAATGTGTGAGAAGGACAGTTACCGTCAGATCGTACACCTTACTGACCGGATGGATTACCTCTCCTGTCACATCAATAATGCTGCAGTTTGTCTGACCGTTGAAAAGGCGTTGGAAATCGAAGTTTCCGACCGCGTGAAAGTCATTCGTACTATTATCGACGAACTGACTCGTCTGGCTTCGCACCAATTGTGGTGGGGTGTTATGGGGATGGACCTCGGCGCCATCACCACCTTCCTTTACGGATTCCGCGACAGGGAAATGATCACCGACATTTTCGAGGAAACCTGTGGGGCACGCCTCACCATGAACTACAACCAGCCGGGCGGGCTGATGTATGACATTCACCCCAATTTCCAAAAAAGAACCAAGGAATTCGTGGCGCACTTCAAAAAGAAACTCCCGGAATACGACCAGCTGCTTACCGGCAACGTGATCTTCCAGGAAAGGACAAAAGGCATCGGGGTGATGACCAAAGAAGATGCTATTGCTTTTGGCGTCACAGGACCTGCCGGCAGAGCCTCTGGTTTCGAATGCGACATCCGTAAAAGAATTCCTTACCATGCTTACGATAAGGTTGAATTCAATGAAGTACTATTTACCGAGGGGGATTCTTTTTCACGCTACAAGGCTCGAATCCAGGAAATGTGGGAATCACTCAGCATCATAGAACAACTGATCGACAATATTCCTGAAGGAGAATTTCAGGAAAAAACCAATGCAGTCATCAAACTGCCTAAAGGAGAATTTTACCAAAGAGTAGAAACGGCTCGTGGAGATTTTGGCGTGTATGTTGTCAGCGACGGAAAAAAGAGCCCCTATCGCCTAAAGTTCCGTTCTCCCGGGTTTTCCAACCTTTTCGTATTGGACAAAATTGCCCGTGGATCCAAAATTGCGGATCTCGTGGCCATTATGTCTACCCTTGACCTGGTGATGCCGGATATTGACCGATAAAAACGCTAAAGATTAAAGATAAAAGTATGTACGATTTTACGAATTTAGTTAGATCAATTCATGAAAGTCTTGCGGCAAGTTTATCGCCGGGGATGGCTGCTTTGGTGGAATGGATCATCATCGGAGCTATTTTCTTAGGCTTTTTTGCCATTTTGGGGCTGGTGCTGGTTTACGTCGAACGTAAAGTTTGTGCTTTTTTCCAGCTTCGCCTGGGCCCTATGCGCGTTGGTTTCTGGGGATTGGCCCAAACGGTGGCGGACACGCTGAAGCTCCTGTTGAAGGAGCCTATCATGAATAAAAAAGCGGATAAGTTTCTTTTCAACTTTGCGCCTTTTATTATCATCATCTCTTCCCTGATTGTACTGTCCCTGACACCTTTTGCACCGGGATTACAGGCTTTCGACCTGAATATCGGGTTATTTTTCGTCATTGCCATTTCGTCCATAGGTGTGGTAGGTATCCTGCTGGCCGGCTGGGCGAGTAATAATAAATACTCCCTGATCGGGGCGATGCGGAGCGGGGCCCAGATTGTAAGTTACGAGCTTTCAGTAGGGTTGGCTCTAATGACTATGGTGGTCATCACGGGAAGTTTGCAGCTGTCGGAAATCATTGCAAGCCAGGCCGACGGATGGTGGATATTTAAAGGACATATTCCTGCTTTCATCGCCTTTATCCTGTTTATTGTGGCCTCAACCGCTGAAGTGAATCGCGGGCCTTTTGACCTGGCAGAAGCCGAGTCGGAACTCACCGCAGGATTCCATACGGAATATTCAGGCATGAAATTCGCCTTTTTCTTCCTGGCTGAATTTGTTAATATGTTTATCGTGGCGGTCATTGCGGCTACCGTATTCCTGGGAGGTTGGATGCCTTTCCATATCGGAGGCCTCGAAGGCTTCAACCATATTATGGATTTCATCCCTCCAATCCTTTGGTTCTTTGGAAAAGTATCTTTTATCATATTTCTGATGATGTGGTTCAAATGGACCTTCCCCCGTTTGAGAATCGATCAACTGCTCACCCTGGAGTGGAAATACCTTTTGCCACTGAATCTGATGAATATCGTTTTGATGGCCTTTGTGGTTTTCATGGGATGGTATTTTGGAAATTAGAAAAACAAACCTGATGAATAGTATCGTAAAATATTTTTCGGAAATAGGCCACGGAGTAAAAACCCTCTGGAAAGGAATGATGGTGACGGGTTATTATTTTGCCCATGCCCGAAAAGAGATCATCACCCAGCAATATCCTGAAAACAGGGATACCCTCAAGATGTTTGAGCGCTTCCGAGGAGAAGTCATTATGCCACATAACGAAGATAATGAGCATCGGTGTACCGGATGCCAGGCCTGTGAAATTGCCTGCCCTAACGGTACCATCGAAATTATTTGGGACAGAAAACCCGATCCGGAAACGGGGAAAAAGAAAAAAAGCATCAATAAATTCATCTACCACCTGCAAATGTGTACGATGTGCGGCCTGTGTATCCCGGCCTGCCCCACCGATGCCATTAAAATGGGCCAGGATTTTGAACATGCTGTAACAGACCGGTCGAAACTGACTAAAATACTGAACAAACCCGGATCCAAATTGATGAGCGGTGTGGAAGAATAATAAAAAGGTTAAAGGCTAAAGGTAAAAGACTAAAGACTAAAGTTTTTTTTTAAGGGAAAAGGCTACTTCGAAGGACCGAAGAACGGAAGGATAAAAGCAACTACTGAAACCATTTGAAACCGCCGGAAACCATCTGGAACCACAAAGGCTACATAACCTGTCGCGCACCTGATAAGTTCGGGATAGGAAAGTTTTATAAAATTAGCGGCTTAAGTTTAGTTTTAGATTTAAGACAAAACGAAAAATAATGGAACGTATCATTTTTTACATTTTAGCGGCAGCAATCATCGTATTTTCGCTATTTTCCGTGACCAGTCTCCGGATTCTCCGTGCAGCGGTTTACCTGTTCCTGGTATTGATTTCCATCGCCGGACTTTACTTCATGATCGGTTACACTTTCCTCGGGGCCGTGCAACTTACGGTCTATGCCGGAGGGATTGTCGTGCTTATCATCTTTTCCATCCTGCTCACTGAGCAGATCGACAACAGGATGCCTGCCCCGAAAGTGAGCCGGATGATCGTGAGCGGAGTCATAGCAGCGATCGGAGCTGCGTTGAGTATTTTTGCCATTACCAGCCATGTTTTTAAAACCAGCCCTGAGTTGGCCAATGCCGGAACGGTGGAAAACATTGGCGCACGCTTGCTCAGTTTTGGCGAGGGGGGATATGTGTTGCCATTCGAAGTGATCAGTATTTTATTGCTCGCTGCGATGATCGGAGCTATCGTGATCGCCAAACGCCCCAAAGACAGCGAAAATGAAGTGATGTGATCTTTTGAAAAAAATTGAAATCATTCGAAACTAAAAACTTGAACTAAAAAATTCAATATAATGATAGCCGGAGTAAGTATTTACGAGATTTTAATTGTTTCCTCAATCGTTTTTTTTATCGGTGTATATGGATTCCTGACCCGTAAAAACCTGATCTCTGTTTTATTGTCCGTTGAGTTAATCCTGAATGCAACGGCCATCAACTTCGTCATTTTCAATAAATATTTATATCCAGGCCATGTTCAGGGATTGTTTTTCACCTTGTTCCTGATCGCTGTGGCGGCAGCAGAAGTGGCGATTGCCATTGCCATCATTATCGATCTTTATCGACTGGTGAAAACGGTAAATGTGGACGATACGACGGACATGAAATATTAGGAATGTAAGATTCTAAATATAAAAGTGGGTTTGAGGCCGGAGAGTGAGTTTGGTGAAACCAGAAAAAATCATTCAAACCCAATTCAATATTAAGCTAAAAAAATCATATAAGAATAAATTTTCAAATAGTTGGTTGTCAGTAATTTATGATTTATTCTTTATAATTTAAAATTTACCATTTAACTAAGCTATATGGACTTTAGTTATACCATTTGGATACCGCTGATCCCTTTCCTCGCATTTTTTGTGGTAGGAATTTTGGGCAATAAAAAATCTCCTGTTTTTTGGGGAATGGTGAGTACAGGAGCCATTGCGGCGTCCTCTGTGCTTTCCTTTTTGACTGCCTACCGGTATTTTTCCCACGCTGGAAAAGTGGAGGAAACCTATCAGAAGATCATTGCCTACAATACGACCTGGCTCAATTTTACGGATAAGCTGCATATTGATGTCGGGGTTTTACTCGACCCGATTTCCGTAATGATGCTCATCGTGGTGTCTGTAGTCTCCCTTATGGTTCATATTTACAGCTTCGGTTACATGAAAGGAGATGATGGTTTCCATCGTTTTTATGCGTTCCTCTCCTTGTTTAGCTTCTCAATGTTTGGGCTGGTAGTGGCTACCAATCTTTTCCAGATGTATATTTGCTGGGAGCTTGTGGGCGTTTCCTCCTTTTTGCTGATCGGTTATTACTACTACAAACCTTCGGCTGTGGCTGCAGCAAAAAAGGCATTTATCGTGACCCGTTTTGCAGATTTGGGTTTCCTGATCGGGATACTCATTGTTTCTTACCTCACAGGGACTTTCGATTTCCAGGAACTTACCAATCCCGAGGGTGCCGCCATGGCCCAGGGCAGTTCTATAGCATTCCTGGGGTTGTCCACTATGACATGGGCTTTGATCCTGGTCTTTATAGGAGGTGCCGGCAAATCGGCCATGTTCCCGTTACACATCTGGCTGCCTGACGCGATGGAAGGTCCTACGCCGGTGTCTGCCCTGATCCATGCCGCTACGATGGTGGTTGCCGGGGTTTACCTGGTAGCCCGGTTGTTTCCCCTGTACTACTTTGCAGCCCCTACCGCCCTGGAGTTCATCGCCATTGTGGGTGGGTTTACCTCCCTTTTTGCTGCGGTGATCGCCTGTACACAAACGGATATCAAGCGCGTACTGGCCTTTTCCACCATGTCTCAACTGGGATATATGATGCTTGCGCTGGGCGTTTCAGGTTATGGCGGACATGAAGGCCTTGGATTTATGGCTTCTATGTTCCACCTCTTCACCCATGCCATGTTCAAAGCTTTATTGTTCCTCGGTGCTGGTTCTATCATCCACGCTGTTCATAGCAATTACATGCATGATATGGGCGGTTTGCGCAAGTATATGCCCATCACCCATATCACGTTTCTCATCGCTTGCCTGGCCATTGCTGGTATTCCGCCTTTCGCCGGGTTCTTCAGTAAGGATGAAATTCTGGCCGCAGCGCTTCACAATAATACGCTCTACTTCGTCGTGGAATACCTCGTTGCCGGGCTCACTGCATTTTATATGTTCCGGCTTTATTTCGGCATATTCTGGGGAGAAGAGAAAAAGTACGAACATGCCCCGCATGAATCTCCGATGAGCATGGCCATTCCGCTGATCGTTCTGGCTGCTGCCAGTGCCACTGCTGGATTCCTGCCTTTCACAGATTGGGTGACCACCGACGGAGCGGCTATTGAGGGCCACATCGACTGGACCGTAGCAGGCGCTTCGATTGGAATTGGCGTAGTGGGTATTTTGGTTGCCATGGCCTTTTACCGAAAAAAAACAAATCTGCCCGAACGGGTATCCAAGTCTTTTGGAGCCTTTTACAGATGGGCTAATCATAAATTTTATATCGACGAGGTGTACCTTTTCGTAACAAAGAAGATTCTCTTTAATGGAATTTCAAGGCCGGTAGCCTGGTTTGACCGCCACATAGTGGATGGAACGATGAATTTGATCGGAAACACTACGGCAGCTTTTTCATCAAAGATCAAGGGCATGCAATCAGGCCAGGTACAGCAATATGCTTTTGCCTTCGTTTCTGGGGTGATCGTGATTGTGCTGTTTTTTGCTTATATCTGGGGACAGTAGAGATTTATATCCCGATTTGGCGGTGCGGAATGTCGCTTCGCTGCAGGGGTGGATTAATCGACCGAATGAATTCGGTTGTTACTTTTTGGATTCACCGAATAAATTCGGTGTTACTTTATTGATTATTGCCGGGCAACCGGTTTAAGGGTTCAATTATGGATATTTTAACTTTACTAGTTGTTATTCCAATTTTGACCATCATCGGTTTGATGATCAGTCGGGATTATAAACAGGCGAGAGTGGTAGCTGCCGTGGGAATGGGGCTCCAGTTTTTGCAATCTGTTTATTTGCTTTTTGCCTTCCTTCGGGAGCGGGCTTCGGGCAATGAAGCTGATATGCTTTTTACCAGAAGCATGGTTTGGTTCAAGCAGTTCAACATCCATTATGATATTGGGGTGGACGGCATTTCCGTAGCGATGATCTTATTGACCGGGATCGTCACCTTTGCCGGCGTTTTCATCTCCTGGCAAGTGAAGGAATTATCAAAAGAATTCTTCATTTCCCTTATCATCCTGGCAACGGGGGTATTTGGCTTCTTCATCTCCCTCGATTTGTTCACCATGTTTGTATTTTACGAGATAGCGGTTATTCCGATGTACCTCCTTATCGGAATCTGGGGAAGTGGTCCGAAGGAATATTCGGCGATGAAACTTACCCTGATGCTTATGGGAGGATCAGCTTTTCTGCTGGTAGGGCTACTCGGAATTTACTTCAATTCAGCAGGTGACGGCGGAGCACTGACCTTTAATATCATGGAAATTGCCAAACAGCATATCCCAATTGAGGCCCAGCGTTTTTTCTTCCCTTTAACTTTTGTGGGTTTTGGCGTTTTGGGAGCGCTTTTCCCCTTTCATACGTGGTCTCCTGACGGCCATGCTTCTGCCCCTACAGCAGTTTCCATGTTACACGCGGGAGTATTGATGAAACTGGGAGGATACGGTGCTTTCAGGGTAGCCATGTTCCTCATGCCTGAAGCCGCCAGTGAAATGGCGTGGTTTTTCATCATTCTCACAGCGATAAGCGTCATTTACGGTGCGTTTGGAGCGATTGCCCAAAAAGACCTGAAATATATCAATGCCTATTCCTCAGTGAGCCACTGCGGATTGGTTTTATTTGCCGTGTTGATGATCAACAAGACGGCCTTCAACGGAGCCGTACTGCAGATGCTCTCCCACGGCCTGATGACGGCCCTTTTCTTTGCCCTTATCGGAATGCTGTATGGAAGAACCCATACCCGTGATGTGTATAAAATGGGTGGTTTGATGAAAGTCCTGCCGTTTATTTCTGCCGTTTACGTCATTGCCGGTCTGGCCTCTTTGGGATTGCCCGGACTGAGCGGATTCGTAGCGGAAATGACCATCTTCGTGGGCGCTTTCCAGCATCCTGATGCGTTCCACAGAATTGCGACCATCATCGCCATATCAGCCATAGTGGTCACCGCAGTGTATATTCTCAGAGTCGTAGGCATCATGCTGATGGGACCGATCAAGCATGACGAATTCAACGACCTGCCCAGGGCTATGTGGTTTGAAAAGGTAGCAGCCGTTTTATTGATCATTCCAATCTTAGGAATGGGTCTTGCTCCACTTTGGCTTTCGAATATGATCGGTGACAGCCTTGGCCCCTTGATGGAAAAATTCAGTTTCCTTTTGGGAAATTAGCAACAAGAAACCAGTAACCAGCAACAAGAAACATGGAATTAAGTAGTTTATTATTGATGAGACAGGAGCTATTGCTGACAGCGATCATCCTGATCATTTTAGGGGCAGAGATTTTTCTTTCCAAAGAACAGAAGGGGTTAATTGTCCCCATCGCCCTTGGCCTTTTTGCCATTCAACTCGTGGTGGGTTTTTTCCCGATGGAATATGGTAGCCTTTTCGGTAAAATGTACCAAAATTCAGGACTGACGCACCTGATGAAAAATATCCTCAACATAGGAGTGATGATCATCTTCCTGCAATCTGCCTCCTGGCTTCGTCAGGATGTCATCAACCAGGGACGAGGTACGGAGTTTTACCTGTTGGTATTGTCCACTCTGCTCGGGATGTATTTCATGATCTCGGCCGGGGACTTTTTGATGTTCTACCTGGGACTGGAACTTTCCTCCCTCCCGTTGGCAGCCCTGGCAGCCTTTGACATTTATAAAAAACGTTCTGCTGAGGCGGGGATCAAATTCATCCTTTCGGCGGCGATGGCTTCCGGCGTATCCCTTTATGGAATTTCGATGATCTACGGGGTCACCGGCTCATTGTATTTTGACGAAATCGCTACCACTTTTAATTTCGGCGGGCTTGAGGTCATGGCGCTGGTATTTTTCTTTGCAGGGCTGGCCTTTAAAATGTCGCTGGTGCCTTTTCATTTCTGGACCGCAGATGTTTATGAAGGAGCGCCCATCTCTATTACCTCTTACCTATCCGTGATTTCAAAAGGAGCCGCTGTATTTATTTTGACGATCATTCTTTTTAATTTCATGAAGTCAATGCAGGATGTCTGGAAGGATATTGTTTACATCATTGCAATCCTCACCATGACCCTGGGTAATTTATTCGCCCTGCGTCAAAAAAACATGAAACGATTCCTGGCCTTCTCCTCTATTGCCCAGGCAGGATTCCTGCTCCTTGGTGTCATAGCAGGTACCCAAAGCGGGATGGCTGTAGTCGTATATTTTGTATTGATTTACATCTTCTCTAACCTCGGAGCCTTTGGAGTGGTACAAGCTATTTATGTGAATACCGGGAAAGAAAATATGGATGATTATGAAGGCCTGTACCTTACCAATCCAAAATTGAGTCTGGTGATGTTATTGTCACTATTCTCTCTTGCAGGAATCCCCCCCGTGGCAGGTTTCTTTGGAAAATTTTTCCTGTTTATGGCCGCAGCCGGTGAAGGATATTACTGGCTGGTATTGGTAGCTGTGATCAATGTTATTATTTCCTTGTACTACTATTTACTGGTCGTTCGGGCCATGTTTTTGAGAAAAAGCGATAATGCTATTCCAATGTTCACTTCCGATAATCTTTTAAAACTGGGATTGATCATTTGTGTATTTGGCATCCTCGTTGCGGGGCTTTACAGTCCACTTTACGAGTATATTTTCGCCTTAAGCGCGTTGAAATAGATTGAAGGAGATTGAAATAGATTGGAACTCTTTGAACCCTCCCGACCTACGGTGCGGGATGTCGCTGCGCTCCATTTGAACCATTTGAACAACTGAAACCATTGGAACAATTTGAACGGCTTGAACAATCTGAAACAAAAAAATTATGGCATTAAATAGCGGAAGACATCTTTTTGGAGAACTTGAGGACGGCACCCAGGTCACCTACGTGGAGAAAAAAGTGGAAAAAGAACGCGCTGACTTTCTGAAAGAACTTTTGGAGCACAACGGTTATCATGTGATCATTGAGGAAGAAAAAAGAAAGACGGAAGAAGAACCTCAATACTATACGGTCTGTGTGGATGACATCACTTTTAACCCTGTTATCGCTGTTTACAACAGGCACCTGCATACCCATGACGGAAGGAAGGTCACCCCGGATTACTGGAATCAGATCACAGAAAAAACGGTTCCTACTTACTGGGAAAAGGATTCAAAGTGATGTATTATTTTTATCTACAACATAAAACAGCAGCATTGGAAATGGCTGCTGTTTTATGTTGTACACCTAACAAAACTCCATTTAACTCTTGTTTTTCCTATCTGCCTTTCATCTCAATTTGAAATTTAAAAAATAAGAGATTACTTTCGCATTCGATTAAACATGAATGAAAGGGGAGCCCGCTTTTCGATAGAGCCTGAATTCCCAATCCATTCCCTTTAAATGCCTTTTTTAACTTTGAGATTACTGACACTATCGTTCCTGTACTGCGGGATCGACAAACAAAAAATTACACAAAAAATACTTTGATTCAACATGAAAATAATGAATTCTTCCATTTCAATAGTGCTTTTTATTTTGGGGATCACTATGCTCACGATATTGGGATGTACCAAAAACAAAACGACAGCAGACGATATCCCTGCCATTTGTGAAACGCTCAATATCGCCTATAACGATGAAATAAAAACCATCATAGACCTGAGCTGCTCCGTTAGCGGATGTCACGACGGGACTACCGGAATCGGAGATTTCGCGTCGTACAACGGATTATTGAGCAGACTGGATAATGGGCTGATCCGGGAAAGAGCGATTGACACCCCCGTGAGCAGTACCCTGCATATGCCCCCTTCCGGCATGCCTGAACTTACACAGGAAGAAAAAGACATGCTGCTCTGCTGGATATTGGAAGGCTATCCTGAAAATTAACCATTTTATAAAACCCTTTAACAATAATCATTGATTATGCTGCGACTAAGTTTATTCCTGATAGCAATGGTCTCTTGCATCCTCCTGAACGGACAGGAAGTATTTCAGACTTTTAAGGACAGAAGAATCATCAATGCCCAATCGGTGGAGATGCTTAAAAAATACGAACTGGATGTCCGCATTACTCACCGTTTCGGAGATCTCGCCGGAGACAACGGCGGCTTTCAGACCTTTTTTGGGTTCGAAAATGCCACGGATGTAATGATCGGGGCTGAATACGGCATACTGAATAATCTAAATGCAGGAATTTACCGGGCCAAAGGAGCAGGAAGTTACCCTAGCGGAAGATCCGGTCTGCGCCAATTGATGAACGGTTTTGTAAAATACCGGATTCTGCAGCAATCCGATCAGGATGGCAGCCCCATCACCCTGGCTGTTCTGGGGGTAGCATCTGTTTCCTCGGGGCCAAAATCTGAAAGCCCCAGCAGTATCAATAACTTTTCCACCTTTACGGACCGTATGGCGTTTGCCGCCCAACTGCTGATCGCCAAGAAGTTTTCCGACGGATTTTCCCTCCAACTCAATGGAGGATATGTACACCGCAACCTGGTTGCCTTTGACGATGTTAACGGCATCATCAGCCTGGGGATAGCTACACGGGTACAGGTCAACAAGGTTTTTGGGTTAATCGCCGACGTAACCCTTCCCTTTTCAGAGAACAGAACTACCGCAGAGGGATTTTATCCTTCCATCGGAGTTGGATTGGAAATCGACACCGGAGGTCATATTTTCCAGGTCAACCTGACCAATTCCAAGGGTAGCGTGGAAACGGATTATATTCCTTACTCCACTTCCAATTGGGGAGACGGCGAATTCAGACTCGGATTTACCATCTCCAGGATTTTTCACCTGTAAAGCAACCATCCATGCAAAAATTAATCATTGGTTCCCTCGTGTCCGGATTTTTGTTTTTCATCAGCATGGGCTCTTCGGATCACCCTGAAATAGTCTTTGATGAGGAAACTTCCGTGGCCAATATTCTTGAAAAACTGGGCGATTTGCCCCAGCCCCATAAACCTGACCTTAGGTTACCCGGCGTTTCGGCAGAAAATGGCCGCAGCATCCTTTTTGAAGGCATCAGCCTGGATGCTTCCGGCCATAAAATGCCGCGCCAGAGTAAACATTTCGTTTGTACCTCCTGCCACAACATGGTAAAGGAAGATCCCGATCTCAGCGTTTCCGATCCCGAGGCCCGACTGGCTTACGCCAGGGAACACCAACTCCCCTTTCTCCAGGGAACAACACTTTACGGAGTGGTCAACAGAACACATTTTTACAACGGGGATTACGATAAAAAATACGGCGACCTCGTAAAAGAAGCCCGCAATGACCTGAGGGGCGCCATCAACCTGTGTGCCGTAGAATGTTCACAGGGCCGAAATCTGGAAAAATGGGAAATGGAATCTATCCTTGCCTACCTTTGGACTATTGACCTTAAAATGAGCGACCTCATCCTTAACGAGCGGGAACGTTCCTCCATCACAGCCGCATTAAACGGCAGATCCGATAAATCGGAAGCTATCGAACTCCTGAAATCCCGTTATCTTCAAGCCTCACCGGCGACCTTTCTCACCCCGCCGGAAGACCGAACGAAAGGCTACGGACTCAAGGGAAATCCCGAAAACGGTAAAGCAATCTACGAACTCAGTTGTCTGCACTGTCACGACAAGGGCAGGTACGCCTTTTTTGTATTGGATGACTCCAAGTTTTCTTTTGACTTCCTGGACAAACATGTCGATCGTTATACCCGGTATTCCATTTACCAGGTGGGGCGTTATGGCACTTATCCGTTGAACGGGAAGAAAAGTTATATGCCACAATACACGAAGGAAAAAATGAGCAACCAGCAAATGGAAGACCTGCGGGCTTACATCGGGCAGATGGCAAAGGGGATATAAAAAACAGTAAAAAAGGCTCCATTAGAAAAGAATTGGTTAAGTCTGTGAAGGATGGCCCGGGCACTGCCATTCAAGTTATTTTGAGCGGCCATACAATAGAAATTTTCTTTAAAAACAGCCTCCTTTACTTCCTTATTTCTTCCATTTTTATTTTCTAATAAATTCCACAGACCTGTATATTAATGTTTGTATATTTGGCCTTTTAGTGCGATGATGAAATGAGAAACTAAGCAATGAAAAGCAAAAGCCAAAAATTAGGGGAGCTAGGATCCACCGCCATTTGTGGCAATGATATAAGTTCTTCCGTCCTTTATGTTTCAGCCTTATCCAGACCTGATCAAGGAACTTTCGTCAAAGTGGTCCATCCCGATCAACTTTATGTTCATTGGGTCACCGAGCAATAAATTTCCCCACCTCATTGAAGATCTGGGCGGGGTAAGGCTGATTATTTAACAAAACTTCCCTCCTGAAAATCTTTGAGGGAAAAAACATAATTCCACCCCCGGCAAAGCCGTAAGCATCAATTACCAAACAGCAAAAATGACCAGTATGACCATCAAATGGGGAATTATCGGATGCGGCAGGATCGCGCATAAGTTTATCCAGGATTTTGAATTTGTGGAAAAAGGAATCGTCGTGGCCGTGGCTTCCAGATCTATGGAGAAGGCTGCGGAATTTGCCGGGCAATACGATGTAAAAAAAGCCTATGGCACTTACGATGCCCTGGCTGCCGACCCGGAAGTTGATGCGATCTACATTGCCACTCCACACAATTTCCACCTGCAACACATGAAGTTGTGTTTCAATCATGGTAAAAACGTATTATGCGAAAAACCTGTTACGGTCAATGCCATTGAGTTTGAAGAAGCCACAGCCCTGGCCAAAGCAAAAAATGTTTTCCTCATGGAAGCCATGTGGACCTGGTACCTCCCCGCAGTTAAAAAGGCGAAGGAATGGATCGGGCAAGGCAAAATCGGGGATTTGAAATTCATCCGGGCGGATTTTGGCTTTAAGGCTCAATTCAATGCAGAAGACCGAACCTATAATCCCGATCTGGCAGCAGGCGCCTTGCTCGATATCGGCATTTATCCGCTTGGCCTGGCGGCCTTCCTGGTGGACAGCGAGATCAAAAATGTACAATGCGCCGGATATCTCGGGACCACGGGCATAGATGAATATAATGCCATCAGCCTGGTATATGAAAATGGCGTTTTTGTGCAGGCCTCCAGCGGCGTGGTGTCTGACCTCCACAACGATGCCTACATCGTGGGCACCAAAGGGTATATCCGTATCGTCGATTTCTGGAAATCAAAAAAAGTGATTCTCGAAACGCCCGAAGGGGTGAAAATCTTTGAGGATGAATGTCCTTCTCACGGATATAATTATGAAACTGAGGCCGTAAACGAATTGCTGCTGGCCGGTAAAAAGGAAAGCCCCGTAATCACATTAGACCATTCGATGAGATCGATGAAACTGATGGATGCCATCAGGAAGGAAATGGGGCTAAGATATCCTTTTGAGAATTAAGCCTATTTTTTTCTTTTTTTCTTCTTCCTGTTTTCAAAGGCTTCGGCTTCTTGCATGAGTTCTTTTAAACTGGTCGAAGCATCCTGGGAAAAGTCGACCGTTTTTTGGTATTCTGAATTGGACAACTCCATTACCTTGATTTTTTTGGTAATAAATCCTTCAATTTCCTTGAGCATCTCTTGTTCCTCCGGGCTGCAAAAAGACACAGCAAATCCCCTTTCCTTGCCTCTTCCCGTCCGTCCAATGCGGTGAACGTAATTTTCAGCCTTATCCGGAAGATCGTAATTTACTACATACTGCACATGAGGGAAGTCGATGCCCCGGGCACTAACATCTGTGGCGATCAATACTTTTAATTCCCCAGATTTAAAGCGATCCATCACCGTAAAACGGTCTTTTTGTTCTTTATCGCTGTGAATGGTGGCTGCGGATATTTCAACCCGCTCCATGGCTTTGAGGACCCTTTCTGCGCGGACTTTAGTACGCACGAAAACGATAATTTTTTCGTCGGGATGTTCATTGATGAGTCGCTCCAGGAAGAATCTTTTGTCATCCATATCAACAAAGGCAACCGAGTGCTCCACGTTTTGAGTCACCGGATCATCCGGGGATAATTGTATCCGGATAGCATTATTATTGACCAGCGAGTAGGCGAGTTTTTTAATATTGGCATTGATGGTAGCAGAAAAGAAAAGCGTTTGTCTGCGCTTGGGCAAAAACTTCAACAGATCGCGAATATCCTTGATAAAACCGAGGTCGAGCATATGGTCGGCCTCGTCGAGGATGAGAATTTCCACCCTGTGCAATAATAAATGTCCCTGGCTCACCAGGTCAAACATCCGGCCGGGAGTGGTGACGAGAATATCTATTCCATCCTGCAATTTGGCAATCTGCGGCCCCTGCTCTACCCCACCGAATACACAAAATGTTTCCACCCCGGTTTTTCGCCCAAGAAGCTTAAACACTTCCGTAATTTGAATGCCCAGCTCTCTGGTGGGCACCATAACGATACACTTGACCCCTTCCGTCCGGCGGTTGCGTAAACGATCCTGGAGGATATTTAACACGGGAATGGCGAAAGCTGCCGTTTTACCCGTCCCCGTTTGCGCAATGGCGAGGACATCTTCCCCTTTGAGAATATTCGGAATCGATTTGAACTGGATATCCGTCGGACGCTTAAACCCCAAAAGATCCAGATTATGCTTAATTTCGGAAGAAATGCTGTAATTTTCGAATTTCATGGAAGTGTCTGTGTTACTGGTTGCTCGTTCCCCGAGGTGACATCTTCGCAGCGTGGGCAATGTGCGCGGGCAAAAGGTGTCATCTCGTAGCTGGATTGTTTTTGAATACCCGGCAAAGTTACGGTTTGAGAATTGTAACTTGTAACTTTAGGCGATAAAACAAAAAAAGGTAAACGGTACATCACTTTTTAAAGCCCAAATTTGACCCCTTAAAACACCTGGACCCCTTGGAACCATTTGAACCCTTGGAACAATTTGAACAATTGGAACCCTCTAAACAACAAAACCATCAAAACCATCACCACACATATCGTCCCGGAGGGCATAACAAATATCCGACTGCAGGATTACGCTAAGGTAGTCTTCAAACCCTTCCTGTTTTCCGGCCAGGGTGCAAAAAAAGCCATAAAGAGAGGGAATGTCCTGGTAAACGGAGCCGTTGCCCTTACGGGATACTGGATCCAGCCCGGGGATATCATTGAACTACGGGAATCAGCAGAAACGCCACCTAAAATCTTTGAACTGCCCCTGGAGATCATTTACGAGGACGAACACCTCGCTGTGATCAACAAACCCTCCGGTATTCCGGTAAGCGGCAATCAGTTTAAGACCATCCGGAACGCTTTGTTGTTCAATTTAGAAAGATCAAAAGACGAGGATGCCCTCACCTGGCCGAAACCTGTGCACCGGCTGGATGCCCCCACTTCGGGATTATTACTCATCGCCCGCACCAATCTGGCAAGCATTGCCCTGGGACAACAATTTGAAGCCAAGTCCATACAAAAAAAATACCACGCCATCGTCATCGGGAAAACGCCGGATCATGGCCATTGGGATTCCCCGGTCAATGGTCAGAGTGCCTATACCGAATATAAAACACTGGAGTCCGTTCCTTCCCTTAAAAACAAATGGATCTCGCTGCTTGAATTATGGCCCAAAACGGGAAGAACACACCAAATTCGCATCCATCTTTCCGAGGCCGGTTACCCGATCATGGGCGATAAAATTTATGGTACGGAAGGGAAGGTTATGAAAGGAAAAGGCCTTTTCCTGGCTTCAACGGGGCTTATGTTCAGGCATCCCACCTTCAACAAAAAAATGATTATTGAGATTGAAATACCCTATAAATTCAGATCCCTGCTGGACAGGGAAAAGAGGCGTTGGAAAAAATACGACCCCTGAGATTTTTTGAAGGTTTCCACGCAATTTTGGGCAAAAACGGTCCATTAAGTTTAAATTTTGCGACCTTGCATTTCAATAAAAAAGAATAGCATTTATATGAAAGTATTTATCTCCGGAGCGGATGGTTTTCTGGGTAGTAATTTAATCCGCGAATTACTCACAAGAAACCACGAAGTCGTTGCTTTTGTCAAGGAAGGGGATGATCCCAAAACGATTAAAGAACTTGAGTTAGAGATCAGGTACGGCGACCTGCTGGATGCCGCTTCCATTGAAGCAGCGATGGAAGGATGTGACGCCGTGGTGCACACTGCCGCCAGCACGGGCATCTGGCCCTATCGCTCAGAAATTCAGAAAAAAATCAATGTTGATGGTACCAAAAATATGGTGGCCGCTTCCAAGGCCAATAAAATCAAACGGTACATCCATATCGGCACGGCGAATTCTTTCGGGTATGGATCCAAGGAAAATCCGGGTGATGAAACACTGCCTTATGCTTCCGGCATATACGGCATGGATTATATGGATACCAAATACGAAGCGCACCAATTTGTACTGAAAGAAGCAAAGGAGAACAACTTCCCGGCCATCGTCATCACGCCCACTTTTATGTTTGGCCCCTACCCTGCCCGACTCGGTAGCGCCAAAATGGTGGTCAGTGTTTATCAAAAAAAAGTAAATGGGTACACCAAGGGCGGCAGGAATTACATTGCCGTTAAGGATGTATGCGTGGCCATCGCCAATGGGCTCACCCAAGGCAGAATCGGTGAAAGTTATATTGCCGGCAACAGAAACCTGAATTACAAAGAAATCTTTACCCTCATCGCAGGAGTGGTCGGGGTAAAACCGCCGAAACTTGCCTTTCCTGGTTTCATTGCGAAAACGGTAGGCTGGGTCAATACGGTACTCGCCAGGACTTTCAACTTTGAACCCGTCATCAGCACTTCAATGGCCCAGATGGCGCTGGATGAGCATTATTATTCTCCTGAAAAAGCCAGGAAGGAACTGGGACTCCCGCAATCTTCCCTGGAAGACGCTGTCAGGGAGAGCTTTGAATGGCTTAAGGAAAACAAGTATATTTAAACATGAGAATGGATTTCAAGGATAAAGTTGCCATCATCACCGGCTCCAACCAGGGGATCGGGAAGGAGCTGGCACGTCAGTTGGGACTGGCAGGGGCTAAAGTGGTCATCAATGGAAGAAATGAGCAAAAACTCGCCCTCGTCCAGGAAGAATTCCAAAAACTGGGCATCGATTCTTTACCGCTAAACGGAGATATTTCAGACTACAGGTTTTGCCAATCCCTTATCGGCAAAACGATCGATCATTATGGTCAACTGGATATTTTGATCAATAATGCAGGCATGTCGGCCAAAGCTTCTGTGGAAGAGGGCGATCCGGATTCTTTTAAAAAGATCATCGAGATCAATCTCCTTGGATCAACTTACACGACAAAATACGCCATTCCCCATTTGCGTGAAAGGGAAGGCAGTGTAATGCTTATTTCGAGTCTGGCCGGGATCCACGGGCTTCCCTACTTTGCGGCTTATTCCACGTCAAAAAAAGCCCTGACCGCCCTGGCAGAATCGCTGAGGGTAGAACTTCATCCGAGTAATATCCATGTAGGCATCGCTTATGTAGGTTTTACGGAAACGGATGAACAGAAAACTTTTTATAATCACAAGGGCGAGTTGGAATATCTTGAAAAAAGGAAGAATATGAATCCCACCCCCATTTCTGTAACCGCTGAAAAGATCATAAGTCAGATCAAAAACAGGAAGAAGTCGAGCTATCACAGCCTCGTCGGGCAACTGAACCGTTTCTTGTACCGCCTCTATCCTCCTTTTGTGGAAATGTTTCTGAAACGATCCTTGGGTAAGTTTAAATGAAACACATAGAACTTAAACACATAGGCACATAGTGCACATAGACCACATAGAACTTAAACACATAGACATATAGTTCACATAGACCATATAGAACCAAACACATAGGCACATAGTGCACATAGTTTTTTGAAGCACTCCCAAACCAACAACCTGAAACAACCTGAAACAATTTGAAACAACCTGAAACAATTTGAACACTCCCGACCTGCGGTACGGGATTTCGCTGCGCTCAACTTGAAACAACTTGAACAAAAAAAATCAGTTTAGCTCCTCACGAAAACCACACACCAAAATTTTAAAATTTGACATCTTCTCAAGGAAGTCTTATTTTTACGAAAAACTACCTGATTCAGCTATGAAAATTAAATGGACTATTCTTGCAATTCTAATGTTGCCGATGCTAAGTGTTAACGCACAAAAAGAACTCAAAGGCAAATGGGAAGGCACAATCACCTTCGGCGGTTATGACAAAAAGGAAGGAGATAAATTTGAAATGCAGCTCGATATCAAGGGAAAACTTGTTACCGGTTACACTTATATTTACAAAAATAATGCTGAGGTGATTATCCGGAAATTCAGCGGCCGGATTTTTGAGGATCGCTCCTTTTATTTGGAAGAACTGCCTGATGCCCAGGCCAGCAAAGATAAGGAACCGGGGCAGGAAAGTACCTTGCGCAAGTATCAGTTCGTCTTTACCCGAAGTGTATTTGATTCTACTCTGGAAGGCCACTGGCAGGATATCACCAATGACCCTTTTAGTCAATCACGTGGTCGGGGACGCATTTATTTACACAAAGCGGATAAGTCGAAAGCTTAACATTTTTATGCTTCCAGCATTTTCACCATGGTGAGGATCGTGGCAATAGCTACGGTTTCTCCTGTCTCATCATAAACATCCACCAGGAATTTAACGATACCTTTACGGAAATCTTCCCCTTCTTTTTGCTCCTGGGCGATTTTTTCCTTCACCGTAAACCGCACCCCAATGGTCATGCCGGGGTAAACAGGCTTGGTAAACCTACATTCTTCAATCCCGTAATTCAACAAAACGGGTCCTTTTTTCGGGTCGACAAAAAGACCGGCCGCTTTTGACAATACGAAATAGCCGTGCGCTACCCGACGCTCAAAAATGGTCCCTTCCAGGGAAGTGTCATCCATGTGGGCATAAAAATTATCCCCGCTGACATTGGCGAAGTTGGTAATATCACTCTCCGTGACGGTATGTTTGTGGGTGATGACCGTCTCACCTATCTCCAGTTCCTCAAAGTGTTTGCGGAATACATGAACCGGTTTTTCCTTATATTTTCCACCGTATTGATAAACGCCTGTAACCGCCGTCACCATGCTTGGATGCCCCTGGATGGCAGTGCGCTGCAGGTAGTGTTTCACCCCGCGAATGCCCCCGAGTTCTTCTCCGCCGCCGGCTCTGCCCGGCCCGCCGTGGGCAAGTAACGGCATAACAGCACCGTGGCCGGTACTTTCCGGGGCACTTTCCCGGTTGAGCATGAGTATCCTCCCATGCCATGCCGCCGCCTCGGCGACATATTCCTGAGCAATATTTTCATCAAAGGTACAAATGGTACTCACCAGCGACCCCTTGCCCTTATTCGCCAGCTCAATGGCTTCTGTGAGATTTTTATAGGGCATGATCGTACTTACCGGCCCAAAAGCTTCGATATTGTGAGAATCCTCTTTCACAAAAGGATCATCATTATAAAATACGATTGGGGAAAAAAAGGCACCTTTTGATTTATCCGCGCCCACCACTTCAAATTTATCCATATCTCCAATGACCACGGAACAGCTTTCGCTAAGTAATTCTACTTTCCTGCGTACGGTTTCCTGCTGGGATTTTGCCACCAGCGCGCCCATTCTGACGCCTTCCACCTGTGGATCTCCAATGGTAGTTTTAGCCAGGGCAATCCGCAGCGCCTCCTGAACATCCCCCACCAGGTTTTCCGGCACGATGATCCGGCGGATAGCGGTACATTTTTGCCCGCATTTGATGGTCATTTCATTGCGAATCTCCTTGATAAACAGATCAAATTCCGGCGTTCCGGGGACCGCATCGGCTCCCAACACAGCCGCATTAAGGCTATCTGCTTCCATATTAAATGTCACGCCTTCTTCCGTCAGTCTCGGATAGGCTTTCAACATTTTCCCCGTAGCCGCCGAACCGGTGAAAGTCACCACATCCTGGGTTTGAGTTCCTTCCAGGATCCCTACGCCGCTGCCCTGCAACAACTGCAGTGCACCTTCAGGTAATATCCTGGAATCGATGATGTCACGTACCATGGCTTCAGTGAGAAAGGAAGACAATTCCGACGGTTTGACCACAGCAGGCATGCCTGCCAGCAAATTCACGGCTATTTTTTCCAGCATCCCCCATATTGGAAAATTGAAGGCATTGATGTGAACAGCAATTCCGTGACGCGGGGTCATGATATGACGACCGATGAAGGTACCCTGCTTGGATAAATTGGCCATTTCCCCATCCACGTACACCTTACTGTCAGGAAATTGACGACGCAGGCTCGCATAAGCAAAAACCGTCCCGATGCCCCCGTCGATATCGATCCAGCTATCGGTTTTGGTGGCCCCTGTTTTATAACTTACCGGGTAGTAACTTTTCCGCAACCCGTGCAAATGAATAGCCAGTTTTTTTAGCATCAATCCACGTTCCAAAAAAGTCATCTTCCTCAGAGCCGTACCTCCTGTTTTGCGGCCATAATCCATAATGGCTCCAAAATCGAGCCCTTCAGTACCTGAAGTACCTATCAATTCACCGGTAATGGCGTTGAACTGAGGAATGCCTTCCCCTGTATGATCCGTCCACTTTCCCTGGATATAGTGCTGTAATTTCATTATTATTTGGTTATTATTTTCTACGAATGGTCGTTCGTTTACCAAAGGTAAGGATTTGTTTCTTATGCAAAAAAAATCCCGACAATTGTCTAAGGAACCAATTGTCGGGATACAGAGAAAAATTACTTTAAACTATTACATTTAGTCTTTAACCTTTCTCACGGTCTTTCTACACAAACTTCGGCATAAATACGTGCGGCCTGAATCAGTCCGTCTTCGGTATGTTCAATTTCACCGGCACCCACAAGTTCCGCTAAATCTGCGCAATCTTCGAAATATTTAGCCAATCCTTTTTTGAACAACAAAAACGGCGTACTCGAAGTAGATGTGGGAGCGGGTTCTCCTTTTTTCAATAAGGCAAATTCAACTTTTTTATCCCCTAATTGATCATCAAAAGGATAATATTTAAACAACTGGATTCGTGGTGAATCATAGATCACTTCGAGCAGGTGTTTCCCTGCCATTTTGTTTCCTTTGGCACCGGGCGTAAAATCCATCACTTTAAAAGATCTTCCATTAAAGGCAAACCCCTGAATTTCAGAAGGATCTAAAGTGTTGGCAACCTCCTTTCCATCTACCTTATAGTTGAAAATAATATTACCCTTAGGTCCGAAAACAAGATCATTTCCATCTTCAGTATTGACAATAACATCTCCTTCTATTTCATCACCATTGGCCAATACAAGTGTCCCTGTCATACTCGCACTATCTTCCTCATCCTCTTCCGGAGCGGCCACGTCAATGTTATTACTCGGTGGAGTGGCTGATGCTACATCAATGGCGAAGTGGCGGGAAGTAACGCCATTCAACTCAAAGGATTTTTTCAGCTGTTCAATTTTGTCGACATGTCTTTTGACCGCACCGTCTTTATAGTCAATTTCAATACATTGTTTGGCGTATTTTTCCGCATTTTCCAAATCGTCCATCCAATAGTAGGCTATGGCCAGATTATATAAACAAGCATAACGAACCTTTTTAAGGTTTTTATCATCGACAGGATATTTATCATAATTCATCCAGAAATCGATGGCAGGTTTTAAATCTGTAGCAAGGGCTTCAGCGGGGGCGTCGGCTTTTACTTTTTCAAAGGCAGCTTTGGCTGTTTCATACGCTTGCAGGAAAGATTCATCTTCAAATTTTTTGGTCACCTTAAGTTCTTCCCGCTCGCTTCTGGCAAGATAACCGTATAAATAATTGATGTCTCCGTTAACAGAATTTACCGCATTCCTGACATAGGAAGCTGCGCTGCTATTTACTTTGCTCAACCTCCTATTCTTCCAGTCTTCATAAGCCTTGGAATAGGTATTGAAAGAACCACCTTTGATTTTTTCTATATCTTTTGCGTCCGTAACATAAGTCTCGTGAAGCAGGTTACCATGATAATCGTACACCATGTATTTCACAGGAATATAGTAATGGTATTCCATATAATAACTCGTGGTTTTGGAAACTTTCCCATCTTTGGACTTACTTTCGGTTACCTTCGTTGCCATTTCGTTTTTCACGACGCGGGCATTTCCTACCGACACATTAACGCGCACATGGGCATTTCCGTTAACTTTTTTGAAGCCACCCAGGTTGATATTTTTTTCCAATCCGGCTTGTGTCAGATTCCCACTTTCAAAAATGGAATGTCCGTTCACATAACCGCTGCCGTAGAAATTGACTTTGTAAGTGGTGAATTCGTTGTCCAATGGTTTTGCAGGTAATTGAGTGTAGGCAATGTCAAATTTTTCGTTCTTAATTTTCTGGGCTGAAAGCTGGAAGTTAAGACAAAACAAGGCTGCCATAAGCAGTGTAATAATTTTGCTTTTCATAAGTCTAATTTTGTTAATTAATAGAATTTTTCAATTGTTTTATTGGGTAAAGAGCGCTAACAATTTACCAAATCGGCACAAATATAATTAAAAAAATGACAAATAAAAAGTTAATAACTAATTTGATTTCACTTCTACCTTATCACCCGATCTACAGCTCCTTGATTTTTGAAATCAATTCCCCGAAGCAATTATTTTTTGACCATTCTACCTAAATATTTTCTTCAAACTCACCTTCTGCCCCGTCGTAACATCCTCATTTTTAAACACACGAGAGGCCAACCAAAGCGCAATTACCGCGTAAGCCAATACCGAAGCCGCCACCACGCTGATGAGCACAACATCATATGTGCCTTTGAGTACTGCCCCTAAAGCCAGGGCGATGTTCAACATAGGAATCAAGGCCGTTGTCATCGATAATTCCATGCCCGGCATCTGTGACAGCACTGCCGGAATGATGATCACCATCATCATGGGCGACACATAACTTTGTGCTTCTTTATAGGAATTGGCCAACTGTACCACCGCCAGCGTAAGTGCCGCCAGGAAAATCGTCGTCAGAAAAACGATGAGGCCGATCCACAACCACCCTTGGGTTGAGATGCTGAGGGTGAAAGACCCCAGCTCATCCCCGGCCATCAATTTAACCTGGATGAACATGGCCACCATCAAACTCAGCACGTTCATGATGGCAGAAATGAGGCCGATGGTGAACACCGCCAGGAATTTTCCGGCAATGATTTCTTCCACCTTAATGGGCGCGGTAAAAAGGGTCTGCAAGGTCTTGCGCTCCTTCTCTCCCGAGGTAATGTCGATGGCAATATAAACACAGCCGACAAAAATGAAGATTAGCAACAGCATGGGCAAAAAGGAGCCGAGGATCTTCCCGGCAATCTGTTCGTCCGATGCCAGATTGACCTCCTGAATTTCAACCGGGTGGATGAAATCAGGATCCAGGCCCCGTTCTGCAAGTCTTTGCTGGATGATCTGCTCTTCATAGGTTTTGATCATCCCAACAATCTGTCGCTTACGGATGCTTACCAGGTCCTTCGAATCGTCGTAAAATATTTCCACATTTATGGTTCCCGCCAACTCACTATTTTCGGTGATTTGCAATCCAATGGTGGTTGACAAAGTATCAATCATCTCCCGGGTAAAGGGAATTTTCTGAACATTGAGGTTGGGCATTGCCTCCAGCGACTTGACTATTGGAGCATCCCCTGCTTCCGGGTTGACCAGCAGGGTGACCTTTTCTTCGGCCATTTTCACCTGTTGACTTTGTCCTACTTTTCCGATGAGCGTAAAAAGCACAGGATAAGTAAAAAACGGCAACAGGATGATGAGATAGATCATACGTTTGTCACGCAAAACCTCTTTGATCTCTTTTTTGAATATGGTGGTAATGATATTTTTTCTCATGGTTGATTTTTTATTGTAAAGGAGCGGAAACCAAACTAAAAAAGGCCTCTGCAAGGGTACTTTTTCCGGTCACATTTTTGGCTTCGGAAATGGTACCATAATGCCTGAGACCTCCTTCATGAATAATGGCAATGCGGTCACATAGCCTTTCCACTTCATCCAGGTGATGGGTGGAAAAGATGACTGTTTTCCCTTCTTCTTTCGCCATTTTCCGGATAAACTGAAGGATAAATTCGCTGGCCATTATATCGAGTCCGGTAGTAGGCTCATCGAGTATCACTACACTTGGATCATGCACCAGGGTGCGGACGATAGAAACCCTTTGTTTTTGCCCGGTCGATAATTTTTCACAATAACGATCCTTAAAATCATTGATTCCGAATACCTCGGCGAGGCGTTCGATACGGTCTTTCAATTCTTTGGGCGGCACTTCGTACAAGGTTCCGAAATACTGGAGTAGTTCCAGAGGTTTCAACCGCCTGTAAAGATCCATATCGCCTGTGAGGAATCCAAGGGATTTGCGGGCGTTGATCTTTTGGGTTTTCATGGAATTCCCATTAATGAATGCATCCCCTTCGGTAGGCGTCAACAATCCGGAGAGCATTCTCAAGGTTGTCGTTTTACCGGCTCCATTGGGTCCCAGCAATCCGAATATCTCGCCGGATTTGACCTCGAAACTAAGATCATTCACGGCACGCAACTGTTCGAAATCCTTGGAAAGATTACGCGCTTCAATTTGTACTTGCATAAAATTGGACATTTGTTAATTAGTTCGGTGCCTAAAATAATAATCCGCTGACGAGCAGATGAAATTTATCGACAAAATAAAGGTTAAAGTTGATGGGGAATGCAGGAATTAAATTCATCTGTTTATTTTTACGCAAAAAACAAACTTATGCAAAGAAGACAATTTGGAAAAAAGATGGCCACAGCCCTCCTGGCCGGAAGTTTGATCAATCCAGGGAGTGTTTTTGCAAAAGGCACCCAGAGCAAGTATAAAAAAGTAGTAAAGCCTGCAAAACTCAAACCAGGGGATACCATTGGCCTGATTACTCCAGGAAGTTATATTTCTGATGAGGGACTGGAAAAAGCGGTTAAGAATGTTGAATCGCTGGGATTTAAAGTAAAGCTCTCAAAAAATATCCGCGCCCGGCGAGGCTTCAATGCCGGTACTGACCTGGAACGATTACTCGATCTGCATACCATGTTTGTAGACAAAGAAGTGGCAGGAATATGGTGCGCCCGCGGCGGATATGGATGCACAAGGTTATTGCCTTACATCGATTACAACCTGATCAAAAAACACCCGAAAGCGCTCATCGGGTACAGCGATATCACGGCCCTGCTGAACGCCATTTATCTCAAAACGGACCTCGTTGGTTTTCACGGCCCCGTAGGTGCTTCGGAATTGACAGATTACACCAAAGAAAATTTCCTGGCCGTTTTGGTCGAAGGGAAAGCCAGCCATGTCATCCAGCTTTCGGAGAACAACAAAACCAATGAAGATACCGCCTACCATGCCCGGCAAATTCGCTATGGAAAAGTGGAAGGCAGGTTGATCGGAGGCAACCTTTCTCTGCTCGCTTCCATGTCCGGAACAGAATGGGAACCGGATTACAAAGATACCATCACCTTCATTGAAGACGTAGGCGAAAAACCCTACCGCATAGATCGTATGCTTACTCAACTCAGCCAAACCGGCAATTTCAAAGAAGCTGCTGCACTGGCTTTGGGTATTTTCAATGACTGTGGGGCGCCCAAAGAGGAGGATTCCCTCTCCCTGGATGAAACCATAAATGGTTACTTGAGCGAACTCACTCTGCCAAGCTTTTACGGGCTTTCATTCGGGCATATCAAGGATCAGTGTACATTACCGGTTGGCATCATGGCCGAATTGGATACCAGGTTGCAGACGCTTACCCTGATGGAAGAAGCGGTGGAAACAAAAGACTAAAGACTAAAGGCTAAAGATTAAAGATTAAAGTAGGTTCAAGTTTAGCGCAGTTGAAAGGAGTGAAATCCCGTGCAAGTAATGCCGGGGCGAAATACCGTACCGCAGGTCGGGAGTGTTCAAATTGTATTAGGGCGGGGTTGTTCAATTAGGTACGTCATGAGAACGATTTGGACTTTAAATACTGTGAGTATTGGATTTACGGTGTAATCATGCTTATTTTTGCGGCGAATTTTAAAACCTAACCATTTTTCAACCAAAAAAAATCGATCATGCCTAAAGCGAATCAGCATGTAGAAATCTATCATGATGAGTTGGACGATTACATGAGCAGAAAAAAAGCTGCCGTGGATCTTCAAACATACATCGGCAAACTGCTCGTTGACAAATCTGTCGAACTGGTCCTTTTCAGGAATCAAATTACGGACATTACCATAAGTGACCTTTTACGGTTACACAAATATGCGCGGGAGGTGGTCCAAAAAGAAATAAGCATTTTTGACTCTTCGGCATTAGCCAAAGATATCTTTGAAATGAACCTCGCACCGGCGAAGATAGATATCGGTAAACTGGCAAGCGAATGGGCCTCAGAAAAAGACAACCATGCTTCTCGTAAAGATTTTCTGCACGACAAACTCAACCACTGCCTCGTCGAGAACAGCCATCCTTTTGTGCCGAGAGATGTGGTGCTGTTCGGGTTCGGTCGTATCGGAAGACTCGCCGCCCGCGAGCTCATCCGCCAGGGCGTGGGACAACAATTGAGACTCAGGGCTATTGTTCTGCGTAGCGTTGATGAAAAGTCGATCAAAAAAAGAGCCGACCTTTTCGAAAATGATTCTGTACACGGACCTTTTAAAGGCTCCGTTGAAATAGATTATGAAAATATGTGCTTACTGATCAATGGACAGCGCATATACATTATTGCCTCTACCGATTCATCTACTATTGACTATACGGCCTATGGTATCAAAAATGCCCTGGTCATCGATAATACCGGCGCTTATACTACTGCAGAAACGCTGAAGATTCACACCCAGGCCAAAGGGGTCGATATGGCTTTACTCACCGCTCCAGGATCCGGTATGCCCAATATCGTGTATGGCATCAATCACAAAGAACTGGACAGAGAAAATACCACGCTCTACTCCGCTGCCAGTTGTACCACCAATGCCATCAGTCCGGTACTCAAGGTGATCAATGATCATTTGGGCATTATCAAAGGACATGTGGAGACCATCCACGCTTACACCAACGACCAGAATCTGCTCGACAATATGCACAAAAAGCCCCGGCGGGGAAGGTCAGCGGCAATCAACATGGTGATTACCTCCACCGGAGCGGGGAAGGCCGTCGCAAAAGTTATTCCTGAGCTCGAAGGAAAACTAACCGCCAATGCCGTGCGCGTCCCTACACCCAATGGTTCACTGGCTATTTTGAATCTCGATATTGAAAAAACCACGACTAATGAAGAGGTGCTGGCCATCATGAAAGCCGCAGCATTAAAAGGTAACCTGGTCAACCAGATCTATTATTCCATCAGTGAAGAGCTGGTATCCAGCGATATCATCGGCAACGATTGCTGTGCCGTTTTTGACAGCCCGGCAACACTCGTCTCCCCTTCAGGAAAAAATATCATCCTGTACGTTTGGTACGACAATGAATTTGGATACACCAAACAAGTGATTCGCCTGGCGAAGTACATTGCCAAGGTGGGCAGGAATATTTATTATTAAGTCGTTACGAAGGTGGAATTAAAAGTGTTCAAAAAAAATTAAACGCAAGGTGCGCTGAGGTTGCGCAATGGCCGCAAATGGAATATACCGCATCAACGGTCGGGAGTGTTCGTTGCGGACCTTGCGCCTTCTTTGCGCCCATTGCGGTTAAGTTTTTGTTTTTCACTTGCTCTTTTATTCACAATTACCTACCGTTTCGGTTTATACTTCGATCGTTCCAGCATAGCCTGTGCATCCCGCATTTCGATGAGCTCGTACATGGTGGTTTGAGGGTTGAGGCGCATATATTTTTTTACGATCTGCCAGCCCAGCCAGTTGGCCGTCCTGCCGGGGGCGACATCGGGCATTCCCGGCGAATTGGGGCTTGGCGTTACATACTTTTTGATCTTTGACCAGTCGGTCGAATAAAGAAGGTCCTCCGAAAGAAAGAAGGTCCACATATCGTATTCGTTGTTTTTCATCCAATCCACCTGTTCCTGCGTCATTTCCAGTTTTATACTATCGGCCGTATAAGGGAACAGGTGATCCATGATGTAAAGTTTTTTTCCGTTATGGACCATCAGGTCGATCAGCCGGTTATCGGCGGGGGCTTCCCCGCAAAGATCCTCCACCAGGGGGCGAAGTGCTTTGGTGACCATATGCTCTTTGGTAAATGACCTGGTGAGGTAGTTTGAAAAAGAAGGATTGCCCTGGTTGTATTGAAAATAGGGGTAATCAGCCCCGAGGAAAAAATCCAGCCCGACCGCCAGGGAATTATCTCCAAAAATAAACGCCGCGTAACTATACTCAGAAACAAAAATCGTTACATCAGGAGTAGCCAGGTCAGGAAAATAATACTTGAGGAACCGAAAAGCCTGTTCAAAAGATCTCTCCTGGGCGCTCATATCGTTATACACCACCAAACAAGTATCAAAGAGGTGGCGTACTGTTGGAAATTCGAGAAAACCCTTCACATAAGCTTCATGGCCATCGGGAGCGACTTTGGGATTTTTAGATTCCAGGATCTTTTCGAAATATACCGCGCTAAATTCAGGATACTTTTCTTCGAGAGCCGCTAATCCCGGGGCGATGTTATTGGTATCCAGGGCAAAAAGATCCTTGTCAAACCGTTTCAATTTGACAGAAATGTCAATGTCAGACACGTCGGGAACATCTTCTTTGTATTCCCTGGAACACGCGAATAAACCCATGACAATAAAAACAAAATAAAAATAGTTCTTTTTAAAACTCATATTGGTAAAACGTATGATTTATTGATTCAAGGATTAACTTTGCAGCATTTATTAAGCTTAATAAAAACTAACAGACCATGAAGAAAATTGTAATGCTCGGGCTCATTTTTTTATTTATTCAAAATCTCAACGCCCAGGGTGATATCAGATTTGGTTTTCAATTGTCACCGGCAGTTTCCTGGTTGACTACGGATAATAGCAAAATAAATTCCAGCGGACCTAATATTGGTTTGAAATTAGGCCTGAACGGAGAATATTACTTCAGAGATAATTACGCCTTCACCAGTGGGATCGGTTTCCATTTCAACTCCGGCGGAACCCTTTTACACCAATATGGCGGAACCTATTGGACGAAAACCGACCTCCCCACCGGCCTGGATACCATGAGCAACGATGTAAAACTAAAATATTCTATCCAATATGTAGAGATTCCTTTTGGTTTAAAAATGAGAACCAAAGAATTTGGTTTCCTAAGATATTTCATCGACCCGGCCATCACCCTTGGATTCAAAACCCAGGCGAGAGGGAAAATTACAGATAGTGGAAAGGTCGGCGCGGAAGATGAAAAATACGATATTCGCCCTGAAGTCAACGGAATCAACCTTTGCTGGGGACTTACCGGCGGCGCCGAATACAATATCGGAGAAAACAGCAGCCTGGTTTTCGGGCTGGGCTTTCAAATGGGTTTTACCGACCTGACTGATGACAACGGCACCGTTTTTGATCCCGAAAAGGGCAACCGCAAAGAAAATTCCAAAGGATTGTTCAGAAGCATCGTACTCAAACTGGGCGTGATGTTTTAACGAACACTCCCGACCTGGAGTACAGGAACCTGTCCTCGGCATATAATACCGGGATTTCGCCCCGCTCAATTTGAACAATTTGAACAAATTGAACAACTTGAACACTCCCGACCTGCGGTACGGGATGAACACTAAAAACCCATCGAACCATTATTAAGATAAAAAAACCTAATCAATGGATTTAAGTAAAAAGTTAGACGCCTTTATCGATGAGGCCCTGCAGGAAGATATTGGCAACGGTGACCACACCTCTCTGGCCTGTATTCCCAAGGATAAAAGAGACCATGCTCGCTTACTGGTAAAAGATTCAGGAGTCATCGCAGGTGTGGAAGTAGCCAAACGGATCTTTGAAAAAGTTGATCCGTCCTCACGCTTTGAAGTATTGATAAAAGACGGGAGCAATGTTGACTTCGGGGATGTTGTTTTTGAAGTGGAATGTAATACCCAGGCCTTGCTCAAAGCAGAACGTCTGGCCCTGAATACCATGCAACGCATGAGCGGGATTGCTACCCTGAGCAACCGTTTTGTATTTGAAGTGGAAGATTTGCCGGTAAAATTGCTCGACACCCGGAAAACCACTCCCCTTATTCGTTTCCTCGAAAAATGGGCCGTCCGCCTGGGGGGATGTACCAACTATCGGGATGGTTTATACGACCGGTTTATGGTCAAAGACAATCATATTGACGCCTGTGGCAGTATTGAAAAAGCGATTGAAAAAATACTGGAATATAAAAAGACCCATAACCTGGATCTTCCGATTACCGTTGAGGTGCGCAACCTGGTTGAGCTGCACGAGGTGTTGAACGTAGGGCATATCGACCGGATCATGCTCGATAATTTTGAATTGCCGCTGATGAAAGAAGCCGTGGAAACCGTCGCGGATCGTTACGAGGTGGAAGCTTCCGGCGGGATCACCATCCACAAAGTCCGTGAAGTAGCCAAAACCGGCGTTGATTTCATTTCCATAGGGGCCCTGACCCATTCGGCGACCAGCCTGGATATGAGCCTGAAGGTGGTGAAATAACCCTTTTTGTTCACAGGGCTTGCCGGACGGTATGTTCCCGACTAACATTATTTCCTAAAATCATATTTTCGAAATTCGTTAATCGACGTTCCTGGTTTAGTTTTCGGATATCTTTCCCAAAACTCCAAACAAGGAACCTCGATTGACGATTTTAGGGACCTTGCACTTGAGCAACCAGGGTTCCGCCCCTCCTCCTTGCTCTCTCCATACAAGTTCCCGGCTCATGCTATACCCGGATAATGACTAACTGTTATCCAGAATAAAAGGGTCACGGCCACAATCAATAACCAAAACCGGATATCTCTGCTAAAGCTCTTTTTTTCTGAAATCATGTTGTTGTTGTGTTCGTTTATTATAAATTTGTTTTATCAATAGCGCTCAGCAATAATGCCTTTATTCATTAGGATTTTAGGCCCGCATAAGGTAAATTACCCGGGAAAAATTATTACTGCCTGACAGGGTATCCGAAAGCGATATGGAGTGTTTTACCTTTTCGCTGTTTCGGCTGAAAAAAGGGCGAAAACGAAATTTGAACAAACGCTGAGCATACTACCTAATTCAAAAAGGATGCCAGTTTTTTTCAAATGGCTAATATCAAGTTAAAATGAAACATCTTTCCCTCACCTTCGCCTGCGTATTTTTACTCTCCGCATTTTTTGCCAACGCACAGGAATACGATCAAACGCTTAGGGGGATAGTAAGAGATGCCGACACCGGGCAACTGCTTGAAGGCGTGAGTATTTTTCTTGAAGGAACCGATCGTGGCTGCATCACCGATAGCCTCGGAGCCTTCAGGATGGATGATATTTCCATCGGGCGTTATAGCCTGAGTATTAGCTTTATCGGGTATCAAACCATTGAATTGAGTCCCGTCATTTTAGATTCCGGGAAAGAAACGGTTTTGGAGATCAGCCTGGAAGAGACCGCTTCACTGCTCCAGTCTGTCGTCGTGAGTGCTCCACAGAGTAAAACGACCACCCAATGTCCTACGGTATCGGTGCTCACTAATGAAGAGACCCTGAGATTTCCGGCCACCTTTGATGACCCCGCCCGCCTCGTTATGTCTTTGGCCGGAGTGGCAGGAGATAACGACCAGGCCAACGGTTTGTCCATAAGAGGCAATTCGCCCAACGGGATGCAATGGCAACTGGAAGGACTTGAAATCGTCAACCCCAACCATACCCCCAATGCCGGTACTTTCAGCGACAGGATCACCCAAAACGGCGGCGGCGTAAACATCCTCAGCGTGCAATTACTCGACGCTTCATACTTTTACAAAGGCGCTTTCCCTTCCGAATTCGGCAATGCCCTATCCGGCATCATGGACATGAAACTGAGAAAAGGCAACGACCAGACCCATGAATTCACGGGGCAGGCGGGCCTCATCGGTATAGAAATGGCTTCAGAAGGTCCGCTGCCGACGCAAGGAGGCTCCTACCTCGTCAACTACCGTTATTCAACCGTAGGATTGCTGCAAAAACTGGGACTGGAGCTCGGCGACGAAGCCATCAGCTTCCAGGATCTGTCATTCAATGTCAATATTCCCCTTGGCAAAACGGCACAAAGCACCCTTTTCGGAATGGCCGGAGTCAGTGACAATTTCTTTAAAGCAAAGCGAGATTCGAGCCTCTGGTTATTCACCAAGGACGGATTTGACATCAACTTCACCTCCCGTATGGGCGTTTTGGGCAGTACGCTTTCGGTGCCTCTCGGAAAAAAGAGTTCCTGGAATTCAGCATTGGCTTTCTCCGGGCTTGAAAGCCAGCGTTATGCCAACGTCCTGGATGCCGATTACCAACCTGTACCAGCTGAAAAGGATGAGACCATTAATACCAAACTCGCCTTTCGAAGCACTTACCTGTACAAAATTAATATTCACAATCGCCTGCGGTTAGGCCTGTCGTTGACCAACCACTATGCTAAAATTACTTCGGTGATCGAATCCCTCACCGTGGCCTATGGAAAAGGAAGTGGCCTCATGGTGCAGCCTTATATCGACTGGCAATTCAGGAAAGGCCCCTTCATCACCAATGCCGGGCTTCACTATAGCCGTTTTACTTATAATGAAAGTGCCGCCCTCGAACCACGTTTTTCTGTCGAATGGCAAGGCAGTGAACGAAGCTCGCTGAGCCTTTCCTACGGACTGCACAGCCAATTGCAGCAGGCACCACTGTATTTCAGCAAAACCACTATGGGCGACAACAGCCACCTCGAACTCAACAAGGCCCATCACCTGGTGTTTGCTTACAAACAATTTTTGAACAACAATATCCAGTTCAGGACCGAACTTTTTTATCAAAGACTTTTTAACCTGCCTGTCTCGGCCGAAAGGCAAAGTACGTTCTCTGCCTATAATATGCTGGAGGGCTTTGTCAACGAACCGCTGATCAATACCGGAACAGCCGAAAATTACGGCATCGAACTCAGCCTCAGGAAGTTCCATACCGACAATTATTACTACCTCGTGAATGCCACTTTTTACCAATCAAAATACCGGGGCAGTGACCTCATTGAAAGAGACAGCCGATACAATGGCCATTATATCTTTAACGCTGTTTTTGGAAAAGAATGGGAATGGACTTCAAATAAAGGAAACATAAAAACTTTAGGCGTGAACCTTCGGGGCAACCTGGTCGGAGGATTCCGCGAAACGCCCATCGACATCGAAGCCTCCTCCGCTGCCGGGACAACGATTTACAAAGAATCTGAGGTTTTTACCCTCCGGCAAAAAGATTATTTCAGGGTAGATCTGCGCCTTTATTATCAAAACAATAAGAAAAATTTTGCGGGCAGAATTTCATTCGATATCCAAAACCTGCTGAATACTCAAAACACAGCTTTCAGTTATTACGATATTCGGCAAAAAACCATCGTTCAAAAATACCAACTGGGGCTGATTCCGATGCTGAGTTACAGGGTGAAGTTTTAGGAAAACTGGTTGCTGGTTTTAGAACATTCACAAATCTGGCGAAACATCTACCCCGCTTGCGGGGTCAAATTTGACGGCAACTGAATTCCCAGTTTAGAAAAAATCCTCATGTCAAATTTGGGGGTGTCTACGCTTGCGGGGTCAAATTTGACGGCAACTGAATTCCCAGTTTAGAAAAAATCCTCATGTCAAATTTGGGGGTGTCTACGCTTGCGGGGTCAAATTTGACGGCAACTGAATTCCCAGTTTAGAAAAAATCCTCATGTCAAATTTGGGGGTGTCTACGCTTGCGGGGTCAAATTTGACGGCAACTGAATTCCCAGTTTAGAAAAAATCCTCATGTCAAATTTGGGGGTGTCTACGCTTGCGGGGTCAAATTTGACGGCAAATGAATTCCCAGTTTAGAAAAAATCCTCATGTCAAATTTGGGGGTGTCTACGCTTGCGGTAATAAAACAGGCTTTATTTTTTAGGCCAACATTTTCCTGATCAACACAATCTGCCCCAAATGATAATAACAATGCTCAATCATACCCTCGAGATTTCTTTGGTAAGTTCCGTATTTTTCATCTACAAAAACATCGAACAACTGGTCGTCAGCCATTTGCTCCACTTTGTCGGCAAATTTTTCAGCATTGCTCCACATATTGTTCAATAGATCTTCCCAGGCTTTTTGTGATGTTAGCGGAGGCAGGTCAAAGCTGTATTTATCCCTGATGTCAAGCGAACCACCTTCCAATACATTTAAAACCCCGGCGATATAATAATTAATGTGAAAAGTTAAAGCCGCGATGGTGTTTAATGAGCCGACCTTTGTGGTAGCTTTTTCCCAGGTCATATCGGAAAGCTGTTCCTTGAAATTAGTGTTGGTCACCCAATGTCCATTTAAAAGAATCTCTCTGAAACGGTCCGCCAGTGGTTTGGTTAACTTTTTCATATCCATTAAGGTTTTATCATTATGTTATTCCAAATCAAAACATCACAGGATCAAAAGCATCAAAGCATTGTTTCCTCAAACCATACTAACGGACGTTGATCCTTATCGCCCGTAAGGGTATCGCAGCGAAAAAACATGGCGTATAGTTCAAGATTGTCCCCGATCCGGTTTAGAAAAATTTGTTTGCGGCATTCCCCTTTTTCGGTATTATGGTAAAAATGAAAAAACCGCCAGATATGGTAAACATCGTCATGCAACTCAATGATATCAAGAATGGCCGGATCGTCGGTCCAGTTTTCCATGAACTTCCGGGCCAGTTTGGAATGGTGGAGATCCCAGTTCCGGGGATGGCTCCGGTCTTCGAGGTGTTTGAAGGAATCATGGGCAAAAGCAATGATCCGCAATTTTTTACGGGTGGTTTCATCAACGCCTAACTCATCAATGTTGTCGAGCACCTCCCGGATATGTTTATATACCTCTCCTTCAGGATGCCCTGGACGCGGTCTGCCCCACAGAAGGCCTTCCCTGAACTCGGGGTTTTCGATCAGTTGTTTTTCAAGGGGTGTTTCCGGCTGGAGAATGGCTGTTATTTCTTTTTCGAGTGTTAAATTATTCATGTCATGGTTGTGCTGCTGCTTGTCCTTCCAACTAATCACAACAAAAGGTTGAGGGCAATAGTTGAAAAAATTTCACGTAAAACAATACAGGCTTTAAAGGTCAAGCGGGCGGTAACCTGTTCAAAAACGGGACAAATTTACATCAATTCCCGTTAACAGAATAAAACCATAACGAAAAAGGAGCCAAATTCGATTCTTCCGGCAGGTATTTTTTTTATAAAAAGGCAGATCATCCACCTGAAATATTCTTCAGTTTACATCTTTTCCAATAACAACCTGCCGATTTCGGGGTTGTGCAAAACAGGCTGAAGGTCAGTCTTTTGTGCAGAAATAATATCCTGCAACATGGCCAACCGAAGGTCATTGGGCAGAAAGTCCATCAGCAGGAAGGACTGTATATTTTTCATTTCTTTTGGGACGGGAGATATTTCCTTCAGGGTAATGTGGTTGATCAGACGGGTACAAATAACGGAAAGGATATCAATTCGGAATATATCTTTCATGATCGTTTCTGCGATCACTTCATAAACTTCGGTTTGGAAATTCACTGCATTGAGAATGTTTTCCGGTTCGATGATCTCATTCAGATTCTTCTGCACAAAAGAGATAAAACTGGCCGCTGTACTGGTATCAAGACTGGCATCGGCCAACAATTGTACTAAGGGTAGTTCTGCCGAAAGATCCCCTATCTCTTTGATAGAATCAAAAAATTGCACCAATGTCCTTGGAGTCGTTCGGCTGCCGGTCACCGCTTCCGGGTAAGTGAGTACAAAGTTGATGCCCCGCTCATCGACTCCTGCCCGTACCGCCCATTTAGCCCAGGCTTTGGCATCAAAGTCCATCCGGATATGCATCATCCTGGTAATCATCGCATCATCCATCGGGGTAACAGAATAATCCCCTCCGTCCGGGTTGGCGGTTAAGATAATGTTCCATTGAGGGGGCAATTTCCAGCTCACCAATTCGTAATTTTGCAACAACTGCATGATCCCGCGCAGTATACGGTCATCGGCCCTGTTCACATCATCGATCAACAGAATACCCGGCACATCCTCCTTCGGCACCCATTCCGGAGCCACAAAAACCGTCTGGTCATGGGCTATCTTCGGCATCCCCAACAAATCGCCCATCTCTTCGAACTGTGCCGGGGCAACATACCTAAAAGCATACCCGTTGTTTCGGGCAAAATCCTCGATCAGCTCCGTTTTGCCAATGCCATGACGCCCCCAGACACAAAGCGGAATTCGCTTACGCCCCTCTGCACTGGCCTTTTCATTCACCCTAATCACATGGGTGATAAAACTTTCGACCTCCTCGGCGGTGCTTTTACTTCCGTAATATAAATAGTTATGGTTGGACATAGGCTGGTTGCTGGTTACTTGTTGCTGGTTACTTGTTACTTGTTTTCCGAGGTGACATCTTCGCCGGGGAGCTAATCCGCGCTGGCAAAAGGTGTCGCATCGGGCTGGTTGCTGGTTACTTGTTGCTCGTTACTGGTTGCTCCGAGGTGACATATTTGCCGGGAAGTTAATCCGCGCTGGCAAAAGGTATCATCGAAATGCAGGCGTACTGTTTAAATAATAAGTTCACAATATCGGGGGAGTAATTTTTTTAACCTGATTTTTTCGGAAATATTTTTTGCTAATGGGTTATCATGCAGGTTTAAGGATCTGAGTTTAGTCAATTGTCCAAGTTCTTCCGGAACCGTATTGATCTGGTTTCCTTCTAAATTTAAGACCTCCAAATCACCCATTTCTCCAATAAAGGAAGGAATTTCCGCAATGGAGTTAAAGGCAACACTAAAGTGTTTTAAGGATTTCATTTTTACTATTTCGGGCGAGAGTTCCCGGATGAAATTTTTGGCCAGGAAAAGCCATTCCATTTTTTCCAGCCGGGCAAACTTGGGCGAAAAATCGGGAAGTTCATTCTCTGAAAGATCCAGGAACATCAGGGACTTTAGACTGAAAAGAGCAGGGGAATAACTATTTATGTTATTTTTTCCCAACACCAACTCCTCCAGCTGATCGAGTGAAGCGAAGGAAGCCGGCAATTGTTTTATCTTATTATTGAATACATTCAATCTTTTCAGTTGATTGAATGCTCCGACGACTTCAGGTATTTTTTCAAGCCCCATCCCTTTTAGGTTGAGTTCGGTATCAAAATTCAACACTTCCTGTTCGACTTTCTGAGCAACCGCCCAATCTTCAAACCGATGTCCTTTGAAAACAAATTCAGCGGGAAAGCAGGCAACAAATTTATTCGGATCGACTCCGGTTGCTTTCATTTTTTGGAAGGCGGTCTCTCCGTCTTTAAAAACAGGATGCAGCGGATCGGGAAAAATAAACTCGTCGTAACCAAATTTTATCAATAAACTTTCGATTTCAGACTTCACCCCGATCAAAACTTTGGTTTCTGAATACCTTTTGGTGTAACCCGTACGCTTATCGAGGTACAACTGCAGAACATCCGCCACCAATGCATTGGGAAGGCCGCCGGTTTGCATCATTCCAATAGCCAGCAACTGGTTTGTTTTCTGGTCGCTGTGCAGGAATGTTCTCAGGTTTTCCAGCTGAGCTGCAGAGGCATTAAAAAGATAATATTCGTTTGAATCCATAATCAATAAAAGCCAAACAATCTTTAACGTACTTTGTTCATCGCCACCTTTCTGCCGGGCAAAGCTGTCCAGGCAGGCGTTTCGGGTTGAATACCTCCTGAGGTGATGACCCACAGGAGGGGCACTCGCGGGATGGTTTGAGGCGCGGAAGCATAACCGTCCGTAAAATAAATGACCGCATCGGGCAGGTATTCCTCATTGGCAAAAATGAGCGGTTCTTCAAAGCTGGTCCACCCACGCCCCGAAACATAATCCGGCATTTGCCCACGGTAGGGATATTTTCGTTTAATGGTATCGTCGCATTCAAGGATCATAATTTCGGCTCCCTGGCGGTAAATATGCTGAATTTCATTAAAAAACCGCTGATGGTCCAGGGAAGAAGTACTGCCGGAAGTATCGATGGCCACCAGCAACTTGTTTTTATGTTTGACCTTGATGCCGGGTACGGTTTCGTAACGTTTGGAGACCCGTTTGATGGTGTTTTTTAAAAAAGTTTTGGAACTGGTCCCTGAAAATAGGCGCAATACGCGCCGCCAATCCAAAGTCGGAGCGTCCACCTCATTGTGTTTTTTCAGGTAGGCCCGAATCCCTTCCGGAAGGTTGCCGGATTGCGGGTTATTTTTTATCCGCTCATAGACATTGTCGATCAGGGAATCAATACCCGACTGAATCACTCTTTTTTCCGCTTCCGAAAATTCCTTCCAAGCCCGGTGGTCACCGATACCCTGTTCTGGTTCTCCCCCGCTAAACGAAGACAGGTAACGCTTCAGCGCTTCAAAAGCAAGATCGGGTTCCGCATTATTTTCTTTGCTGCGATAAAGTTTTAGCAGTTTTTTGTAATAATAATCGACACTTTCATGGGGTTTGAGGTTCAGACCGGGAAAACTTTCCAGCAAAACGGGCTCGCCCGGCAACTGTTCTTTTTCAATGTATTGGTTGACGACAATATCCATGGCCACATTGGCAATCTCACGGTGGGTAAAATCCCCGATCATGAGAATATGTTTGAATAAAACATGAAGAATCTCGTGTTTTATTACGCCATATTTGTAGGCATCGGTTTTCAAAAATTCATTCCAGAAATTTTCGTTCAGACTCAGGGTGACCAATCCATCACGCCGAACCGAGACGGCCAGCGTACCGGTACGATCCGAAATTTCCCTAACGAGGTTGGAGAAAAAATGCCCGTAAAACGGCTCATTAAGGATGAGCTGAATGCTGGTGCGGGTGACTTCATCGAGGAGGGTTTGATGGTTCATGAAAATAGTTAAAGAGATTCCTTATCCCTAAATACGGAATTGAGTTTTTAAGCATTTCTATACAAATCCATAATAAGACAGGAAGATACGCCCCTGTTGCTTTCATTATATTTTTTGAGCAAAACAGCGCCAAGTTTCTGCCCCATAAAAAAAGCGAGCACCATAAACACATAGGTGTACCAGGCAAATCCGAGCCCCGAAAAAATGCGCATGGCAATGATAACAGGGACAGGCAAATGAATGGCCAAAACCCATTGAAAAGAAAATTTACGCACGTTGGCGCGCCAATATCCGAAGGGAATATTGAGCATAAAAACCAGCATGCTAATAATTATCAACTTGGTCATGTGCACAAGAATTATAAGTAAAATGATCTATAAAGAATTTAAAAGGTGATTGTAGTATTGCTCTATTTATATACACAGGTCATAAAAACACTCCCATACCAATTAATTCCTGCTAAAAATACCCAACATAATCCATCCATGCAACCTCAAGGGAATTATTCTTTAAATACAGTACCCGTTTTTGTACCTCACGGATGGAACGAAGTCACATCCGGCAGGGTATGCCGCGGACAGGTAACCGTACCTCTGGTCGGTATACCGCAGATCTTCGCAGATGCTTTTTTGAAATCGTCCCCTTCCATTTTGCGGCCGAGATGCCCCCTTTTTGCCCGCCTTAATGGCCACCCGCAAAGTTGTCACCTCGTCTTAGCAAGCCCCCTCCTTTTTCTCCTCCCATCAAAAATCAACCTTAATCTGCGCCCTCACCCCAATCCCCGAAACGTTGGGATGATCCAGGTAGGTCAGCCTTTTTATCACATCTATTCTGAATACTTTGAAAATATTTTCTAAACCCACACTTACTTCCATATAAGGTTTGCTTTTTAAGGAAAAAGTGGAGGGGTTGCCTGCTGCATCTTCAGGAAAATTGAGCAGCCCGTGCGTGATGTCGGGATTGTTGGCGTCACTGATGCCCCCGTAAAGTCCTTTGAAGGTTACGACCTCTCGCAATTTTAGATGTTTTACCAACGGAATCTTATTGAGGATAAAGCCGTAAAAATGGTGCTCGGCAAAAACGGAAACATATTCGTCGCTGATAAATTCGAGGAAATTCATCAGGTTATAGGAGCGCAACTGATAGGCATAGGTTTGATTGGCCCGCGGGATGAATAATAACGGGAAGGGAATGCTTCCTCCAAAAATTTTGCCGGCTTCGGCTTCGACATAGGTATTGCCTATTGGTGAAATGGCAAAACGTTTGAATGCATTAAAAACCAACCTGTTATATGCATAATCCGCATCCAGCACGCCTTTGCCCCCCCGGGCGTAGGAAAGTTTGAATATGGGGTATTTTGTATTGAGTTGTGTCCTGTAATTTTCGCCCTGGAAAAACTGTTCATTGGGCGCAAACCTAAGGGTAGCAGAGAGTTCACTTGAGTTGATGTTTTCCAGGGTAAAATCTTCTCCTTCAAAGGCCAGGGTGCCCCCGGGGGCCTGTTGTTTGTTTTTGAAATTGACCAGAGTAGATATCCCGCTGCCCCAGTCCCTGACATGCTCCAGCTTAAACAGATTGTAATACAAAATCTTATCCGGCGCCCCGCGGGTAAAGGACAAAATAAAATTATCCTCATTGATCCCCTGGAGATCCATGCCCGGAAACTGTGTTTCGAACTGGTACATCACCTCAAGGCTATGCCGCTGTTTGGACACCAGCGGTTGGTTGTTTAGCGACCAGATGGCATTGCCGGAGTACTTGACCCGTTTGTCCGCAAACCCGTAAAGGCAATAGCCTTCAAGCCTGAATTTTTCACTAAACTTTGCGTTGGTTTTTCCTCCAAACCTGAGTCGGGAACCTTCCACGGCATTAAAGCTGTAAAATGAGTTAAAAGGCCCCAGTGAAATGGGTCCGATATCCACATAACCTTCCATAAAAAACAGCAAAACATCCAGTGCTTTGGTAAAGGAAGGAACCTGCTTAATGCTATCTACCAGGGAATAAATTTCTTTTTCCTGCTGCGACAATTCAACCATTCTGTTTTGTGCCCAAAAAACACTGTCCCGGTCGTCAAATCCCTGGGCTTTCACCAAGGTCTCAATACCGCTGTACAAGGAATCAGGCTGCTCTTTATCCAACAGGTAATGGTCATAGTAAACCGTCTTTTTCCCGAAAATTCCGATACCTTTTTTGACAAGATTGAAATCAACGATCAGGGATTCCCGACTGATCAGCCACAGATCGTTGGTATATTTAAATTCCTGGACCAGCTGAAAGTCTTTTACAAAGTTGAGGTTAATTCCTTCCGACACTTTTATCTCTGCCTTGGCCAGTGCGTAACGGTCATCATTGGTGATATAAATGTTGCCGGAAAAAGCCAGGTCTTGTTCATTTCTGGGCTGGAAAGCCAGATTAATCACGCTGACCCCGTTGAAGGCCAAAGTATCGATAATATGAAATTTGTACACCAATGGTGCCGTGACAGATAAAGGGCTGACAAACTGGTTGGTCAGAAAAAGGAGGTTATTCTCATACAGATCAATATCCTCGTAAAGATTACTGACCATAAGGTCTATCCCTTCTGTATTCAGATAATCTTCCAGCCCGATAATTTTGGAACCGGAAATGTATTCCTTTTCTGTTTTAGGGGTTTTGCGGTAATATATTTTCGACAAAGTCTCCTGTAGGAAAACGGGCAGGCTGGGCTTCCCGTTCATCGGAGAATCCTCCATATGCTCGAACACAAACTGGTAGTCCTTAAAAACCCTTCGGTTGGTAAACGCTTCGGTAATATTATTCAGGTCAAATTCGATTTTTTTATACTTATCATACTCCAAAAAATCTACATTCTCCTTCCTGTTCAGATCTTTGTTTTCAATGACTTTACGGATCAGTTCAACGGCCGGATTCCCCTTGTTCTTATATCTTTTTTTACTGGCTACGACATCCACATCCCCAAGGTCTACACTTGACGACTCCAATTCAATATTAATTTCCTGGCTTCCCCCAATCTCGATTTCCTTCACCACAGTAAGGTAACCGAGGTACGAAATTTCAATTTTATTGGTGGCCCACTGGGTCTCAATGATGAACTTCCCGTCAAAATCCGTGGTAGTGCCAATGTCTTTCCCGACAAATGCGACCGAAACAAATGGAAGCGGTTCTTTGGTTTGCGCATCCATGACGATCCCCTCTATGCGGGTGGTTTCCTGGGCATAAACGCTGTGGGGCAAGATGGAGAAAGCCGTTCCAAAAATAAGCGTTAGGGTAAAAATCCAATTCGATTGCATATTGAATTATTTGACCATGAATATTTGGCATTCAAAAAGCTGATTAAGAAGGTTATCCTGATGCAAGGCATTGGAACTTGGCAATTTTCTTTTGTTCTGTATCAATATTTACGAAAGCAACTTTTGAATTTAAAAGGATAAAAATCATTGCATTCCAGATATCGGGTTCAATCTCACTTCATGCTATTGTCGGCAAATATATACTCTTTGTGGTTCAATTGCCTTTTTTTTATACCGATGACAACCGTTATAATATAAGTATAACCAATATTTGATCGAAGGGTTGCTAATGCGTGGAAAAAAGAGTTGGATTTTTAACAATGCCTATTACTAAGGCCCGATTGGTTCTTAAAATTTTGCAGCAGGATTACTATAAAAGGCAAGCTTGCCTGGCGTTGCCCTGGCAGACAGATTAAAACATGCGGTACGGGAGGCGCATTGCCCTTACAATATTTGCAACTTGGCAAACTTTAGCATGATACGCTTCTGAGGATCATCAATTTCTTTAAAAAAGATGGTTGCTACCCGGTTGGTGGCCGCCCCGTCAATACTGAGTACTTTCCCTTCGCCGAATTTGAGATGTAATACCTTCATGCCCGTTTGTATTTCAGAGGAAGGACTGGGTTTGAAGGTACTCGGATCCACCATGGAAGGCAGATTGCTGGTGTTCGGTTTTTTGAAATTGCCTTTCACACTGGCCGTCGAAGGGCCGGCATTGGAGAAGGAAGGCTCGCTGTTACGTACCTGGGGCGGCAGATTGAGACTAGGTTGAGGCACCTCGTCCAAAAAGCGACTCGGCGGGTTAAAACGCATGTTCCCGTATTGAAAACGGCTTTCCGCATAAGAAAGCGTCAGGAACTGCTCTGCTCTCGTAATGGCCACATAAAACAGGCGCCTTTCCTCGTCCATTCCCTCCGGGGTGTCCATCGACATGAAAGACGGGAATAGTTTTTCTTCCAGGCCCACCACAAAAATGGACTTGAATTCCAGCCCTTTTGCGGCGTGTACCGACATGAGCGTCACGTAATTGTCCTGATTGGTGTTTTCATCAAAGTCGGTCAGCAGGGCAATGTTTTGAATATAAGCGGCCAGCGATTTGTCAGTTTCATCTGCAGAGGCTGTCTCTTCTACGAAGGTTTTGATCCCGTCGAGCAGGGCATTCAGGTTTTCGAGCCGCCCCATGCCTTCAATGGAGGTATCCGATTTCATCAGGTCATAGAGCCCCGACTTTTTCACTATCTGGACAGCCACCTCGTAAGCATCCGCGGTTTCGGATTTTTTGGCAGCAGCCTTTATCATCTGTATAAAATCCGTAATAGAATTTTTGGCTCGGGCACTTGCCGGAATGGTAGGCAGGCACTGCCACATTGGTTGTCCCAACTGATCGGCCATGGCACTGAGTTTCTCTATAGTCGAATTGCCAATCCCCCTTCTCGGGTAATTCAGTACCCGGCGTAAAGCTTCTTCATCATTCGGGTTGATCACCAGGCGAAGATACGCCAGCATGTCTTTGATCTCCTTTCTTTGGTAGAAAGACTGCCCGCCAAACACCCGGTAAGGGATATTGTACCGGCGCAGGTATTCTTCAAAAACACGCGACTGGGCATTGGTCCGGTAGAGGATGGCAATCTCACTGTTGGAAAGATGATGCCGGCTCTTTTGTTCTGCAATGGTATCTGCCACTCTTTTTCCTTCCTCGCCATCGGTTCTGGCCTTGATCAGGTTTATTTTTTGTCCTTCTCCTTTATCCGACCATATTTTTTTCTGTATCTGGCGGCTGTTATTGACAATGACGGAATTGGCCGCTTCGACGATATGGGAGGTGGAACGGTAATTCTGCTCCAGTTTAAACACCTTGATTCCATGGGGTTTAAAATCCTGCTCAAAATCGAGGATATTCTGGATCGTAGCCCCGCGGAAGGCGTAGATACTTTGGGCATCATCGCCCACCACACTAATATTCCGGGGACTATTGTCGTAATTCACCAGTTTTCGGATGATGGCATATTGCAATTCATTGGTATCCTGAAACTCATCGACCAGTACATAGGGGAATTTGGCCCGGTATTTATCGAGAACCCCATCTTTATTGCTTTGAAAAAGTTCATACAGGCGGTAGAGCAGATCATCAAAGTCCATGGCGCCCGACCTTTTACAGCGGGCGGTGTAAGCTGCGTATATTTTATACAGGTAAGGCATTTTGGCCATGCGATCCTGGCTCAGTAATTCCTGGTCTTCGGCATACAACTTCGGCGTAATGAGTTTACTTTTTGCCGAAGAAATACGATTTCGGATAGCATTGACATTGTAGATCTTTTTGTCGAGGTTCATCTCTTTGAGAATGACTCCAATCAGGCTTTTGCTGTCATCGGTATCATAAATGGTAAAATTCGAAGGATATCCTATTTTTTCAGCCTCCACCCTTAATATCCGCGCAAAAACGGAGTGAAAAGTACCTGCCCATACATTGTTGGCTTTGGTCCCGACCACCTTTTCGATCCGCTCTTTCATTTCACGTGCCGCCTTATTGGTAAAAGTGAGCGTCAGGATATTCCATGGAGCCGCTCCTTTGTTTATGAGGTGGGCAATACGATACGTCAGCACCCTGGTTTTTCCTGACCCCGGGCCAGCCACAATGAGCACAGGGCCATCGGTGGTTTCCACGGCCTGACGCTGAATGGGATTTAGTTCATCAAGATAAGAAGGGCTGTCAGCCATAATGAAAAAAACTTTTATTGCTCTGAAGGTTGTGATGCAGGCAAAGGCCAGGATAAATTTAGAAAGGAATATTCCCGAAATTCAAAAACCTAATCGATTTACTTAGAAATAAAAAAAAATGAATTTCAAAATATTGACAATCAACATTTTAAAAATTATTATATCAAATTCACCCCTTCCTATAGCCTCTTCCTTAACCTAAAAAGCATTAATGAAGAAAACCAATAATAAAAACCAAAACTTATCCTGCTGGTGCCCGTTAACCCAAAAAGAGGTGTAAAGAGGGCGGCACATTAGCACCGCAATGTTACAAACTTTATCCCGAAATGCGATACGAAAAACAGAGTTTTAGCCGCACAAGAAAAAAAAGGGATGAATTTGTGTTGTTGAAATGGAATTAAAAAGAAGGAAAAACAATCAATCACAGGAAAAGAGAACAAGAAAGGTCAAAATCCAAGGTGATTGACTTCTTTAACAGAATTCATGGAGTTGTTGACATCTTTGGATTTTTTACTCAGTGAAGGGGGCAGATCCTCGGCGGTGAATAAGGTGATTTTCTGAGTATCTTTGATCACGCTGTCCGTTTTAAGGTCATCGACGACCCAATGCCTCAAAATCACAGGGCGTTCCTCTTCGATAATGAGTTCATCGGTCCACTTCAGCACAAATTGACAGGCCCCCTTTTCGATGGAAATCCTGTCAGTGGTGGTAAAAAAGAGGCCATCGGTATCGAGCATTGGGAAACCCGTTTCATTAGGAGAATATTTTTCCACGGCTTTGACATTACCGGGAAAGACGATATCAATGAGATTGGCACGGATGATGCTAATGAACTGGGAAAATCGTATATTTGCCCCTTCGAGATTGAAAGCCTTCCAGTTGCGTTCCATTACACCAAGAGCATTGGTCAAAAATTCCAGCTCTTCGAGCAGTAACCCCTGTTCCAATTTACCCTGGTTTTCTATTTCCAAAATAAAAACGTCACCCTCATGTAACAATTCGGAAAAAAAAGTCCCGCTTTTGTCTCTTTTAGAAACAATTTGCTTTTTTTGTCCGTTAAGAATTAAGGAAATAAAAATGGAGCCCCCATTTTTGTTCCAGTTAAAACTCAGGTAGCCCTCGGCAGGTATTACAATTTCTAATTGTAGCCTGTCGGTGGGCCTACTTCTAACCAGCAGATCGCCAGCCCCTTCAGCCAGCAATCCCATGGGAGCTCCGGTGACATCTACCCCACCGTCACCATTTATCTTGGAAGCTTTCCACTTTTCAATTTCAAAGTACCCTGAAAAACCTTTAGTATTCCCAAATTCGTAATAACGCTCTTCGTATCCGGCAAGAAAAGCCGGCGTTCCACACTCACTGATTACAAACGGTTTTTCAATCTTACTTTCCTCCCAATCGTCCGAACAGAACATTTCGGTATGATTTGCCTGGTAGTGCAATGCGCAACCAGGAACATTATTTTGTACTGAGGTAAAGTTTGAAACTTTTGCAGAAAAAACATTTGTTGCCAAAGCGATGATGAACCCAATTGTCAATTGGACTCTACAAAAGTCATTTTTAAATAGTCGTAACATATTTTGTTCGTGTGGTCTTCTATCGCTCGGCTAAAGGGCATTCCTTCGGATTAAATACCGCAGCTAGTAGTGATGATCACAAAAGCTTTTTTTTACTAAAGATGCATTGGAAGGAAGACAATCAGAATTATCAAAACGCCCGTACAGGCATGAGACTTGCATGTTAATAATCATGGGACTAAACAGTTTAAGGGACTTTGAGAAAATTTGGTTGCGAAGATACATCCTTTCCTGCACTAACGCAACCTTTAATAAGGTATTTTTCTTTTTGCCATCTGTTATCGTCAAACCTTTGCATTTATCCGCCATCCCGTTAAATTCAGAGGTAATGCTTTGATATATATCGTTTTTACATCTTACGTTTTAATGACATAAATGTTTCAAAACCCAGCAAAAAAATCGACCACGTCTGCCTTCGGAGGATATTTTCGCAGGATGGAATCAGAAAGGTTAAAGGATCTAGACTAAAGGGTAAAGGGTTCAAAGAGATAGCCTATTGGTTGATTCCTGGTGATAGGGAGGCAGAAAATTAGCGGTGTTTTTTTATAGCGAATGGTTCATTGAAATTGACGGACAAAAATTTAGCCCTAACGCACTAACGGGTATTATTTTATCCCATCATTTTAAGCAGGAAATTCGCCAGCCAATGGTCATCAGAATTGGTAAGTGCATCGAGTGCTTTCTCCGCTTTGGCAGAAACGGCATTGATGTCATGAATCACTTTTTTAAATGCATCGGCCTCCGCGCTTTTCTCTTCTACCTGGGAAAGTTGTTCCAGCGTTTTTATGATGGGATCGAGTTCTTTCTTCTTGCGTTGGGCGGTAATTTTTCGCACTACATCCCAGATATCCTTCTCCGCAATGAAAAATTCCTTACGTTGCCCGACGACCAGTTCTTTATACACAAGTCCCCAGTCGATGAGGGCTCGTATATTCATATTGGCATTGCCACGGGAAATTTGCAGCTGCTCCATGATGTCATCCGCACTCAGGGACTCAGGAGCGATGAGCAAAAGGGCATGAATCTGAGCCATCGTACGATTGATGCCCCAGTTTGATCCCAATGCTCCCCAAGATTGGATAAATTTTTCTTTAGCAGCTGCAAGTTCCATAGTTAAATTTTATAAAACGGCAATTTCACCACTTTGGCCGGGAGGTTTTTTTTGCCCAGGGAAACGAAAATTTCCGTACCCGGTACAGCAAAAGCAGTCTGAACATAACCCATTCCAATGGGAATGCCCAGGGATGGGGATAATGTTCCTGAAGTGACCACCCCGATAACCAAACCATTGGCATCTTCAATAGGATAATCATGACGTGGGACCCGGCGACCGTCCACCTCAAAGGCGACCAGTTTGCGGCTCACCCCTTCCGCCCGCTGTTGGGCAAAGAGATCCCTGTTGATAAAATCCGTATCCTTGGTCTTGGTGATCCACCCTAATCCTGCTTCAATCGGTGAGGTTTCGTCGTTAATGTCATTTCCGTAAAGGCAAAAGCCCATTTCTAGTCGAAGCGTATCACGTGCACCCAGCCCAATGGGTTTTATCCCAAAGTCGGCTCCAGCTTCAAAAACGGCATCCCAAATAGCAGGAAGATCCTTATCGTCCGCATAAATTTCAAAACCGCCAGAACCGGTATAACCAGTTGCCGAAACGAGGACATTGTCAAAACCTGCAAATCTGCCTTTTTCAAAGGTATAATACTTCATGGCTTTGAGGTCAATATCCGTCAATGACTGCAATGCTTCGGCCGCCTTGGGACCCTGGATGGCCAGCAAGCCCGTCCTGTCGGAAATATTCTCAAGGGAAGTGTCAAACTTGTTGTGTGCATTGATCCAATCCCAGTCTTTCTGGATATTGGAAGCATTTACAACCAGTAAAAACACCTTCTCTCCTTCAGCACACTTATCTTCAGGAAGACGATAAACGAGAAGATCATCCACGATACCGCCTTTTCCATTTGGCAGGCAGGAGTATTGTATCTGGCCAATTTCCAGGCGGGATACATCGTTGCTCGTCACCCATTGTACCAGGTCAAGGGCTTGTTTTCCTTTTACAATAAATTCACCCATATGGGTCACGTCAAAAACGCCCACCCCTTCACGTACCGTCTGGTGCTCTTCCTGGATGGAACTATAAACAATAGGCATGTTGTAGCCTGCAAATTCAGCCATTTTTGCCCCAAGGGCAATATGCTTGTCTGTTATCGGTGTATTTTTCATTAGTAAATAATACTTCGGTTCTATTAGAAAAGTTGGTTTTTTACCCTGCCACAAAAGTAGTCATTTTCTTTCTAATGTAATAGTTTTTAAGCCATACTCAGAACCCCTTAAGGGTTCGACCAAGGATGAAAATAAAAAAACTCAGATCAGGGGCCTGACGCTTACATGACGGCTTAGCCTGTTATTTGCCGAATAATTCTTTAGACTATGCCCCAATATGGTCAAAGATCCAACTAAATATCCATCATAAATTGAACGAGACCGGCTTCAACATCAGCTTAGTCAAAAACGGTCAGATCGTTTAAACGAAAAGAATAATCAACCAATAATCCACTTATGCGTTGGCTCAGTTTTATCATTATCCTCATGATTATGCCAGTTTCCTGTCAAAAAAAGGAAACCATAGAGCCATAGTATATGCCTGACCTCTTGGAAATTCCGAACAGTTTCCCAAAGACACCCCCTTTTCAGAAGCAAGATGGCTCTTGGGGAAAAACTGTTTTACGACCCGGTGATGTCTCTCGATTCATCGGTGAGCTGTGCTTCCTGTCATCGTGCGGAGATAGCTTTCAGTGATGATTTAGCATACAGCCTTGGCGTTGAGCAGCGGCCGGGCACAAGGAATGCCCAATGCTTGCCAATATTGCCTATCATCCTTATCTCACTCGTGACGGCGGCGTTCCGACGCTGGAAACGCAAATTCTAGTGCCCGTACAAGAGCATCTTGAATTCGACTTCAACATAGTGCTGCTGGCAGAACGTTAGTGAACGTACCCAATGTTTGGCATGTCACAGCGGCTTCAATTTTACCCATTTTTCTTTTACGAACAACGGCCTTTATGGAAAATACTCCAATCCCGGAAGATTCCGGGTAACAGGAAACGATAGTGACAAATCCGTTTTTAAAGTCCCCACGCTGAGGAACATCGAACTAACGGCCCCTTAACGACGAGTCAATCAATACCCTGGAAGAGGTCATCGACCATTACAACGAAGGCATACGCGCATCTGCCACGGCAGAACCCGCTATTTTAAACACTAAAGATACCGGACTTTTCTCACGGATCAGGACAAGCAGTATTTGGTCAATTTCCTAAAATATGAACTGATGAGGGTTTCTCAATGACGAAAAGTATAAATCTCCTTTTTGAAAATTCCCCCTGGTTAAGTAGTTCGCGGAATTGGGTTACCAATAAGATGGTAGATATTTTGCGCTGAATCGAGGCGCGAAAACCACACATAGCCAAAGCTACGTAAGGATTTGAGTAACGAAGAGTCAGCGTAAAAGATCACCATATTATTATGTTGCTTAATTTCGTGAACTACTTAAATATTAAACCCTATGCTTATAAACCCCAGCAACCGGGCATCCTCGAAGGAGCTGTGCAAGGTTCCTGAAACCGGCCCGAAAGGGGTCATCCAGATCACTTTTAGTCCCCAGCCGGCAAGGTGATCGAGATGGGTATAATCGTCCCATTCCATGTTGTGAATTCCGGCATTGACGATGAAACTTCCGTAGAACTGCCTGTTCATCCGGTAGCGAAAATCCAGGGCACCGGTGGCCACAATCTGGCTGATAAAAACTTCCTGGTAACGATACCCCAAAAATGGTTTTTGATTGTTAAAAAAATAATCCCCGGCTCCCCCAAGGATATGAAAATAGGTGGGAGACGGCCTGTTGAAAAGATTGACTCCCATATTCATATCGGACACAATGGTGAATCGATTGGTGATTGGCCATACGTTTTTCCATTGGCCGCGGGCAGAAATAAAAGCCTTATCCAGCAATCCAGAAAATTTGGGAAACCCTTTCCCTATCGTCATGACAAAATCTCCACGAATCTGTGCAAAAATCCCTTTTTTGGGGACGTAAGCATCATCCAGCCGATCGTAGGTAAGGTCCATAAAAGGCCCCGTTTGCTCGTATTCAAAATGCATCTCCTCATTATTCCCAATACTATCCAAAAAAACACCCACCGGCACATCCTCTATATTGTAATTGCTGTGATTAAAAGCAACCCCTAACTTTAGCCCTACTGAATTCTCAATGGTCTGCAGGGCATAAATCCCTGCATGAATATCCAACTGCTGGTATCTTCCGATAAAATTCCTCTCCTTGTAAAGGCTGTTGGTAAATACCCTCATATTCGCATCAAGCCCGAAACTAAAAGAGCGTCCTGCATCCAAAAGATAGGTCATGTCCAGGCGGGGACGCTCACTGATCACAAAGTTGGCCAGCAACTTACTGCCTTTAAAAAACAAATTTTCAATGTCCCCACTCAGCAAAATACCTGCCTTTAGGTCGGAATCGTAATGCAGTCCCACTCCAACGACCGTTTCTGCTTTTTTTTCTTCAATAACCACCTCACAATCAAAACTTCCCGGGGTTTCAGTTTTATATAGAAAAAAATGACTCTGGACTACCCTGCCAGTACCGAATAATTCTTTATTTTTTGTATCTAAAAGACCATAATTTATTTTTTGACCGACGGGCACATTAAATTTTGCCCCGAGATACTTTTCAGTCAGGTTATTCATCCCCTTGAATGTAAGGCTTGCCAGTACAATGGAATCAGGTATTTCAAATGTTCCATTGGCTGAACGGGCTACGCCGGTTTTTACCCTCTCTGCGATCTTTTGCAATTCAGGAAGCGCTTTTCGTGCCGCTTCATATCCTCTTTTTAAAATTTCTTCTTTCGCACCGAAAGAAGTTACACCGTATTCGGAAATATCCGGTTCAACCAAAACATCGCACAATGCTTTGCGTTCTTCCGCTGATTTAGAATCACTAAACATGGCCGTTTGACCGATAATTTCCATTATGGAAGGATTATCGCCCACTTTTGCAAAAGGGGTACTGACATTCACCCCAATAATAATATCGCATCCCAAAGCTTTCAGATGATCTGAAGGCAAATTATTAATGGCCCCTCCATCGACGAGCATTTTTCCCTCATACCGGTTTGGACTAAACAGCGTAGGGATGGACATGGAACTTCGCAATGCATTGGGAAGACTCCCGGAGGTCATGACCACTTCACTACCCGTTTCCAGGTCGGCAGCAACACAAAGAAAACCTTTAGGAAAAGAAAGGAAATTCTGGTCATCATGGTAACCGAAAGTAAGCTGCAATATCTTATCAAAAACATTCTGACCGGCGAGATAAGCCGTTGGAAAAAAAACTTCTATTTCCTTTTTTTCCTCTGATTTTCTTAACGTCTTGATCCCTATTGAAGCCAACCTGTTCTGCTTGACATCTTTTTCCATGATGGGAATATTCCTGCGCAGGGGAGCATCTTCCAGAATGGCTGACCAATCTTCCTGGTAAATCATCTGTTCTAATTGATCGGGGGTGTAGCCAATTGCATAAAGGCCGCCTATTATGGCTCCCATTGAGGTTCCCGCAACATAATCGACCGGGATACCCAATGAGTCGATCATCTGCAATGCGGGCACATGGGCAAATCCTTTAGCTCCACCTCCACTGAGCACAACCCCAATGATTGGCCTTTTCGCGGGCATTTGTGCGTAAACCCAAAACGGAATTTGGCAGCATAGGTAAATTAAAAAAAAGGAAATAATCAGTTTTTTGGATTTCATCTTTCAAGTGAATTTTTTTTAGTAGCAATATTTTTTTTTACTATCCGGGGCTTATTTCTGGTGGAGAGCATACCTCAAAAAGGAATGGCGCTAAATCGGCTTTTTCTATCAAATCGCAGGGCACGTACAAAACAAAAAATATTCGTATCAGGTAGTTATAATTAGAACAAAACGGCTCCCCCTAAAAGTTCTAGAAAGAGTAAAAAATAGACCAAAAAATTTACAAAAGATTGATTTAGAAATGCTTTAAAATAAATTGACCTATTTCGGGGGAAGACTCCTCTTAATAACGCCGTAAAGCGGCGGCAAGCAGGTCAATTTATTTTCATTAAAGCTCCTAGAGAATATCGACCGATTCGATCATGTCACCGATCTGAATCTGGTGCACCACTTCCATTCCTTTAACCACCTTTCCGAAAATGGTGTAATTTCCATCAAGATGAGGGGTCGGAGAATGGGTGATAAAGAACTGGGTTCCTTCCGTATTATTGCCGGAAGAAGCCATACCGAGGTAACCTCCCTCGTCAAAATGAAGTGGGGATAATTCGGAGCGGATCGTATAATTCAGGCCACCCCAACCGTCGCCGCGTGGGCATCCGCCCTGAATGACAAAATTTGGCACCACCCGGTGAAAGGCGATTTTATCATAAAAACCTGAGCGTGCCAATTCAATAAAATTGATGACAGAACCCGGGGCCACATCCGGAAACAACTCAATCTCAATGAGACCTCTAGCGGTTTTGATATTGACCCTAGGTCTTTTATTTAGCCCCGTCAATTCGGACCACTCTATAGGATGAGAAAATTCGGGTTTTCTCGCCGGCCGCTCTTCAGCTCCGCTAAAATAATCGATCGTTTTTTGTAAGGCATTATAAACCTCCAGGTCTCTCGGTAATTCCACTTTTTGCAGGGCTTTTGTCAAAAACATAGTACTATCTCCAAAGATGGTTTTAAAATCCCGATCCTGATTTTGTAGCGCCTCTGCTGCTGTGGCGACCATGCCTGCATCTCCGGATTCGATGGCAGACCTGAAGAAAGAAGCGATCTCTCTGGTGACAAAATTACTACTCGAAGTGAAGGTACTCCTGAAATTTTCATCATTACTGATATAAGCTAATGATTCTATGCCGGCAGTACGTACCACGGCACTATTCTGCAGCTGAGCTTCCCGAAATACGTAGCGATAGTTCCAGCTAAATTCAGCGAGTGCTACCAGGCAGGCTGCCTTTTCATAAGGGTTTGAACTTCTTAAATAACGCTCCCGCAATTCCGCATTGATGTTGTTCCGGTGATCGATAAAATAAACGGGCAACAGCCGGTTGGCGGCACGGTACAAAATGAGTTTCGGCTCCCAACCCATGGGTTCTTTTGCCCAGTTCCAATAGGCGGTAGCTTCTTCCGGAAGGCCATTTTCCAAAAAATACTGCGCGGCAACAACCGATACGTTGTTATTTTTATCTTTCAATAAGGGATAAATAAGGGGTGTGGCATTTTCGTAAGAAAAATTAGCCAATGCCCGGATGATATTACATTTCACCCGGTAATCTTCTTCTTTGGCGAGCACGGTGGTGAGGGCTTTCAGGGCATTAGGCGATTTCCCCTTACCGATGGCAACAGCCAGTGTCATACGGACCTTGGCATCTTCTTCTTTTTTAAAAAGGTTGGAAAGTCGCAACACCTGCATGCTGTCGAGTTGAATGCCCTGGGCGCGGTAGAGGTAATTGGCGGCAATAGACCGGACGCTTCCCGGCAGTTCAGTATTTAACACCAATTCCAGCATTTTACGGGTACTTTCAGGGCGCACCATTTTACGCAAGGCGAAACGATAAATACCCCAGGCCTGACCTTCCAGTAAAAAAGTATCCTGCGGCATATAAGTCGTAGTACTACTCAAAAATTGAAGGACCTTTTCATCTCCGCATTTGCCCACAGCTTCCAGGATGGCACGGTTGGCAAGTTTAAAATGCCCTGCCGTATCGTTTTGCGCAAAGGCATTTACCAGATAGGGGGTGGCAAAAGAAGCACCTGTCTGGCCGAGAGCAAAAGCCGCCATGGCCCGAACTTTGTCAATTTCATCCTCCAGCAATAAAGCAAGGCTGTCAACGGTAGAAGAATCTTTTATAGACCCCATGGCAGCAGCAGCGAGGTATCTGTAGGTAGGGTTATTATGACGGAAATAAGGATAGAGTTTGTCGATTTTTGCCTCGTCCTGCCACTCAAAAATTTGCCTGCAAATACTATCCCTTGTATCAGGAGTCACCTCCGTCAGTTTTTCTTCCTGGTAAGGCATGCAACTGCTTTGCCCTATCAACCATAAAAGTGCAAATATATATATGACTTTCCTTAGCATTTTTTGGTATGTTTAGTGTTCCTGAAAAAAACTGTTTCGCCTTTACCCTCCTGATTCGTCTTCAAACATATCTTCATCAAAAGTGCCCTCATCTTCAAAGGGCTGCTTCCCGGTGAGCGGGGAAACGTCCTGCCGGTATTTATTGCAATCCATTTCTATATTCAAATTTCCTGCAGGAACCTGAAAGCGGGCATTCATATCGTAATCAATACTGTCGCTTTCCGCCTCCAGTCGTTTGATAAAATTGCGAAAAAAAGGCTTTGCCATGTATGCTCCCTGTCCATAAAGGATTTCACGGAAACGAATCCACTTATCATCACCGCCTACCCAGGTGCCCACCACCAGGTCAGGGGTAATACCCATGAACCAACCGTCGACATAATCATTGGTCGTTCCCGTTTTTCCGCCCGCCTCACTTTTTAAGTCTCCCATTCCCCCAGCGTATTTGAGCATTTCAACCATCACATAGTTGGCCTGTTCTTCCATTACGTCGATTCCGTCAGGGATACTTCGGTATATTTCATTCCCGTCCTTATCCTCAATTTTAAGAATGTAAATAGGTTTGTTGTAATAACCGTTATTGGCAAATGAAGCATAGGCTCCCGTCATTTCTCTTACAGAAAGATCCGTAGAGCCAAGGCAAATGGAAGGAGATTTAGGCACGCGATAACGTCCGTTAGGATATTTGGCATCCTTACTGATGCCCATCCGGTCAACCAGGTTCCTCACGGGTTCCGCGCTGCCTAATTGTTTCATCAGATGTACTGAAACCGTATTTTTTGATTGTTTCAAGCCTTCTTTCAGGGTAAAAACTTTGCCGGTGTAAGTGCCGTCTGAATTCCTGGGAGTCCATTCTTCATTGAGATTAAAGCTGCCGTCTCCCGGCCTGATGGTCACTGGCAGGTCAAGCACCTCATAACAGGGAGAAAACCCCTGCAGGGCGATGGCCGTAGCATAAACAAAAGGCTTGAAAGTAGACCCTACCTGTCGGTTGATCTGAGTGTGATCGAACTTGAAATATTTGTGATCAATCCCTCCCACCCAGGCTTTGATATACCCGGTTTTTGGATCCATAGCCAGGATGCCTGTCTGCAGAAACATCCGATGGTATTTCACGGAATCAAAAGGCGTCATGATGGTATCTTTTTCCATTTGTTCGTTGTAATCGAATACCTTCATTTCGACTTTCTCATTAAAAACACGTTCCACTTCTTCCTGCATCTGATCCCAACTGGTTCTGAGTTTCGGAAAAAGGTCACTGCGCAATACTTCCCGGTACTGGGCTGCAAGGCTCGAGGTGATCAACCCCTGGGAAACCAGTTTGGAGAGGGTGCCTTGCTCTTCATACTCCTGAATGATCCTTTCAATTTCACGGTCATCTTCATGAAAAATGACATCAGTCTGGTTTTCCAACTGCCCAATTAGGTCTTCCAGGTAATCTTTTCTCAGGTTCTGGTAGCGATCAGAGGTACGGATGAGCTTTGCCAGCGATTCCTGCCTTCTGTCAACACTGATTTCAGTGTCCGATCCTTCGCGGTAAGTCCAGGGATCCAGATTTTTCCAACGCTTCCAAAAGGTCTTTTGTACCCTTTCCATATTTTTCACCATCTCCTCCTCTGCGATCCGCTGAATATCAGGGTCGATGGTTGTATAAATCTTCAACCCGTCTTTGTAAATATTGTATTCGGTACCATCTGGGCGAAGGTTTTCAGGTTTTTCGAGGATAGCCTTCACTTCTTTTGCCAGTTCCGACCGAAAATAAGGCGCCAGCCCGTCGATATGGCTTTGCCTGGTGAAGTTCAGTCCTAAAGGCAATTGTCGCAGAGAATCATAAGCGACCTGAGTAATGAGGTCGTTTTTCTCCATTTGCTTCAACACCACTTCCCGTCGATGTAAAACGCGTTCTGCATGTCGTAAAGGGTTGAAATAGGACGGATTTTGAAGCATGCCTACCAACATGGCGGCTTCGTTAACATTGAGTTCGTCTTGTGATTTTGCGAAATAAATTTCAGACGCGGCTTTAATGCCGTAAGCCCCATTGATAAAGTTGAACTTATTGAGGTAAAGGGCGATAATCTCCTCTTTGGTATATTTTCGTTCCAGCCGCACGGCGATAATCCATTCTTTTAATTTCTGAACAATGGCCTGCTTTTTATTTTTGGAACGGACTCCGATAAACAACAACCTGGAGAGTTGCTGGGTAATGGTACTTGCGCCCCCCTTGGTTCCCATATAGGCCAATGCCCTGGCCAAACCTTTAAAATCAATGCCCGTATGTTTGTAATACCGCTCGTCTTCGGTGGCAACGAGGGCCTTAACGAGATTAGGGGAGAGTTCTTCATAATTGACGGGCACCCTGTTTTCAGTAAAATACCGTCCTAAAACCTCCCCGTTTATGGCAAAAACTTCAGAGGCTTCCTCACTGCGCGGATTTTCAAGATCCTTAACCGAAGGAAGGTTCGAAAAAGAAAGGGCCACAAAAAATATGACCGTAAAAATGATCCCTGCAAAAACGAGAAACCATACCCATTTTATAATTTTATTATAATTGGGATGAGCTTCATCGGCGAGGTATTGATTAAACAGATTTCGCATAAATAATTGGGTATTTTTTGAAGTCGCTTTTTAGCCTTCTTATTAAACAAAGCCACGGCACTTCAATACTTTTACAAAACTATCACTTGTAAAGGGTAGTTTCAAACTTTTTGAGTAAATGTTGTGATTTGGAAATTATTCGTTGCTGGTTACTGGTTACTCGTTGCTGGTTACTGGTTACTCGTTGCTGGTTACTGGTTACTCGTTACTCGTTGCTGGTTACTCGTTTGCTGGTTACTGGTTACTCGTTGCTGGTTACTCGTTACTCGTTGCTGGACACTGGTTACTGGTTATTTTGCCAGCATCCTTTCCAGCGACTTCCTCCAGTGAGGAATTTCCATTTCAAAAGTGGTTTTGAATTTTGTTTTGTCGAGGACACTAAACGGGGGCCGCATCGCCGGGGTGGGATAATCCACTGAAGCGATTGGTTTTACGGTGCATTCCGTCCAGGTGATTTCAAAAATGGCCAGCGCAAAATCGTACCAGGAACAAACGCCTTCATTGCTATAATTAAAAATTCCCGAAAGCTGGTTCCTGTCGAGTTTCCCGGATTCAATATTGGCGAGAATCTGTATCACGGCTTTGGCCAGGTCGCGGGCGTTGGTAGGCGTGCCAATCTGGTCAGCCACTACTGACAGTTGGTCACGTTCTTTTCCCAGCCGGAGCATGGTTTTGACGAAATTTTGGCCAAAAACCGAATAGACCCATGAGGTGCGTATGACCATAGCCAAAGGGTGCGAGGCCAGTAATTGTAGCTCGCCCTCAAGTTTAGTGACCGCATAAACCCCCTGTGGGCGGGTGGGGTCCGTTTCCTTGTAAGGCGTATTTTGTGAAGTGTGGTAAACGTAATCCGTGGAAAAATGGATTACCGGGATATTATGGCCGGCGCAGATTTTGCCGAGGTTCGCCACGGCCTTCACATTGATTTCCCGGGCCAGGTCGGCTTCACTTTCTGCCTTATCCACTGCCGTGTAGGCGGCGCAATTGATACAATAATCCACCTTATTTTCAGCAAACCATGATAACAGGGCTTTTTCATCACAAATATCCAGTTCAGCCCTATCGAGGAAGACAAATCTAAAGGCAGGAAAACGGTCGGCGAGGAAGGCAAACTCCCTTCCCATTTGGCCATTGGCTCCGGTGACGAGGATTTTTTGCATGTGTTCAGTTATGTATCAACTTACAAGGTTTCCTTATACGGGAATAAAAACGAATTTGTCATTCATCTTTGAAATCACTCCTGTATCCGCTGCCACAACATATCTTTCAGCTCATCCAACCCTTGCTGTGCAACGGAAGAAATGAACACAAATGGCACCCCTTGTGGCAATTCGGGTCTGAGCATCGCCTTCAACTCTTCATCCAGCAGGTCGGATTTGGTAATGGCCAGCACCCTGGGCTTATCCAGTAGTTCTTCGTTATACATCTTCAGTTCGTTGACCAGAATATCGTATTGTTTTTTAATGTCATCCGCATCGGCAGGCACCATAAACAACAAGGTGGCATTCCTTTCGATGTGGCGCAGGAATCGATGGCCCAAGCCCTTACCTTCATGTGCCTTTTCGATGATCCCGGGAATATCCGCCATGACGAAAGACTGGTTATCCCGGTACTCAACGATCCCCAGGTTGGGCACCAGTGTGGTAAACGGATAGTTGTCAATCTTGGGTTTGGCAGCCGTGACCACAGAAAGCAAGGTAGATTTTCCTGCATTCGGGAACCCCACCAGGCCTACATCGGCAAGGACTTTTAATTCCAGGATCTTCCATTCTTCCAAACCCGGTTCTCCCGGCTGGGCATACATGGGCGTTTGGTTGGTGGCCGATTTAAAATGCCAGTTTCCTTGTCCGCCCCGGCCTCCGGAAACCAGGATGCGTTCCTCCCCGTCCTCGGTGATCTCAAAGTGCACCTCCCCCGTTTCGGCATCCTTGGCCACTGTTCCCAGGGGCACATCCAGGATGACGTCTTCCCCGTTTTTGCCTGTACTCATGCTCGATCCCCCGTTCTCTCCGGGCGTAGCAATAACGTGTTTGCGGTATTTCAGCACCAGCAAAGTCCAAACATTACGATTGCCACGTAAAATGATGTGTCCCCCACGACCGCCATCACCGCCATCCGGTCCTCCCTTGGGATTTCTCTTGTCGCGGTGGAAATGGGCTGAGCCTCCGCCCCCCTTTCCCGACCGACAACAAATCTTTACGTGATCTACAAAATTTTGTGTTGCCATGTTGCTGGTTACTTGTTGCTGGTTACTTGTTGCTGGTTGCGAAACTAAGCGTTTTGATAAAAATAAATTTACTGTTTCCCTAATCTGGTAAATCACTAAAAATCAGAACCTTGAAATCTGCCTTCCAGCGTCTGCAGGCAAGTTTTAAATTTATCAATTTCCCAAGAGCCTAGTCCTGTAATGCATTTACCGCATCGCACAATCTACCGAAGATATCATCGATAGAGCCGATGCCGTATATTTTCTTTCCTACCCCTTTTGATGAATAATAATCAAAAACAGGGGAAGTTTCTTTTTCATAAACCTTGATGCGATTGCGAATGATATTTTCATCCACATCATCGGCACGACCTGACGACTCGCCTCTGAGCAACAATCTTTTGACTAATTCTTCTTCTTCAACATCCAGCATCAGCAAGAGGTTCACTTCGTGGTCCTTTTCGCAGAGCAGGTCATCCAGGGCTTCACACTGGGTAATCGTACGAGGGAATCCGTCAAAAATATACCCCTTCACCTCAGGATTGGCTTCTACCTTATTGCGCAACATTCCGATGGTCACCTCGTCGGGGACCAATTCGCCTTTGGCCATGAAACTTTTTGCCTTTTCTCCCAATGGAGTATTATTGCCCATCTCGTAACGGAAGAGGTCGCCGGTTGAAATGTGTAACAGTTCGTATTGCTCAACCAGTTTTGCAGCCTGGGTCCCCTTACCTGATCCCGGAGGGCCAAAAAGAATTAAATTAATCATCTTTCAGAATTTTAAAGTAGCGTTAAAGTCGCGGCCAATTTGGTTAGGAACGCGAAATTACAAAAATGTATCGAGAAAAGTAAGCCTTCGCCCAAGACTGGGCCGGAATGACCAAAATTTCATGCAATCCCGGATGGCTCGTTTTCATTCGTTATTCGTAATTCTGCGATCATCATTTGTCTATCAACAATCTTTTTTACTTTTGCAGTACGATGGAAATAATGGTACAATCAATAAAATCACTGGATCAGGCAGTAGAAAAGTTGCTGGACTTTGCCGGCAGCCGCAAGGTCATGGTTTTTTCCGGGGAGATCGGAGCCGGTAAGACGACTTTCATCCAGGCTATTTGTCGTTTTTTAAAGGTGAATGAACAGGTGACAAGTCCCACTTTTTCCCTTATCAATGAATATTCATACAGGGATAAAACCGGTCGTGAAACCTTCATTTACCACATGGACCTCTACCGTTTAAAAACCCTTGACGAGGCCCTGAACATTGGCCTGGAAGATTACCTTTACAAAGATGAATACTGTTTTATCGAGTGGCCGGAAATTATAGAGGACCTTTTGCCCGGGGATATCGTCAGAATAAATATTACCATAGAGGCAGATTCCTCCAGGAAATTGGTATTTTTGTAAAGATGCTGTTTTTCCCCTGACCTGTTTGAATTATTTTTGATCCGCGACAGTTAAGTATTTCACGGAATTGGGCTACCAATAAGATGGCATCACCTTTGATAGTAGTATGCGGAAGGCCGAAGCGTATAGCGGAGGTCGCCGCAGGGACGAGGACAGCGAGGGATAGGAGCAAAGCGGATAGCCCGGTGGCCAGCCTGTCTGCCGACCAAAGGAAGGCAGGCAGAGCGCAGGCACGATGCCCAACCCTTTGTATTTGATGTATTAACCCCAATGGGCAAGCCAGGAGGCTTTTGGAAATGTCCCGAAAAAACCGTTAATCGTAAACCGTTGACCGGCTGAAAAATTTTTTTAAACCATGAGTGACCAGGAAAAAAGAATCCCAATTCCCCGAGTATTTAGTGAAGGGTTTTACGAAACCCAGCCTGAAACGCTGCAGGTGCAACAAAAAAACCAAAAGCTTTTTATCGGAATTCCCAAAGAAAGTACCCTCCAGGAAAATCGAGTGGCCCTGGCGCCTACATCTGTTGCTACCCTTGTAGCTCACGGACACAGGATCGTCATCGAAAGTGGCGCAGGAGAAAAGTCAAACTTCTCCGACCGCGACTATTCCGAGGCGGGAGCCGAAATGGCCCACAGCAAAGAACACGTTTACAAAGCAGAAGTCATCATAAAAGTGGCGCCCCCAACCCTGAAAGAGATCGAATTTATGCACCCCAACCAGGTACTTATCTCTCCCCTGCAACTGCCGATTATCTCTGCCGAATATATCAATAAGCTGCGCCAGAAGCGTGTCATTGCCCTGGCCATGGAATACATCAAAGACGAATCAGGCACTTTCCCTGTCGTGCGTATCATGAGTGAGCTGGCCGGCATCAGCGCCATGCTGACTGCTGCCGAACTGATGACCAAAAATCACGGTGGCAAAGGCACGTTATTGGGAGGCATATCCGGTGTACCCAGCGCCCACGTCGTCATTCTGGGGGCCGGAATCGTCGCCGAATACGCCACGCGTGCCGCCCTCGGACTGGGAGCGGTAGTACGCATTTTTGACAATAACATCTATAAACTCAAACGCATACAAAACCTCGTCGGACAAAGGCTTTCCACTTCCGCCATCAATCCGGTTTACCTGGAAAGGGAACTCATCAAAGCCGACGTAGTTATCGGGGCCATCCATTCCGAATCAGGACGCACCCCGATGATCGTCAATGAAGACATCGTTCAGAAAATGAAAACAGGGGCTGTGATCATCGACGTGAGTATCGACCAGGGCGGCTGCTTCGCTACCTCTGAAGTCACCTCCCTCGACAAACCAACGTTTATCAAACACGGGGTCATCCACTATTGTGTGCCCAATATGGCTTCCAATGTTCCACGAACCGCCTCCATCGCCACGAGCAACATACTCACTCCTATTCTGCTCAAGGCGGGAAGCACCGGTAGCATTGAGTATTTGTTTTTCAACAACGTGGGCCTGCGCCATGGTATCTATACGTACAAGGGCTGCCTGACCAACGAATACCTGGGCCGCAGGTTTAACATCAAATCGACGGATCTTGATCTGCTCATGACCTCAAGTTTGTAAACCAGCATAGCACGAGATGACTCCTTTTGCCTGCTCGTAATGCACGCCTGGCGAAGAAGTCACCTCAAGCAACCAGCAAACGAGCAACCAGTAACAAGTAACAAGTAACCAGTAACAAGATGCCCCCTTTTGCGTTTTCACAAGGCCCCCACGGCGAAGAAGTCACCTCAAGCAACCAGCAACAAGTAACCAGTAACCAGTAACAAGTAACCAACATGAATCTCATCTACACCTTCGACCTCGCCGGTACTTTTGTTTTCGCCATCAGTGGTGCATTGACTGCCATCCAGAAAAAATTTGACGTGTTTGGAGCGGCGGTCATCGCTTTTGTTACTGCTGTCGGCGGTGGTACGCTCCGGGATGTACTCATTGGCAGCACCCCGGTAGGATGGATGTTAGATACCAATTATCTGGCCGTCATTACCTTCGCTGTGGTCTGTAGTTATATATTCCTCAATCCCATACAAAAACTGCGCAAGACCATGTTTTTATTCGACACCATCGGCATCAGCCTGTTCACGGTATTGGGGCTGGAAAAGACCTTGTCGCTGGAACTCTCCATGGCCATCGCCATCATGATGGGGGCTGTATCGGCCGTCTTTGGCGGCGTGATCCGGGACATTTTGTGCAATGAAGTTCCCCTCATTTTCAGAAAGGAAATTTACGCTACCGCCTGCATCTTTGGCGGAGTAACCTATATGATTTTACGTCATTTTGAAGTAAACTATCACGTAAGCCTGATTTTTACCGCAATTCTTATTAGCTTTATTCGCATAATGGCTGTGAAGAAAGACTGGTCACTGACCATCAAAAAGTAAAAATCTTCAAACAACAATCCAAAACCCATGCGCTACGACGAAGTAATAACAAAAGAAGATATGCGCCTGCGGGAGCGCCGGCAGAAATTATTTGGCAAAGAAAGTGCCGATAAATTAGATCAAAATCGCTTTGGCATTGCCCTTTCCGGCGGTGGAATCCGTTCTGCAACCATCAACCTGGGGCTCTTAAAGACCCTCAACCGATTTGGCATTTTGAAAAAAAGCGATTATCTCTCCACTGTTTCCGGGGGAGGATATACGGGCTCTTACATTCATGCCACGCTCAAGAATGAAGGCAGTTACGATGCCCTTTTCCAGGAAAAACACATAAAGTACATGCGTTCACGGGGAGAGTACCTTTTCCCCGGGACCGGGCTAAGAAAGTTATGGAACCAGTTTGTACTGATGGTCAGTTATGTAACCAGTTTGTTGATGAGCCTGGTCAGCCCGTTGATCATCGTCCTGTTTCTCACCGGCATCTGGATGTTTGTGGATGAGACCTTCGATAGCAATTCTGCCGGTTTGAATGAGGATTTGCAATGGCTCTTCAGGTACGGGGGCCTTACCGTGCTGGGAATCTTCACAATCCACTTTTTCCTCAATGTGCTGCTGAATTTCCAACTGGATGTCTCCTCCTGGCTCAGCAAGGTCGAGACGGTCGTCATTGGGCTGGCATTAATGATCATCACCTGGTTTTACCTTTTCAACATCCAGCGCATGGAAGCGCCGAGCCTCGACACCATTATTCCCTACCTGGGTTTTGGGGTGCTTTTGGGAGTATTGGGCTTGTTTACCAACCCCAATGCTACGAGTTTTCACCGTTTTTACCGCAAACAACTGTCTGATGCCTTTTTGAACTTTGCCGGTCCTTACCGCAATGTGCTGATCAAAGATCTTTGCAACACTGCCTCTGACCAACCGAGTGATTATTCGGCGCCTTATCCGCTCATCAATACCTGCCTGAATCTACAGTCTTCCAATGACCCCAATTTCAAAGGCACCAAGGCCAGCGACTACTTCCTGTTATCGCCATTGTATTGCGGTGCCAAACTGACCGGGTACATCCCCAGCGCTGAGACCATAGGGTACAAAAGCATGACGCTTCCTGCCGCCGTCACCATCTCCGCAGCAGCAATCAACCCGGGCATGGGCATTTATTCCAACAAGACCATGAGCATTCTCACTACCCTGCTGAATCTTCGCCTTGGCTACTGGACCTGGAATCCGATAAAGCTAAAAAACAACATCCTGCACATCGTCTGGTGGCCGTTGTATTTCTTTTACGAGCTGTTTTCTCTCATAGGTACTGATAACAGGATGGTCAACATCTCCGATGGGGGACATATTGAAAACCTGGCCGTCTTTGAGTTGCTGCGCCGCAAGTGCCGTCTCATCATCGCCATCGATGCCGGCGCCGACCCTGATTTCACTTTCGCCGACCTGGAAAACCTGACCATCCGTGCCCGCAACGAGCTGGGCCTGGAGATCCGGTTCCGAGAGGGCAACATCCCGGAAGAGACCATCCGCCCGAATCCGTCACACGGGTATTCCCGCAAGCGTTTTGCCATTGCCGACGTGTACCAGCTATGGGATAAGGTAGTCAAGGAAGGAAAAGAGGTGATAGAGCATTACAAAAACAAAAAGATCAGCACTTTTGTGTATGTAAAATCCAGTGTGACCGCCCCGATGGGCAAGCCGGAACTTTCTCCTGACGATCACCTTAAATACGGCACCTACAAATACAAAATCTACCACCCGAACTTCCCCCACGAACCGACCTCCGACCAGTTTTTCGACCCCATCCAGTGGGAGGCCTACTACCAGCTCGGCCAATATATCGGGGCTGACATCCTGGATTTTGATAATTTGGAAAGCGATGAAAAACAGGAAGAAATCTCTATCGAACAGCTGATCGCCCACTTCGATGAGGCGGATGCCCTGTTTGGAAAGGTCATCCCGGAAGAAGAGGATATTTTCGCTCCGGTGGAGCCTGCGCCTTCCCGCGAACGCGGCGCTATCGAAGAAGAAACAGAAATCCAGCCTGCAAAGGATGTGAAGGAAGTGGTGCTGGATAAGAAGGTGGATTATACGATGTAAAATATCAAATGTAAAATGTAAAAGTGGCTGCTGGGTGCTTTTTAATCGTTGCTCCGAGGTGAAATCTTCGAGCGAGGCACAAGGAAAAGCATAAGGTATCATCTCGGTTTAGCAAATCCGACCCCGCAAGCGGAAACACCCCCGAATTTGACGGGGTGGAGTTTTGTGTCGGATTAACTTTTTTCGTCAAATCCGACCCCGCAAGCGGGGTGTATTGTTGTTTCAGGGGGAGATGAGGCTGGGCAATTTTTTTTGTTTTAAAGCTGGTTTGTTCAATTGGTCAGTATTCTGCGCACGGCAAAAAACACCCCCAACGCCAATAGCAGGATAATGAACAAAAAAAAGGGGGCATCATCGTGCAGGTTGTAGAGCGTGTCTTCCAGTTTCAGGTAGCCCATGTAGCCCATTCCGGCCAGCAGGATCATTCCGAGTATGCGTTTTGCAATCATTTTTGTGCATTTTAATTTTGGGGCAAATATGGGGAAGATTTGGGAAGATGTTTGTGATGGAGGTTACGGAAGGGAAGGGGTGCGTCCAAATCCAATGTAAACTTTAGACTGCTTTTGTGATAGTATCCAATTCTTAACTTAAATCTGGTTTGATTTTAATTAAAGAGCACCCCATACCTCCCCCAAACGGGCAAATGATCCGAAATTCCCCTCGCTTTTTCGAGTTGATCACAATCCCCCACAAAATCAACTACCCCCGATTCCAGGTTTTCAAAATACCGATGCTGGAACAGCATAAAATCAATGGCATGGTATCGGTACTCCCCTGCTCCGTTGCATTTCTGCTTCAAGGTTGTTTTTTCCAGGTATAAATTAGCTGAGAAACCATTGTTAAACAAGGGTTTAAAAACCGCCTCATCCGTTTCTGTATTAAAATCTCCGGCTATGATCAGAGGATAACCCGGTAATTTTTGAGGGTAGGCATAAAACGTTTGTATTTCCTCTGTCGGGTCGTCCTTATGGGTTCTGGAATGAAAATTGACGATGATGAAGGTTTTTCCTTTCACCTGGAATTTGGCCAGGTAGGGTTCCCTATCCACAATGCTCTTATCATCTTGGGCAAGCCATGGCCGTCCCAATAGCTTTACCTTTGAGGTTTTCCATAAAAAAGCGTAACGTTCAGTTTTGTAGGGAGGGCTATCGGTTGGATCGCTGATGCGATAATCCCATTTGCTGCCCATCCTGTTCAGTTCATCAGCCAGCCGGGCAACAGCCTGGGCACCGCCGTTTCCTGATACCACTTCCTGAATGGCCGCTATATCGTAATTGCGGAGAATGTTGGCCATAAAGGTAATTTCTTCAGAGTCCTTGGACTTTCCTAAATTCTGGATATTCCAGGATAACAGCGTAAATTGTTCCTGCCCGACAAGACTTGAGGCCAGGAGTAAGAAAAGCAGCATGCTTTTCCATCTTTGTACAGATTTCTTTATCATTGGGTCGATGATTCACTAATTTAAAAGATACCATTACCTATTCTAATCTCCTCTTTTCAAATAATTCCAATTTTTTCCTAAAAACCCGGTACCAGCCCCTTCCTGCTTTGTTTTCGGCTTGACGCTCCTCGTCAAATCCGACCCCGCAAGCGGAAACACCCCCGAATTTGACTGCTTGAGTTTTGTTTGCTTCTTGACTCTCTTTGTCAAATTCGACCCCGCAAGCGGAAACACCCCCGAATTTGACGGGGTGGAGTCTGGTTTTAGATTCATGTTCCTCGTCAAATCCGACCCCGCAAGCGGAAACACCCCCGAATTTGACTGCTTGAGTTTTGTTTGCTTCTTGACTCTCTTTGTCAAATTCGACCCCGCAAGCGGAAACACCCCCGAATTTGACTGCTTGAGTTTTGTTTGCTTCTTGACTCTCTTTGTCAAATTCGACCCCGCAAGCGGGGTAGTAGGGAAGGTTATTGGGTTAGGAGGAGGCGGGCGGCAAAGATGGTTTGCCCTGTTTCCACGCGTATCCCATACACCCCAGCGGGAAGCCTGTTGCCGCCGGCATCGTGGCCGTTCCAGCGAAATTCATCACCCTGGGTGGTGGTCTCAAAACACTGACGGCCATCGGCGGCGAAAATCTGTATCGCCCAGGGCGCCGCTGTGACGGTTTTCGGGCGGATGAGAGTATAATCCCGGAAAGGATTGGGGTAGATGTCCAGCCCTTCTTTAATCGACGGAGATTGAGTGGCCGTGAGGCTGCTGTTAGGCTGTCCCGGGGTACCCGTGTTTACCGAGGAGGCCTGCCAGCTTTGGGGCAGGGCGTTGTCGTAATTGTAATAGATGAGCTCCAGGCTGGGGCCTTCACCATTGGGTGCAACAGGCCAGGGGAGGCTGACACCGTAAGCCACAGAATCTACCAGCATGCCTGCTGCATCGTAAAGTCGGACGGCATCACCGCTGCTGCCGAGACCAAAATCAAACTCACCGGCGTAAGGGGCCACATCAGGGTGAATGGCCTCAAATTTATCTGAATCCTGGCACAATACCAGGTAGCCATAAGCAGGGATCACTGTGCCTTCTGGAATCAAAAAAGCATGAGCATCATCATCATCCTTCATCACCCAGGCCGACAGGTCGATGGCATTGGCGGTGGGGTTGAGCAGTTCCACCCAGTCGCCTGCATTGGCCCAGGAGGGAGAATTGTAATTGATCTCGTTGATGACGATGCTGGTCACAGCGCTACCCTCCGCGAAGTAGGCAAAAATATTGGTTCCTTGCGTGATGTCTACCTCGATGGTTTCCGAGGTCAGCGTCTGACCGTTGACCTCCCAGTGATCGAATACATAACCGACGTTGGGCTGTGCCGTCAGCCGGATGGGAACGGTCTGAAAATAAACGCCCGACCACTGGGGCTCGTACAGGGTCAGTGTATTGAGCCGGATGATGCCACCCGTTTCGGGGATCCTGTTGACCCCCACGGCATATTGAGCCGGCAGGTTGAACTTCGTCCGGATATGGTTGCGCAGGTAATATACCCTGACGTTGGCAAAATTTTTCATCTTTTCGATCTCCTGGCTCCATGTCCAAATGTTCGGTCCCTGCCATTGACTGGAATGACGCGGCATTTCCGATTCTATCCTTTCTGCCACGATATCGATGTGGTTTTTTACGGTCAGGGCTTTAAAGCTGGTATTCATCAGGTCGGCAAAGCGGTTGATGAAATAGTTCCGGAATTCAATATTCTGGAGCAACCGCCTCAACAGATAGGTGGACCAGGGCGGGTTGGGCCAGTCGGGGCCATTGGTAGCCGTTGCAAATTCCAGGGTGTTGTTCAAATAATTGGCATCGGCCCAGGTACTGAAGCCGAAATCCGTATCAAACAATATCCACCGCCACTTGCCGCCATCGGAATGGGATCGCCAGAATTTGATGTTGTTGCCCGGCCAGTCCTGATTGTCAAAATAAATTTCTGCGATAGTGTAATCGGCAAAGTTGCTGATATCCATCCGCTCGCTTACCGCCTCGTAATTGGCTGACTGGGCAATGTCATTCGTTTGCAAAAAACTGATCATATCCAGGTAAGCGGCGTTGCTGCCTTCAACGGGAGAAGCATTTCCTTCCAGCAAATCAATATTGCTGGCCGGGACTCCGTGATTGGCTTCGAGGAAATCTTCGTTGACCTTTTCACGGATGTTATGTATGCCCCAATACTGACCATTAAGGTACATCACTGCCGGACGGTAGGCCTGTAGATCAATATCCAGGTTCCTCACCAGGCTCGACATCATGCCGTCCCGCATCATGGACGTATTCCAGTCGTTGCCGCTATTGCGTAATACGAGGGAGTGAAATTGATCAATGGGTTTATCATCGAACAAATGATATTCAATGGCATCATCCCCATATTCACTCCTCATGAAAATGGATAGTGACTTTTGGGCATTACCCCGGCTCCATCCGCCGAATATACTGATGCCGCAATTGACGGAAAAAGCCGTTTGGCCGGAAGGCTCCATCATCGTAATATGGGCAGGACGCTCCCAGTCTTCCCAGAAATTGGCCCCGAAAAAAGGAAAGTTATTGTCATAATTGGTCCCCAGGGCATAAATGCCGGTCTGGTTGCTCCACAAATTCTCGGGATCGGTGGTCAGGGAAATGACCGGCAGATCATGGGGTGAGTCAAAGAGGTAGGTACGTGACGTTATCCGCCCCTGGAGTGCTCCCGTTTTGGTGATCCGTGCCTTGACCACCTTATTGCTGGAAATATTGATGGGCAGGGAATAAATGGCACTGGAGGCCGTCGGATCCGCACCGTTTAGGGTATATCGTATTTGTTCTCCCTCACCGGCCCCGGAAAGAACCAGGCTTTGAGTAGAAGTCAGGAACATCTGGTTGAGGGAAAACTGCACTTCATGATCTACAATCTCTGAATAATAGGTGCCTCCGTTGGGAGCTTCCGGTGTTGGATTGGCAAAATAAACGAGTTCGTCAGGATTATTCAACAGGCGGCCGAAAGAATAATTGGCAGGAAAAGATCCAAAGGTCAGGGAATCTACCACCCCTTCTACGTCATGGGTGAGATACAAAGTCTCCCCGCCGGAAGATAATTTAAAATTGGTATGCAGCCGCCCGCCTTCCAGGTAAACATCATTGGACAAAGGTTCATTTAAACTGACGGGTTGAACATATCCAAGGGTGAGAATAGGAATGCCCGACATATCCGAAGAAACTGCACCAATGTTATGTACCTGTACGGCCAGTACATTATCTCCTTCCACCAGCAGGCTGGTCATCTCCGACAGGTTGAATGCTTCGGGGGAACCTCCGTTGTAGATCGCGGCTTCATGGTCAGACCCAGCGGTCTGGTTGTAGGAAACCATAACCCCCGGGGTGCCAATATTGGCCCGGGCGATCTCGGTACCGTTGAGGTAAGCTACGAAAGAGTCGTCGTAATCCATATGCAGCCAAAGGGCTTCGAGGCCTTCGGTCGTTTCCAACGTAAAATGCTTGCGCATAAATACTGAAATGGTTCCGTTGGGCACATAGGTGGCATCATCGCCATCACCGTAACCGATGCTGGTTCCTCCCATATTCCAGGGGCCGTCATCAAAACCGGGATTCCTCCAGCTGTTCGGCACGGAAGCATTGGGAACTATATATTTCCAAACATCCCCCCGGTCGATCACGGAATACCAGTTCATGGACACCTGGGTTCTGTCCTTATCGGAAGCAAAGATCAAAAACGGATCTCCAGGGTTAAGACTGAGTGCTGGAATGTGCCATTTCAACAAGTCATTGGAATCATCGCTGAGATAATAATCCCCGAGGTTGACGGGTGAAGCGCCAAAGTTGTTGAGTTCTATCCAGTCAGGGGTATCGCCATCCTCGTCGTAGATCACATCGATATTGGAAGACATCACTTCATTGATGCGAACATCCTGCCCGGACAAAGATTGGGCAGCGACTAAAATGACCAAAGAAAAAATGCCTTGAATGAAAAAACGTCCCATCCCCTGTTGTTTTTTTAGATTAAAAAAAGAGTCCACAAAAAAGGTAAATGTCGTGTTTTTTGGACAAAAGACAGGGGGTTTGGGTTTTTAATTACGGGGGGAGTTGTAACAGCTTGCACTTTCTTCAAATGGAAATATCATCCGTCCTTAGAGAACTCAAATAGATTGGGCTCAGTGGCAAATCCCCTCCCCCGGTGTCCCCCTCAGGACAGTTAAGGTAGATAACCCAAACGGTACAGTCGAATTTGTTTTGTTTTTTTTGTAGTATTGCCTTGGCAAAGCATGACGATTTACTCAAGAGGTAACTTTACCGGATGCAATCAGGAACAAATACTGCCCTATTGATTTTCTCCCGCCAGGCCAGGGCTGAAGCGGAGGTAAAGTCATTTGTTCCGACGATGGGTAAAAAAGGAAATACCTCCATTGCCCAGAAGCTCATCCGAAAATCCATTTCCACCGCCCGAAAAACGCGTCTGCCCTTTTTTACCTGCTACGACACAGCCCAACATGGCGATACTTTCGGAGAACGTATGGCCAACGCCATTGAAGGGATTTATGCGAAAGGGTATCAAAACGTCATCGTGCTCGGAAACGACTGTCCCGGAATGGATCACTTGGATCTTTTATCTGTTCCTAACAAGCTGGAATCACACCCCCTGGTTATGGGGCCGGCAACCGACGGAGGGCTATACCTCATCGGGATGCGCCAGGACAGTTACCAGCGGCAGGCTTTTATCGATCTTCCCTGGGAAACGTCCCAATTACAATCCGGACTGATCCAATACGCCGAAACATCCTCCAATGCTATCTTCTGGCTGAAAGTCCAACAGGACATCGACAATGCGGCTGATTTTAACACGCTGCTCACCTGTCTGCCGGGGATCGACCCATTGAGACAACAATTCATCAGCATAATAAATTCTTTCCAAACCGTATCCAGGACAACAAATACGTTAGGGGTCTTCCTGAAATATCTCCTGTACAACGGGCCTTTGAGGGCTCCTCCTCTCGCCTAATTGTTATGCTGAGCTTTAGCCCAAATTGGCTGAAGCAGTTTCACTATTTTCAAATTAACTCAGGAACAACCCGTCCATCAAGCGGGCTGCATCCCTTTGTTTACTTTAACCATTCGAATAATGAAATTTTATCTTTCTCTGATTTTTTCCATCATGACCTCCCTGGTTTTCGCCCAATCCGACCTGGTTTCGGGTATAGTCACCGATGCGGAAACCGGTGAGCCCTTGCCAGGAGTCACTATTTACGAAAAAGAAACCCGTACGGGAACCGTAACGGATGTCAATGGTTTTTATTCCCTGACCATTTCAGGGGAGGAAGCGGTTTTGGTCTTCAGTTTTTACGGTTATAAATCCATTGAAAAAACCCTCGACGAGAGACCTTTCCTGGATGTCGCTCTTTTTTCGGACATCAAATTGCTGGATGAGATCGTCGTCACCGCCCTGGGGCTCAGACGGGAATCCAAAAAACTGGGTTACGCCACCCAAAGCCTTGAAGGCAAAGAAATTTCGGAAGTAAAATCCGTAAATTTTGTGGACAACCTTGCCGGGAAGATCGCCGGACTGACGGTAAGCCACGGGGCCACAGGCGTGGGATCCACCTCCAGGATTACCATCCGCGGCGAGTCCTCTTTTACCAACAATAATCCACTGTTTGTGGTGGACGGCACCCCGATCAACAATAATACCGTCCTGAATTTCAACAACGAAGCCGCGGCCGGTTTCCAGGAGATCGATTTCGGCAACGGAGCCATGGAGATCCCTTCTGACAATGTAGCTTCTGTTTCGGTTTTGAAAGGCCCGGGCGCAGCTGCCCTCTATGGCACAAGAGCCTCCAACGGCGTGGTCATCATCACCACTAAAGACGGATCTGCCTCTGACAAACCAACGGTCAGCATCAATTCCTCTGTTTTTCTCGAAAAACCATTCCGGTTGCCACAGTTCCAAAACAAATACGGGCAGGGCAACAGCGGGCAGTTTGAATTTGTGGATGGACTGGGCGGAGGCATCAATGACAACATCACTTACAGCTGGGGACCGGCTCTTGACCAGGGGTTGCTCATTCCTCAATTCGACAGCCCTGTGAATTTGCCTGACGGCACAATTGTGCGAGGCGGTGATGTAGCGGTCCATGGCGGTGCCCCTATTACTGCGACTCCTTTTCTTTCCCACCCCGACAACCTGAAAGATTTCTACCAGACCGGTGTCACCCTGATCAATAATGTCGCCGTAGCTTCTGGTTTCGACAAAGGACACTACCGTTTGTCCTTTACGGATCTGAGGAGCGAATCCATCATTCCCGGGGTTAATCTCAACCGACAGACCATCGCCGCAAGGTTAGCCTTCAACCCGTTTCAAAAACTGAGGATAGAATCTTCCCTGACCTACGTGAATGCCAAAAGCGATAACCGCCCGGCCAATGGGTACGGTTCCGAAAACATCAACTATGCACTGGTTGCCTGGGGGCCCCGGTCCATGGATATTCAAAACCTGAAAGATTACTGGCAGCCCGGACTGGAAAACATTCAACACTATTCTTTTAATTACACCTTTTTCGACAATCCTTATTTTACGCTGCTGGAAAACCGCAACGCTTTCGGTCGCGACCGCCTGTTCGGCAATATTTCCGCTGTTTATGAATTTACGAAAAATCTGAACCTGAGGGTCAGGTCAGGCATGGATTATTCCGATGAACTGAGGACTTTTCGCAGGGCGCTGAGCAGCAACCGTTTCAAAAACGGAGCCTATGCCGAGCACACCGTTTTTTACAGGGAAAACAATACTGATTTCCTGTTGAACTACAACAAAAATATCGGGGCACTCCAAGTGGATCTTTCCCTTGGCGGTAACCGCCTGGATCAACAGGCGAGAACGGTACAAACCCAGGCACTTTCTCTCGCCCAACCCGGCACCTATAGCCTGACCAATGCCGCTTCCCCCCTGGAGGTCTTCCAATTCAGCTCACGCAAACGCATCAACAGTTTTTACGGACTGGCAAAAGTCAGTTTCAAAGATTTGGTCCACATCGACATTACCGGCAGGAATGACTGGTCGAGTGCCCTGGCCACCCCAACATCATCCGACAATACTTCTTTCTTTTATCCCTCCGTTTCAGCGAGTTTTGTGCTTTCCAACCTCATGGAAATGCCCGCCGGGATATCCTTTGCAAAAGTACGCGCCAGCTGGGCCCGGGCCGGAAATGACACCGACCCTTACCAGACCAGCACGGCTTTTGTTGCCCAGACCCCATACAACGCTCAACCCACTTTTAGTGCCAGTGATCTGATTCCCAATACCAACCTGCTGCCGGAACGCACCACTTCCGTGGAATGGGGGGCCGACATCCGTTTCTTTGACGATAAACTGCGTCTGGACTTCACCGCCTACAATGCCCTGACCGAAAACCAGATCATTTCCCTGCCCATCCCGATTTCTTCAGGTTACAACCAGCAGGTAGTGAACGGCGGAGCGGTAAGATCAAAAGGAATCGAGGCCATCGTAGGACTGAACCCATGGCGCTCCGACCGGTTTTCATGGAATATCCTGTTCAACTTTAGTGAAAATGTGTCCACCGTTGAATCTTTACCCAAAGGGGCCGACCGGATCACCCTCGCCTATTCCCGGGTCTATGATAATGTCAACCAAACGGTATGGTTCCAGGTCGATGAAGGCGGCATTATTGGAGATATTTACGGCACCGGTTACCTGAAAAATAAAAACGGGGACTTTGTGATCGGTAGCGACGGAAGGTATGTCGTGGATAATACGCTAAAAAAACTCGGCAACTACAATCCTGATTTCATCCTGGCAATGAACAATGACTTTCAATTCGGCAACTGGCATCTTAATTTTCTGCTCGACTGGAGACAGGGTGGGGAGATTGTTTCAAGAACCTTATCCCTCGGCGGTGTCGGAGGACAGCTGATCGAAACCGAAGACCGCCCTGGATCAGGCATCGTTGCGGAAGGGGTAGTCAATTTGGGGAGTGATGAAAGTCCGGTGTGGGAAGCCAATACAAAAGCCATCCCGGCAGAGAGTTATTACCGCCAGTATTACGACCGGAATCACGAGGAAAACAATGTTTACGATGCCTCTTATCTGAAACTGCGACAGCTTTCCATCGGGTACACTTTCAACAAGGGTATATTCCGAAACGGCCGGCAACTGGACATTGCCCTCGTCGGCAGGAACCTGTTTGCCCTGAGCGAAATTCCCCACTTCGATCCCGAACAACTGGCCATACAGGGCAACCGTTTTGTGAGCGGGGTGGAAAATATGTCTTACGCCACCACGCGTAGTTTCGGGTTTAAGGTTGGGTTTCAGTTTTAACCAGTACCAAAAATAAATAGTAATGATAAATACCATAAAAATATTTTTCACCTCGGCAGTTATTGTATTGCTTACCTCCTGCGACCGGGATTTTGAGGCCATCAATACCAACCCGAATGCTGCCAACCAGGTAGAGCCCGGGCTTTTATTGCGGCAGATTATTTATAACTACGGCGAAGAAATGTCGTACGAAGGATTTGTAGCCGGCAACCTGCTCGGCCAGTATTTCACGGCCATAGATTTCAACCTGTTTGATCGCCATAGTCTTACAGAACCCCAGTTTGGCGGCAACCCCTGGCCCGTTCTGTACACCAACCTTCGGGACAATGAAATTTTGCTCAACCAGGCACGTTCCAAACCCATCCAGGCGGTTTATGAAGGTCCGGCTCTGATCCTGAAAGCTTACCTCGCAGCGGCACTGACCGACCTCTACGGAGATGTTCCTTACAGCGAAGCATTGAAAGGGCTTGATGGTAATGTGACGCCGGCCTATGATAGCCAGGAAAACATCTATACCGGAGCGAATGGCATCCTCGATAACCTGGACAAAGGCATAACTGCCATTCAAAACTATTCCGGCACCCAAAGCCTCGAAGGAGATATCCTTTTTAACGGCAACCTTCAAAACTGGATCACTTTTGCCAACTCCCTGAAAATAAAAAGCCTGCTGCGCATCAGCGGGAAAGTGGAGGTGGCCGGAGCGCTCCAGGCCATTTACGACGGAGATGATTTTATGAAGGAAAACAGCCAGAGCGCGACCTTTGATTTCACCGACGGGCAGCCCAATAACTTTCGAATGGCAACCCTTCGTGACGGCGATTTTAATTTATTCATTCTATCCGAGACCATGGAAGAAATATTAAAAGGACTTGGCGATCCCCGACTGGAAGTATTCTTCCGCCCGTTGGGCAATGATCCGGCGGGAACACAATTCACGGGCCTGCTGAACGGTCCGGATGCGTCCCAAACCTCCATCTCCGTGGCGGATTATTCCCTGACGGGAACCATTTTCCGGGAACATACGGGCGACCTGGAGGCCAACTTCTTAACTGCCTGGGAAACCCATTTTCTTGTGGCGGAAGCTGCTGAACGTGGCCTCATCACCGCCAATGCCCAAAGCCTTTACGAGACAGGCGTTCAGCTGGCTTTTGAATACTGGCAAACCGCCTTGCCTGCGGATTACCTGGTTTCGGGGCCCGCCGCTTATGGAATGGACGGCACAGACAAAATCCGGCAGATCGTCACCCAAAAATGGATCGCCAACATCATCAACGGCTACGAAGGATGGATAGAATACCGCAGAACAGGATTCCCGGAACTTAAAACCATATCTGCCAGCCTGAACAACGACCTGATCCCCGTGCGCATGCCCTACCCTACAGATGAGGCGGCTTTAAACCCGGTTCACTTCCAGGAAGCCACGGTTGGTAATGACAACAGTATCAATGCGCGGGTCTGGTGGGATTTGGATTAAAAGAAGGGACAGCACAGATAAAATTGCAGCGGTCCCATAAAATGCTTTGCGAACGCTGCACCTACTCCGCGACCATTGCGGTTAAAAATACTAACATACGAAGATCACAATGATAAAAAACCCGATATACTGGCAATGGGGATTGCTGATCGCCTTTGGAATATTCTTTTTCTTCATTGCGCCCTATTCCAAAAAGCGGGAGCAATTTTTCGCGGCCGTCACGGATAAAGGAAAACAACCCGGCTTCTGGATGCTCACCGGCAGCCTGGTCATCTCCTGGATTTTTGCCAAATCCATCACCAATGCCGCCAACCTCGGACTTAGTTTCGGAATGGTTGGAGGCGTGGCCTATGCGGTTTATTATCTCTCTTTTATCGTGGCGGGCATCATCATTTACCGGTTGCGGACGAAGGGCGGATTCACCAGCATTCACCACTTTCTTCAAACACGGTTTGGGATTTATGCCGTGGGCATTTTTTCCATCCTCATCGGTTTCCGACTGTTCAACGAAGTGTGGTCCAACACCATGGTCATCGGCAGTTATTTTGGAGATCCGGGAACGAAATCCTATTACCTCGCCATTCTTGTTTTTACGGTGCTTACCCTCGCTTATGTGATCAAGGGAGGGCTGCGCAGTTCCCTCCTGACCGATGCCATCCAGATGGTTTTTTTCGGGGTATTGCTCGTTTTGTTGCTGGGCGTTATTTTACCCAAAAACGAAGCCGGGGTGATGGATTACGTGCGCTCGGGCACCTGGAAAATGGATTCCGGGTTAAACCTGGTGTTCGCTGCGCTTTTGCAGGTTTTTAGTTATCCGTTCCACGATCCGGTATTGACGGACAGGGGCTTTATCAGTCCCCCAAAAACGACCCTCAAAAGTTATATGTGGGCGGCGGTAATCGGGGTAGTGTGTATGATATTGTTCAGTTTCGTGGGCATTTACGCCCGGTTTGAGGGACTGGAAGGACAGGCACCGGTGGCGGTAGGAAAAACCCTGGGCACCGGTGTCATGCTGGCCATGAATTTTATCATGATCACCTCCGCAGCTTCTACGCTCGATTCCAGTTTTACCTCTTTTTCCAAATTGATGGTCATCGATCTGGGCAAAGGATTGTCTCATTCCCTGACCAAAGGAAGATGGATGATGATCCTGCTTGCCGTTGGAGGTACGCTACCTGTTTTTGCAGGTCCTGAAGTCCTGTCAGCCACCACGGTGAGCGGCACAATGGTGATGGGGCTGGCGCCGGTTTTTCTGTTGTGCCACCTTAAAGCTCCGAAAATTTCGTTTTATTTGTCCACCGGGCTGGGCGTACTGGTGGGAATCATACAGGTTTTAGGTTATTTCCCGGAACAACTGATTTGGACGACCGGCAAATATGCCGACCTGCTCTGGGCCAATGCCTGGGGACTTTTGGCTTGTTTTATGGTTTACCTGGCTCCGGTAATATTCAACTATGGAAAGGAAAAAAGTAACTAAAGACATCGGACAATTAGCAGGAAGGGTACTCGTCTTTGGCGGCGTGTACAGCAATTTACAGGCCCTTCAAAAGATGAAGGCCATCGCCGAAAGTTTGTCCATCCCCCCGGAGCACATCCTCTGCACCGGAGACATTGTGGGGTACTGTGCTCAGCCCGCGGAATGTGTGGAGGAGATCATCTCATGGGGCATTCATTCCATTGCGGGAAACGTGGAAATACAGTTGAGGGAAGGAGAAGAAGATTGTGGTTGTGATTTCACGAGTGGCGGCAGGTGCGATACCTTTTCCCGCCAATGGTACCCCTATGCCGCCGGACAAATGAAACCTAAACACCTGGAGTGGATGCATGAGTTGCCCGATTTTATCACTTTTGATTACGAAGGGAAAAAAGCACTGGTAGTCCATGGTTCTTTTCATGGTACCTCGGATTTCATTTTCAAATCCACCGCATGGTCCCAAAAATCCATTCATTTTGAGGATAGCGGTGCCGACCTGATCCTCGGGGGTCACTGCGGTTTGCCCTTTTCGGATAGCCGGAATGAAAAAACATGGTTGAACGCCGGGGTGATAGGCATGCCTGCTAATGATGGCACCCCGAGCGTCTGGTATTTATTATTGGAACAGGATGCAGCTAACAATATCTCTTTCCAGCACCATTCTTTTGAATACGACCACGCCACAGCGGCCCGGTTGATGAATGAAAAAGGGCTCCCCAAGTCTTACGCCCAAACCTTATCGACGGGCATTTGGGACAATTGTGAGATTTTGCCAGAGGAGGAGACGAGGGCGCAGGGGAGGCGGTTGGTGATTTGATTTTTGTAATTCCGACGGGAGTAGAAAAATAATTTATAACTAATTTATTTTCAGCGCTTTAAGCCAAAAAATATTTTCAACTTAGAAAAAACTAAATCAATAATCAAAAAAATCTACCCTAAAGTTCCTATTAAGGTACTTTCAATTCGAGTATTTCCTTTATTCCTTTTTCGATTTCGGGATTTACTTCTAAATTATTCGAGACTTTAATTAGCATTCCACTACAAAATGCAAGAGTCATAAAAATTAAATCTTTATAATTTTTCATTAAAGATTGTTGATCAGTAGCCGAAAATCGGGTTTCTATTACTTTTAAAGTAAGGCCTCCTAAGTGAGCTATTTTAGAGCTATTGAAATACCAGTTATATAAAAAAATCACCACACCTTTTGATTCTTTTTTGGTACGTGAATTGATGAATGAAATTTTATCAAATACTAAAGATTTTTTTCTATACCTTTTTTTTATTTCACCATTTTTATCCAGGTATTGGCTCATAGAATTTAGGAAATAATTCTCTGCTTCATCATAACCTTCGTTGTGTCCAAAAATTTCTCTATTTAACTTTCTTTTTTGATACATAAATAGGAAATGATCTGCATCTAATTTTTCTAAAACCATATCCATATCAACGGAGGAATCCAAACTCTTTAAACTTAAATATTCTGCAATTATCAAATCTGAAATAATATCCCTCATTGCAGAAGCGAAAGTAATTTGAAAGAAAGGCTTTTTTGAAAAATTACTTAACAAAAAAACTGCTCCTTCAAATGAGTGAATGGTCTTAAATAAGATTACATTATAGACATTTCTAAGTTGATCATTTTCTAACCCCTTGGTTTCCTGGAATTTCAAAAAATCTATGATAATTAACTTTATCACCCCTAAAGTCTTATTTGCCAATTGATCGATCATTTCAAAAGAAATAATGGTTGTGAAAAATTAGTTGATTTAGAAACCGGAAGGAATTCAATTAACTTCCATCAACTTCCCTAACAAAAAAAATATAAAAAAAGCTCCCCCACTCAAATGGAAAAGCTTTTATGCCCAATTCTATTATCGATTTATCCTAATTTAGCCTCCCTTTTTTCCCAATATTCAAACAATTGTCCCCTAGTCTTAAGAATAAGATCTACAATTTGCTCAAGTGATTCCTCGGAAAACTGAATATACTCTTGCTCCATCCCATTTTTCGATATCTTCAACATTACATATGTAAAACCATCTTCGTCTGTGTTTTCCCAATCAGCATGAACCACTAAATTCCTTAAGCGACCACTCTCTTTTAAGTTCCTGACTAATTCCTCATAAGGCTCAAGAATAACCGAAAAATGAAAATGAAAGTCATCACAAAATCTTTTAAATAGTTCTACTTTACTTGAATAGGTCAATTTGTGCAGAACAATTAGTCCAGTAGAATCTGTTCGGTCAGTAAATATTTCACACAGAAGTTTATCCAATGAATTTTCAAGACCATTAAAAAACATAACAATTGTTCCTATTAAAGGAAGAGAAGTTTCCAAATATTGATCTGCCGCATCCTCATCATAAATGTCATGAGAAAGATGCTGAATAAATTCCTTTTTCCTATATTTCATTTGAGTTTCATTTTTTGGCTATTCTAACCCTTTATATTTTGTCTTTCAAAAATTGATTTTTTTATCAATCGCAATACCAACCAAAAATATTACAAAGCTGTATTTTAATTTGGTCATTAAAAAGGTCTTGTACTAAGCCTTCTCCAACAGAAGTTAGAATAAAGGTTAAAATAGCCACAACAAGATACCTGGAAATTAACAGTACATTAGATTCCTTTCTTACAATCCTTTTTGAAAGCTGTTCATTATATTTGATCAAATAAGTGTAATCTTTCTTTTTAATTTTTTTCTCAATATCCATCAAAGCTCGTTTTTCTGCATTAACATTTAAATCGATTTGTGCCATCGCAAACGACAACTTTTCAATATCTGAATATCTCATTATTAGTCTCTGATAATGGGAAAATTTACTTCCATGTTTTACGTATAACAAAAAATGAACTGCGATTCCAAGGAAAATGGCCGCTGAAATCAGGTAAAGGTTTTCTGTAAAATTAGGCTTAATTATGTATGCAAAAATTAGGGTAATTAAAACTGAAAAGGAAATCAAAAGGAATTTATTAATAAATATTTGAATTCTCGAAAATATTAAAACAGGTCTATTGAAGCCCAAAATCAATTGAAGAACATAAATTCCAAGTAACACTACTGGTAAGGTCGCTTTAATTTCAATTTCAAAATATTTTGATCCTCTATCTAGTCCTATTATAATACCAACAACAAGGACTACTAAACTAATCAAAAAAGCCTTGAAAAGCCCGCGCCATTTTTTTCGAACATCCTGGTTTTTGTCAAAGGAAAGGGTTTTTTTATCAGACTTTATTTTGTTAAATAAATATAATCCGTACCCAAAAAAAATAGTTTGTGAAATAGCGATTAAAATACTTGACAACCTGATATTTAAAGGTACTTCGTTTGGCATAAAATCTCGTTCACTCCCAAGGAGAAATGAAACAACCCTGCCAATGGATATTAAAAATAACAAGGCCACAATAAAAACCGAGCTGCTAATTAAGTTCTTGGCAATTATTATTTTTTGATCTTTGGTGTTGAAGAAACTAATTAGTTTCTTGGTTTCTTGAATATTTTTTTCATTTGATTTAATTTCCATTTTTGTTTTTATTGATTAGACAAAATTTCCTACTACTATGCACCTAATTTCTGAGCCAAATTCGGATCGATCATAAGTATTGCCTACTTCATTACTTAAATCCATTGTTTCATCAATCAGATTAATGGATTGTCTTCAGAAGTCGAGGTTTTACCCTGGGCTTCATCTCCATCCTCCTGCCAAATCTCTTCCTCATAAAATAATGACTGGTGAATGGTTAAGAAAATCATTGTAGTACGAAATGGAATTCATTTCAAAACAAATCAACAATACATGGAATAAATATAAAAAAACTATTTAATAAGGCTCAGGTCGCTAACTTTTAATATAATAGAACAGTCAATTTCAGCCTCTTCCCGGCAATAAACAAAAAAACCCCTTATACATTGAATCACAAGAGCTTATGCTTTTTTAATCAGCAACTCCGACGAGTGTGCAAATGTCACACATAACTATCTTTGACTCCTACTTCTAAATAGTACCAATTGTAATCCTTTTCCAATTTTTTGATCTCAAGCTCGTGACCTGAAAATACGGATCTGAGGGTTTTCTCCGTTCCTCCTTCTCGAATTCTATTCTCTGCGTCTAATTTGACATCATTTTTGTCAGTTAGCCAAATGGTTTCATCTTTCCTATGGTAATACTCCGAAATTTGATCCTTGGAAATAGTCGCTATCTTAAGATTATTCATTGTAATTGGAATATCTGAAAAGAAACGTAATTCCCAATTTGTTTTCGGACTATATTTTTTTTGGACTAAATCTATCCATTTTATTCGTTGATTTTTCTGATTTTCAATTACTGCTTCTTGGTCTGCAAACATGTTAATGTCTAAAAAAATTTGATTATTTGTAAGTTTAACAACTTTAGTCTCGGTAAATAAAAACTTTGTTTTGGAAAGATGGTAACGAATTGTTGAGTTATTTGTATATCCAACAAGTCCACTGCCATCAATTGAACCTTTGGCATATAAATTAATCTGATTGGTATTAGGTTTATTCCATAAATTCAATTTATCACCTACTTCTATTTCAAAATCGGAAACAACCCTTTTAAATTCCACTGTTTTGTTGTAAGGTAGTTTTCTTTTATTCCCAAATAAAAAATTAAGAATCCCCATTTTTTATTTTATTTTAATACCTGAATTAAGTTATCTATTGAATTTTCCTTTACTGACCATAATTCCTAACTCAGTAATACATGAACAATCACTCCAAATGGCATACGGCCCTACCCTATCCCCAACTCCCCCGCCAATTCCGGATTATTCCTCCGTATCTCCCGTTCCAATGTTTGGATACGCTGCTTCATTAAGCGGTATAAAGGATCCTCCTGGGAGTAATCGGAATCAGCCATTTCTGTTGGATTCTCCCGATGGTCGCACTTGTAGCTTCGACCTCCTACGCTCACCAAAGTCTTCCCGTTTAAAAATAACGTCTTACTGAAAATGTGGGTGAATAGTCTGCTAATATAATTCAATTATCTGAAAAGGTTGCATTGCATATGGGATTAAGCTGTGTATCTTCTATCCTGCGGCCGAGATGACACCTTTTTGCCCGCCTTAATGGCCACCCGCGAAGATGTCACCTCGTCTTGGCCGGGACAAAGGTTATCGTGGAGTAAGACTACCCGTTTTTAATTTTTCCTTTCAATGACATCCATGACCAAATGAAGTAAATCGCCAATTAAATTGGTGATCCCAAAAGCGTAGGGCGGTGTGCCCAGGGCAGGGTTTATATTGGCGGCAAAAAAGATGAATGGGATGTTCAATCCGTTATGGACGGTTTTATTAAGCAATTCAAGGCCTGCTTTGGGGTCACCATTCCTATTGATATCAGAAATGATCAAATCGTATTCGTTATGATTTATCTGGTACCACGCTTGTTCAGAATTTAAAACGGTATCAAATTTCACGCCTATCGTGGATAATAATTCTTTTTCATACGCCTGGTTGCCGGGGTGATCATCTATCCATAATCCCTTTATGGAAACCTCCTTTTGTTTGATGTAGGACAGTCTTTGCACGAGTGCATCTTTGGCAAAGACCGGCCATTCCACGTTGGTCTTTTCTTTGGCATCCTGTTGAACTTTCTCCTCCACCTTATCATACTTTTCAAACGGTTTTGGATTGTCTTTAATTTCGTTGATCAATGAAAGAATCCCATGGACAATTTCATTATACCGTATCGTTTCGTTTTCATTGGAAATGATGGCTTTCCGCACATCCGAATTCAATTTTTTGAATCTTGCACTCAGCAAAATGGCATCATTAAACAACTCTGAATCCGCCAATGAAAAGATGGATTGAAGTTTTTGCAAGGTTTGCTGTACCTCGTTATTGGCGATTAAATTAAATAATTCCTGAAGGGTTTTTTCCATGAGTGGGTGGGTTTACGGTATCTCCCAAATGTCATACTGGAACTTTTTGATGCCAACAATTCCTGCTATAACCGGGCCGGTGTGGACACCAATTCTTATTTCAAATTCCGTTCTTTTAAAAGCTCTTCCAGGGCTTTATTATTTTTCGGATTATTAAATACTTTGAATATAAAAACCAAAGGGATCAATGTAAAAAATCCAAGACTGTTTTTTACAACACTCCAAACTATAATTCCAATCATAACTCCAATTAATGCAGCATTAATTATGGAAGCTGATTTCATTTTTTTTGCTTCGTTCAACAGTTCCTGATCTGTTAGCTCTGATAGTTCTTTTTGCTTCATCTTTCTCTTTTGATGGTTATCCGGGGTGACCCGCGCGATACTATTTTTCGTGTTTTTTCAGTAAATAGTTGGCCAGAGCAATCGATTTAGCCTCCAGGGCAAGGTGCTGTTCGTCCGTTCTGGTTTTATATTGGAACTTTGGAGCATAACTGATCAATAACCAATTATCATAATTTTCGTTGAGCACAATAACCCGACCATAACGAGGAGATTTTGCTAAATAAGTATCGCCGGTTTCGCTTTTTTCTATGCTCATCCCTAAACCACTATTGGTCTTTTCCAATTCCTGATAATTTTGAATCTCTTTTTTAACCTCTGCTTTGGTTGTTTTTTCCAGAAACCATGAAACTATCGTTTCATCTCCCAGTCCATTTTGGCCAAAACCCTTGATGACGAAAGCACAGCCTTCGGCTTTTTTATAATCCGGGGTACTTACATCGGATTCGGGCACGCCAAACACCTTTGCCACTTCTGCGACACTCATATTGCACGTAAAATCGGTAAAAAGTGAGTTGTAATCTGCACCCGGCAACTTATCATCTGTTTTGACTTCCTGTTGTTCTCCTGGTGCAGCATTTTCATTATTGGTCTTTTCGTTGGTATTGCTACAGGAAAAAGCGAAAGTGCTTAAAAAAATGAATACGGCTATTTTTTTCATAATTGTTAGGTGTTTGTCCTTAAATGTAAGCAATTGGAAGCACTTTCCAAATCATTTAACATTTGAAGGAATTATTGATTATGGAATATTCCAATGATGACAGCTTGCCTTTTCGATCCAATGCGCTCATCCTATACCCTGACCAAAAATAACCCCTTTCTTTGCACATATCAAAATATCCAAAATTATTCCGAAAATCCATGGCTAAAATTTCACAGAAATCCGGGACTGCTGGCGGTAGATAGGGGGCAAGGCCTGTAAGTCATTGATTTTTGTTTTTTTTTGAGGTATGCTTGAAATATCAGGGCTGCCTCAATAGAAAAAATTTAATTTTAATATGGTCTAACGGTTTTGTATATGGTTTCGTGGCCGGCCTTTGGAGGCCATACACTATACATCTTGCTAGCATAAGTTTATTATGTGTTTTGAACTATTACTTGACAGTTTTCAAAATTTCCATTTTCTAAATCTTCATGCTTAATCATATAATAGATTGATCCGTCTCCAAATTCGTCAAAAAAACCAAACCATTTACAATAGGGTGAAACCTGGAGTAGCAAAGTCCAATTAACTGCATCTTTGTAAATGTCATCGCTATAGTCTCTTTGATTAAATACTCTTTCTGCTTCGTAGCTTACACAATTTTGAACACTATCGGGGAAACCAAATAATTTGTTGACTTCATGATCAGTTTTGTCCCCTAACAATAGCTGCATGTAAACTGATCTCAATACATCATACCTGTTTCTTTCTTCCTCCGAAAAGTTAAGAACGTGGAGTAATGAGTGGTCATATCTAGGTAAATCCAATAAGTTTATTATATCAAAGTTATTAGCATTACCAGGCTCACTGGAATTAATTGGATGTTTGACATTGGCATCGTTAAATATTTTAAAATCGTTTTTTCTTTCAGGCCACCCCTTTTCAGTTTCTTGAGTTCTCAAATAGAAGGATAAGACGTTGTTCAACTTTTCAGTGGTTCCATCCTTTGGAAAATCATTAAGTTTCATTGTTGCTAAGTGAAGAAATTTGTATCCCTTTTCATTAGTGATTTCTGTTGCTCCATGTTTGGGGCTTCCCAGGAAGTGAGAAACACTTTCGTCTGTATCATCATTTGGAATGCATAGATATCCTGGTCTTGCAAACTTTAAAATCTCATTTTTCTTAACCGGAATAATATATGCAGCAAGTAAAGAAAGCAATTTCTTCTGGCCGTTTATTGAGTTTAAAGAATCTTTTTCATGTTCAGATAGCCCAACTATTGCACCTCTTTTCTGTATGAAATTCTGAGCACTATATTTTAACCTGTGTCTAAAGATGGCATCAAGTTTAATTTCTATTTTATATCCACCGAAAATCTGTTTTTTCCAATTTAAAAGCCTGCCTTCCTGAGCTTCATCCCCTATAAATAAAACCCGATTAATCTTGTCAAAACTGCCTTCGAGAATTTTCGTTGATAAAACGACTGAACCATATTCTGGATTATTAGGATGATTGCCAACAAAACGAACATAAGTTTGACCTTCAGAGAGTCCTGATAAATCTTTGGATGCCCATTTTGTGGGTTTGAATTTTTGGATGTTTTGGATTTCTAAAAGTATCATTTTTTAATGTGTGGTAATGTCCCCAGTAGCACGCGGTTGGCGAATAATAGAGCTACGGAGCTGCTATGGATTGTTAGAGGTAACCGTTTAATATCCTTGCACTTTGATTTTTATGGGAGTGTGCTGCTATAATTCACCTTTCAATGTCTAATATAATTTTTAGATTTTCAACCACTTTATTCTGCAAAGAACTTGGCAGTTCTCCAATTTTCTTTAATAGTCTCTTATTGTCAATTGCTCTTACTTGATCAATCATTATAGCACTTTCTTTCTTCAATCCACTTGTTTCTTTTTTTAAATTGACCCTTAAAATACTTACTCCTTTTTTGATATGGGGAGTAATAGGGCAGATTATTGAAGAAGGATGTATTTTGTTCAAAATATCGCTTTGAACAATTAAAACTGGTCTTGTTTTTCCTGCTTCAGTTCCAAATCTTGGATTTAAATCAGCCAGCCAAATTTCATATTGCTTAAATTTCATCTTCTAAAGATTCAAATTCACCAAGTATTTCCATAGAATCATCTGACACCAACTTTGACTCTTTGACAAGCTGTTCTTCAATCAATTTCCTTTTTTGATATTGGTTATAATACTCAATAGCCTCATTAATATATTTATTTCGGCTCGTCTTTAGGTGTTCCAACAAATTCTCTGTTTCCCTAAGAATTTGTTCCTGCAATTTTAATGATATACTTTTCATCTTAATTATTTTACCACAAAGGTATATCAAAATATGATATCAATCAAGTGTTATGAATAGTTTTCATTCGAACTGAGTTTTCGAAACAATATCCTGACAGATGTTCATAATTTATTGATTATCAAATATTATGCTTATAAACTCAGGATCATTTTTTAGTAATTTCACCTTTTTGAACCTTAGCTCTTGAAATTTATTTCAGCCCTTGTATAATAGCACACAACTAAGCTATCCAGGAACATTCCTGCCTTTTCATGCACCTCTCCCACCGAGGATCCAGGTCCGGGCCTACTGGCGGCTGAAAGAGGGCAAGCCGTACATGCGTATTTCGGTCAAAGCTACAAGCCTGCCTTCCGGCGGAGCAGGCAGGCCTGGACCATCGACTTTTTATTTTTTTGTTGTGTGCTTGGAACATCAGAGCAATGATCTACATTAAAGTCCGAAGCCTGCGCCCCTATTTCTCCAGCTGATTCACCTTTATGCCCGAAGGATGTCCTTCCTCGCTGTAGATTCTTATGGTTGCCTTTTGAAAATCTGTATTCGAACAGTGGTAAATATCTATCATTTGCTGTGGATTGCGGTCGAACAGGGGGAACCAGGAGTTCTGCACCTGCACCATGATCCGGTGGCCTTTTTTGAAGGTATGCGCTATGGAGGGCAGTTCGTAATTCACCTCGGTGACTTTTCCTGGTACGAATGCCTCCGGCTTTTCATAACTGTTCCGATAGCGGCCCCGAAAGATCTCTCCCCGCACCAGCATTTGATATCCCGCCATGGGCACGCCCTTTTCATTGGCCGGATAATTGGTGAGGGTGTCGGGAAACACATCGATGAGTTTGACCACAAAGTCGGCATCCGTACCGGTGGTGCTCACAAAAAGGTCGGCATCGAAAGGACCTACTATCGTCATATCTTCCGTCAAGGGTTCTGTTTGATAGACCATCACATCAGGGCGGCGGGCGGCAAAACGCTGGTCGTCGGTCATGTACTCCCGGGTGCGTTGAAGATGAACATCCTCCGTGTAGGGCACCGGGTTCATCGGGTCGGAGACGTATTCGTCAAAACCGGCTTTGGCTGAGGGTGGTTGCATCATTAAGCGGTTGCCCGGCTGGAAATAAAGCGTTTTTTCAGTTATGTTTTTCGGCGGCCAGGAATCGAACGAATGCCACTGGTTCTCACCGGTGATGAAAATATCGGCCTCCGGCAGCTGAATGCTGCCTTTGTCTTTGAGGTAATAATTAAAAAATTCCAGCTCGGCAGCCCTGTAATGTTCACTCGTACGGGCTCCAAAGTGAATATTGCCAAGGTTTTCCCCATCTCCTCTTGCCCACTGTCCATGAGACCACGGTCCCATCATCAGGCGGTTGGAAACAGACGGAGGGTTCTGTTTTTCAATGGCCTCATAGGTATGCCAGGCGCCCCAGCAATCCTCGGCATCGAACAGGCCGCCTACCGTCATTACCGCCGGTTTGATATTGGTCAGGTGTGGCAGCGGGTTCCGGGACTTCCAGAAATCGTCATAGTCCGGATGGCTCATCATTTGATTCCAGAATACCATGGTGTCGCCAAAGACCAGTGCCGTGGCATTTTTCAGGGCGCCCAGTTTCAGGAAAAAATCGTAGTTGTCCTGCCCGGGGATACTGTAGCCCGACTGTCTCTCCCTGGTCGGCTCCGGACGGGGCTTGCCGAAGGAGGAATAGAACCGGAAGGCATCCAACTGGGCGAAAGCGCCGTTGTGGTGAAAATCATCCCCAATGAACCAATTGGTAACGGGTGCTTGTGGCGAAACTGCTTTCAGTGCCGGATGTGCATCTATCAGCGACATGGTGGAATAAAAACCAGGGTACGAAATGCCCAGAATGCCTATTCTGCCGTTATTGTGGGGTACGTTTTGTATCAGCCAGTCGATGGCATCATAGGTGTCGCTGCTTTCGTCAATATCTTTGCTGCTTTTTTTCCGGGGATTGTAGGGGCGCACGTCCATGTAATCGCCCTCACTCATATATTTGCCCCGGACATCCTGGAACACGAAAATATACCCTTCTTCGGCCAGGTTGGCATAACCGCCAAGGCGGGGAGAATACTTGTCCGGGCCGAGTGGTTCTATATTGTAAGGAGTTCTGGACATCAGCATGGGGTAGGTTTTGCTGGTGTCTTTGGGCGTATATATGGAGGTGAACAAGCGCACACCGTCACGCATGGTGATGTACACTTCCTGTTTGTCGTAGCGGGCCATTAACCATTCAGGGCTTCCTTTGGGAGCCTCAATGGCCTGGGCGTTTAATGGTACCGTAAACATGCTACAGAAAATCAGAGAAAAGAGCAGTAGAAGGGTTGATTTGTTCATTTGTTTAAACATTTTATAAATTTATTGCTAACGATCCCCACCGATGGCCGCAGCCTGTCTGCTTACGCCAGGGACAGGCTTGCAGCTTTGATCCAATGCGCTCATCACATAACCTGACCAAAAATAACCCGTTCCGCAGCACATATCAAAATATCCAATATTATTCCGAAAATCGACTTTTATTTTTTTGTGGTACGCTTCGAATATCAAAGGGGTGCACCAGTGATTTCAGCCTTTATTATTGGGCTTTCGTTTTTTTTACCTGGTAATTCCGGAATATTGATCTTTTGATATGATCAAGGATTCTCAAATTTAATTTTCTCTACTAAATCTTTGAAATATTCAGGACTCCAAATATTTAAACCCTCATCATTTTTGATAAACCTGACAACATCTTCTTTTATACTACTAAAAGAAACTGATTTGATTTTCGTATCTAATAGTTCGATAATCTGTTCATTAGAAATACTATCTTCCTGCCAGTCTTTTGTGTCTTTTGCCCTGGCTAAGAAATGATTTACATCCAAAGGAATTCCTTTTCTAATATACCATTCTAAGTCATACCAATCCCTTCCTTTGACTCTATTTTTCCACTTTCTAAATAGCAGGGCATGCATTTTACCTGCAAATAAACTTGGTTTAGTAAAACATTTCACATAAAATGAAAATGGACGGAGTAATAACTTTTCTTCGGTTTTGAAATTTAATGGAGGCTGTCGATCAACTTCTATTTTTATCTTTAAAGTCTTGTTGGAACGCACCCCGGTTTCTTTGATTATATCTTCGAGTACAATTTCTTGCCATATTGTTTCAGCTTTCAGAAAAGCAGAATCAATAGCTGTTTGTTTTGTCTTTTTCTTAATGCTAACAGTCAGTCCCAAGGACTTAAACTCATCCAGGATGGCCTTGAAATAGGGCTCAATTGAAAAATTAGAATCAGGATTAAGTAAAGAAAAATCCAAATCTTCTGAATATCTATCCAACCCATAAAAAATCCGGAGAGCGGTTCCTCCATACAAAGCCGCTTTCTCAAAAAAATCGGTTCTTGATAAGCCTGCTAAAGTAATTTCTTGCATTATTTCTCGTAATGCAGATAATATTTCTTCTTCATTTTGAGGATTATATTCCTCTATCCACTCTTTTATCATAATTCTATGAGCGTTTTAAGAAGCATTTTCAGACTACTTTTTTTAGGGGCATTTTCAATCCATAATTCCATAACATCCGTATCTAATGAGCTTAATATTTCACTATCCATACGAAGGTCTTCCATTAAAAATTCTTGCGTTTGTTTGATGCTTCTAAGATTAATTTTGGGTGTTAGTACAACTTTGTCACACAAAGCTTTTTCAGGTGAAGCAATTAACATTGTTTGCTTAGATGAATATTTTATGTTTTTTATTCCATAAGAATAATAAGGAATCTTTAATTGTTGGTAACTAAATCGTCCAACTGGAGTTTTATATATTTTTGAAGTTTTTATGGTTACTGAACTTATTTCATAAGCTCTTTCTGGTATCATGTTCCAATAAGACAATGCGGACTCTAGTGACACATAACTCGGTCCTCTAAGGTGATTCGCTATTAGAAATGGTTCTGGTGATGGTAAGTCCATTTTAGGTCCGGTTAGATATAGCCCTCTTCTAATAGAAATAAGCTCTTTGCTTTTTAGTAGTTCACTAATTTTATCATTTGGACTCTGGTAATCACTTAGTAATTCTAAAATTAAATGCCTGGATATAGGGGATTCAGCATATTCCTTTATTATCGTTCTAAAATCCATACTGTCATTATTATGTTCGATAATCGGATAACACCCGATTATATAGTGTAAATATAACAATTTCCTGTTAATAATGGAAATGAAAAATTAAAGGTTTGTAAATGTTGTTATTTTGATGTGTAACGAGCATATAAAACTAGCTTTAATGTTGCCCGACGAAGTGTTAGTGGCTTTTTATTTTTTTTAATCCAATCCATTCATGGTCAATATCCTTCATTAGTAGCGCATTATCAAATTTAACCGAACCAGAAGGAAATATAGTTTCATCTTCAAAAAAGCTTGATTGAACTGATTCTACTTCTAAAAGCGATACTTTCCAATTTTTTGCTTTTAGCTCAAGACCGTCAAAATCACCTTTGTCAGGTGAATAACCCACCGAACCTTGTTCGAAAAAATTAGACACACAATCTAAATTCTCAAACACGCTTTCTTCATTCCAATTTTCCGTTTCTTTTGCTTTAATTGACAAGGAAGTTTTATCATCACTTACAAAGCTTACTTCATAAGTACCATCATTTTCATTTACCGAAAATCGTGCTAAATGATGAACACCTGGAAAAATTGCTCCACCTGCTATTGAATTAAGTCGTGAAGATGTATCTCTTCTTGGAATATAAACGCCTTCTTTAAGTGCTCCATTTTCTTCCCATTCAACTGCAATTCGGTGTGCTCCATTTTCAGAAGATATTCCGATTTGTTTTGGAAGTCCTTTGGGTCGTATTGCTTTAAGTCTTATCAAACAAATTCCCGCAATCCCTTTTCCCCTCACTAATTTCGGCTTGAATGGTTTCGGTAAATAATTTTCCAAAATTTCCTGGTCAATTTGGTAATTGATAAGAATTCTACGGTCTATTATCCCTGTGATTCTTGGTATTTTCATTCGTTTGTTCTAATTGCCACTAACGTTTTGCAGCTACCCGAAGGGCGGGACTTTTACCACAAAACTTGATTTTAAAAACCAATGTTTGATTAACCACAAAACTGTCTTTGGAACACGAAACCCCGCCTTTTGGGTAGCTGCTGCTAGCAGGAGCCTTGCTTTTTGTCAGTGTATCCATTGTCCGCCAGTTTGTGAAGTCCATTTATTATTTTGTTTAGTAAACACAACTGTCCAGCCTGTTCCACAGAGTCCTGGACATAAACTTCTAATCATCATTACAACTTTTTTTCTGTCCTTCGAGAAAAGTGGTCGAGAAAAGCAATACCAATTTTTGTCATTCGATGGGCTAAAACCAAGTCGTGAATTGTCCCAAGTAAAATTTGATAACCTCTCTTTTTGTAATAACATCTCATCAATATCTCCGTTTGTCAAACATTTTGGAAGTTGATTGCTTGTTATTGTCATATTTCTCCAGTCTCCAGTCTCCTTTTTGGGCAAAGACTTTTCAATTAATAGTGTCTTCAAAAAAGTCTTGTCGTCTTTTGATAAGTCACAACCTTGCTCTGGTTCAACTGTCAGCCCATAACTTAAATCTAATTTTTGATCAGCAATAACAACTTTCATAAAGTCATAAATATATTGATTGGATGTGTCTGGAAAATTAGTTTTTGCTTGGGCTATAGTGTCTGCAATTTTGGAACTCGTGTCCACTGAATTCGTGTTATCAACTTTGACCGTTGATTGTCCGCAACCAAGTAGGGTTAAGCAAATTGCTAAAATTATTGTATGTCGTGTCATAAGGTTACTGCTAACTCCGTTATCCAGGAACATTCCTGCCTTTTCATGCACCTCTCCCACCGAGGATCCAGGTCCGGGCCTGCTGGCGGCTGAAAGAGGGCAAGCCGTACATGCGTATTTCGGTCAAACCTAAAAGCTTGGACCATCGACTTTTATTTTTTTTTGATGTGTGCTTCAAACATCTGGAGCTTTTCGCTATCTAACCGAGATGGTGTTGATGCGAGCCACAAACGTTGATATTTACTACTTCCCCCGCCATTACGTATGACACATTGTTATAGCCTGTTATTATTTATCTCCTTTATCATGTTTTAAAAACCAATCATACAAGTCTTGCTCTGGATATACTAACCATTGAATCCAATGTCCAACCTCAGGCAATCTTCTATATTTCAAATTTTTATTTTTTCCTTTTAGCTTTTCAATCATTCTATCCGTTTCTTCAACTGGAACAGTCTCATCAATAACTCCATGGAATGCCCAAATCGGAATATCTATCAAGTTATTTGAGTTTTTATAAATATAATCAATATGACTTGTAAAACCGCTCATAGGAGCAATCGCAGCAAATTTTTCAGGATATTTTATTGCAAGATACCATGTTCCTGCTCCTCCAAGACTCACTCCTGTCAGGTATACTCTATTTGTATCTATTCGGTATTTAGTAGATATTTCAGCGAAAAAGTTCTCAAACCAATTATCAGTTGACCAACGTATCAACGCGGGACATTGTGGAGATGCTATGATAAAAGGAAATTCTCTGCCTCGATAAATTTGGTCAGGTATTCCATAACCGTATAATTTTTTTAAATCTGTTCCTCTATGTGAACCTCCATGAAGATAAATTATAAGAGGGTATTTTTTTAAAGTGTCAGACTTATAATCAGAAGGAGTGTAAATCAAGTAATGGTAATTGGTATCAATTGGATTTACTTTTAATCCATGGTCGTAATCAAAATCATATAGTAATTCTCCTTCTTTTGACCAACCTTTAAAATTACCATGTCTCATTCCTCGTGTGTTACCTTTTATTTCATCAGGTATCCAATATCCTCTATCACTTATTTGTCCGTTTGAATAGAATTCCTCGCAAAGTCCATTCTTTTTGCCATTAAGATATTTGTATTTACTTTCTGGATTTCCATTCTCATACCATGTCTGATAAAGTCCTTGTTTTGTATTTGTTCTATAATTGCACCAATAATTTTCTTTAACCGTTTTATCAAATGTACTATATGTTCCTTTCATTTGAATCTGTCCATTTTCAAAATAATCCTCTACATGATAAAGACTATCATTATTGTCAAATTGAACTATACGTTTATAAATAATCGTATCATATTTTGAAATCGGTTGATGCAATAGAAAAGTATCAATCTGTTGAGCATGTAATCCCCAACTAATCAGAACAAGAATTATTATGTTTGTAATATGCTTCATTTTAATGGGCTATAACTCCGTTATCCAGGAACATTCCTGCCTTTTCATGCACCTCTCCCACAGAAGATCCAGGTCCGGGCCTACTGGCGGCTGAAAGAGGGCAAGCCGTACATGCGTATTCCGGTCAAAGCTAAAAGGCCTGGACCATCGACTTTTATTTTTTTGAGGGATGCTTCAAACATCAGAGGGTATAGCGCAAGTTATGTGCCGGCTTCCTGGATCAGGCAGCTATTCCGTCAATTTTGATATTGATTTTAAATTCGGTGAGGATGTTTTCAAGTTCTTTTAAGAAATCTTCACGCATGGCTTCATATTGTCGCATCATGCTTAACTCTTTTGATTCATTTTTGTGAAAATCAACCATTTCATTAAGATTATTTATCTGCTCTAAAATGTCCGATGCCCTGGCTATATTTTCCTGAATTTTTTTTGAGTCCATCTCATTTTAATTTTTGGTTCCAAATTTTATCTCGACAAATCCTTTTGGGAACTTCTTTTTCATTCGATTCTTTTTTGTTTCAGTGAACCAATTTCGCCAATAAACCAAGTCGAATTCAGTCATGTAACTTTTGTCATGTTCTTCCGAATAGACTTTCACAAAATAGGCATCTACACCGGGATAATTATTTTTTGCCCCGTATTTTCTGAATTTTACCTCAATAATTTGCTCATTTTTTTCGTAAATGTCAAAATCAATCAAATTTACGAAGTCAATATCATTAGGATTTTCTTTGTTGGTGATAAAACTTCCATCAATCCATTGAACGAAATTTGGAGTTACTTCTTTCTGAAAATCAATTAAATATTTAGCGTAACTGTCAAATATAGCTTTACGTGTAACGCTATTTTCAAATCTATCTGAAAAATAATTTTTCAATTCTTCAAATTCAATTTCGATTTTTTGGTATGGTTCTAAATTTCCCCTAATGTCAAAACTCAATTCCATTTGTCTATTTTCTTATATTCAATAACAGCTTTTTCAATTAATTGATTTCCTATTTATCTAGCTGGCACATAACGGTTAGTATATGAAAAGTAGGCGATTTCGAAGCACCAAACTTTCGGTTAAGCACAAAGTTTGATACGAGCTAAAAGCTTTAAATTCAGCACTATTTCGCCTATTTTTTATATACATTGTTACCACACGTTTTTTATTCCCAATATTCATATTCAAAATATCTTGGTACATATCCGCGAATACTTTTCAAAAGTCCATTGTCGTAATATTTATAAGTCAGTTGGTACTCGTTTTCTCGGTCGTTCATAAACTTTGAATAGACGTCTGACTTTATAAGTTGACCTTTGTCGTTGAAAAAATTCGTTATGGTTTTATCGTCTTTAAATTTTTCTAAATCCTTGTAGTCCTTGTAAGCAGTTGTGTTAGGAATTCCGTTTATTGTGTCAGTCACTTTTTTAAGTTTTGGCTCAAAATAATATCCATAAAACCTACTTACATAAAAGTCTTTGTCGTATTCTTTAGTCTTATTATATACGATAACTGAATCTTTTTTCCTTATAGTAATAGATTCGTAAGGTTGATAACTATACGAAGTTTCATAAACAAAATTTCCCAAATTTTTTCGAGACCAAGTCAGTTTACCATTAGTCCCATATTTAAAAATTATTGAATCCCGACCAATCGAATCTATTATTTTAACCAACTGATTTTTATTGTTATAGTCAAACAGGTTTATTTTTTCAATCCATTTTCTTTTCCGTGTTTTTCGATTATACGAAGCACTATATTTTGTCGAGCGTATTCTTTTTCCAGTTCGGTCAAATTCTATGATTTCAGACAAGTCTTTTGGCGAATTCACATATACAAATATTTTCTTTACTTGTCGGTTGGTATAAATACTGTCAGGTTGCCATTTATTTTCAATTTGTCCAAAACTGAATATTGGAATAGAAAGAAATATTAAAAAAAGAATTCTGTTCATTTTATCCAATTCGGTTTTTTCAAATGTGTGGTAACTCCGTTATCCAGGAACATTCCTGCCTTTTCATGCACCTCTCCCCCGAAGATCGAGGACCGGGCCTGCTGGTGGTTGAAAGAGGGCAAGCCTTACATGCGTATTTCGGCCAAAGCTACAAGCCTGCCTTCCGGCGGAGCAGGCAGGCCTGGACCATCGACTTTTATTTTTTTTTGATGTGTGCTTCAAACATCAGGGGTGTTTTCAATTAGTTAAATATGGGTTACTATTAGAATCCAATCGTATTTTCCCAAAACCGAATACTTTTTTACCTAAAGAAAAATCTAAAATTAACCATATAGGTAAGCAATATGTAAATCCCATCAGAAATAGAAATAAAATTACAAATCCACCCAAAAGTGGAATATATATAAAAAATCCACCTACATTGTCGATAACCTCCCAAACAGTGCCCAAATTTTTATGGTGTATCTTTTTTCCTTCATTAGATACTGGTATTTCAAGTTTTTGAACAGAGAAAGAATTTAAAAAACTTCGCCATTTTCGGATTGTTATTGTTGTATCCAATCCTTTTTTTCCAGTTATTGGACATAATCCTTTTTCAACCATATCCGCAACGGTTTGATTATGACGAATATTCAACAACTGATTGTCAATTAAAATAGGTGATATCGGAGGCGGTGGCGGCAATTTTGTGTTTACAAAAGATGGATTAAAATAAGAATTAAAATCAGTAACCTCTTTTGCTTTTTGCCAATCTGGCATTCCGTCAGTCCAAACTAAGGTATTTTCGGTAATTTGACCTTGTTTTAATAAATCAATTGAAAATGGCCCAACCCTTTGGTTATTTACAAAAAAATAATACTGCTTCATTTTATTTTGCATTAGTTATTTTAATAAAATATACAATCCTCCAAACTATTTGATAAAATATAATACTAAAAGTAGTAGAAGTAAAAATTGCACTAAAAATTAAAACAAATAAACCTTCTTCGTGGTTTTTGTCAGCATTGATATATATAATTGATATAATAATTGAGCCTAAAATTGTTAATGCAACTGCCAAAGGCATCCCAATTTCTTTTGCACTTTTTTCCGATGTTATCTTTAAATTTTGTTTTTCTAAAAATTTTTGAGTACGTAATTCTGCATCTTCCTTATCTGCGATATCAGAATTATTTTTGCTGTTATCAGATTCTATTAACTTTGAAAATTTTTCATATAATTGTATTTCATCTAAATCCATAGTTGAAAAGGAATTAACATGATTTATTTTTTCCTTTTTGACAAACACTTCCTTGCTTCTGTTTATTTCATTTTGTTTAATAAGATCTTCACTTATGAGTGTCGATATTATTTGTTCCGTAGAATTAGCGATTTGTTTAGTTTTTAATATCCGCGGCAGATCATTTATTTGAAAATTCTTGAGTCTATATACAATCAATAGCCTCTCCTCGGGACTTTTTACATGACAATCTGAATAAAATGATTGATATTCATCTCGAACAAATGTTGATTGCAAAGCATTATTTGAAGCTAATAAAACTAAATGTTGACTATTTGATATTGCTTTATCAATTTCATCTAAAAAATTAAACCCAACTGTGTTTTGTAAGTCTTCGTCTGAAACAAACACTCGTAAACCATATCCGCGAAATGTTTCCCAAATAGGTTGAGCTATTGCTCTGTCTTTTGTAGAAAAACAGATGAAAATATCATAGGCAAACTTCGATTTAGTATCTTTATGAAGAAGTTCAATACTTTTTATTAATTGAGTACGAAATGAATGTTGTCTATCTGAAATTTTATGGTTCCAAAAGTGATTTGGAAGTTGTTCAATAACGAATAAAACAGCATGTTGAACTTCTGCCGTAGTAATCTTTTGTGTTTCTCTATCCAAAATCCCAAGCATTTTATCATGCTCCAATCCGTTTATTTTCCCACTATTTATTATTAATAAGTCTGAAAGTTTACGAATATGTTCGTAATCCACATGGTCTTTGTTATTATCAATGAACTCATTAAGTTTAAACAATAGATTTCTAATCGATTCCTTTAACCGATTTTCAGAAATATAACGTTTCAATGTGTCTTTGTCAAATATACTTTGCATTAAATATATCTATTTATTATTGGTTTTTATGATAAAATTTTCATGGTTTGATTATGTCCACAGATCCAAAAATAAACAAATAACTTTTAAAATTTTACTTCAAAATTTGATTATCGACCATTTGAAAAATTTACAGCCGATAAAAGTAGGTTGTGCCTCCAATGCCCGCATCTTCCATCTTCCCCCCAATACGCTCCTCCTATAACACGGCCCAAAAACACTCCGATGCCCGTCAATCAAAGTCTCCCTCCCTTCAACCGATCCTGCAACACCTTCAGCGCTTCCCATTTCCCATTGGCGGCGAGGGTGGCCTGCTCGCACCAGGTTTCCGGGTCGTGCATTTTGTAGCGGCTGCCGGCTTCGTCGAGGATGGCGCGCAGGCGTTTGTGGCTGCTGGCGGAGAGTTCCGTCCAGTTGTTGATGCCGGCGGTTTTGAGGATTTCTTCGATCTTGGGGCCTATGCCTTCAATGATCTTGAGGTCCTGGTCGTCGGTGGGATAGGTGGATTTTTTCGCAGGGATGGGGGTCGGATTGGGATCGAGCATCAGTTTTTTGGCCTGGCCCACCCAGTCGTCTTTTTCTATTTTTCCGGGGAAATAACCGATTTCGCGGGTGATGCTTTCTATCCTCGCTGCATCAAACTGACTGATCTGCTCGTAGGAATAAATGCCGGCATCGTAGAGTTGCTGCTGAATAAACGGGCCTACGCCGCTGATTTTCGTCAGGTCGTCTTTTTCCATCCCATCGGTGAGGATCTTTTTCTTGAGGACTGATTTTTCGGTGTTGATGCCCAGGTCGGGTTCTTCAAGACTGGCCTGTATCGGAGCGTTCGTACCTACCACCAGCGGGGTGCTAGCAGAGGCGTCGGCAGCCGATTGCACGTTCGTCATGCGGGCCTTGAGCATTTCGTTTTCGGCGGTCAGTTTGTCGAGTTTGGCTTCAAATATTTCCAGACGGCTGAGGGTTTCGCTTTGGATATTCCCTACCGGGGCAGCCACCACCGTCGGTGTATTACGAGCTTCCTCCAGGTCGTCCGCCAGTTGTTCATTCTGGGTCTTCAGCCCAATGATCTGATCGCTGAGTTCCTCGATGGTGCTGGAATAGGTTCGGTTGGTGGCCTGGATTTTTTCCAGTTCCGTGTTGAGCTGGTACACCTGGCTGAAGAGTTTTTCTTTATCGGCTTCCATGAGGGCCATTTTATCCACCATATCCCTCACTTCAGTCTGAGCCTCTTCGAGAGCTTTATTTTTTTTGACCAGTTCCTCCTGGGCGGTGTGCAGCTGGGTCGCTGCATCGATCATTTTTTGCTCGGCCTCCTTAAGTTCTTTTTTCAAACTGCGGACCCTGGCCGCCCTCAAAAGAAAACCAACCAATAACCCAAAAAGGAAAGCGATGATGCTAATGAACAATATCGTGTAACTTTCCTGAGATTCCATCTTATCGAAAAAATGCGTAAAATCCATGTTGTAAAAGTTTAAAGACTAAAAGTTAAAGACTAAAGGTTAAAGTGACTTATTGAGAACGGGAATTATTCGATGACGAAGTTTACCCTTCGGTTTTTTTGCCGGCCTTCCGAGGAATTGTTGGAGGCTACCGGCCGCTTTTCTCCCTTCGAATCGATTTCGATCTTTGCGGTGACGCCCAGTTCGCGGAAATATTTCATGGTGCTTCTGGCCCGGCGCATGCCCAGGTCAAGATTGTATTTTTTGTCCCCGATATTGTCGGTATGACCGATGATGGTCAGCTTTTTTTCCGGATTCTGCTGGAAATATATTTTCACGGAATCGGCGTACATGTGGAAGGGTTCACCGGGTTTGAATTCATCCGAATCAAAAGCAAAGTTGGCATCGGAGAAAGTCATATTGGTAAAGGTAAACTGCACCTTGTCGAACTCATCCGGCACATTGGAGGTGTACATTTCAAAAACCAGGGGAGCCGAAAGGGTCTCGTCTTCGCTGATCCCATGATCGAGGCTGATGTGGCCTTCCTTGATCCCGCGTTGTACCAATAGTTTTCTTATTTCGTCGGCCCGCGCGATTCCCATATTCTCAAAAAAACCGGGCTGAAGTTCCTTTTCGCTCTCCCGGTAAAAAGCGGTGATGGTCAGCTTTTTGGTGGAGTCGGCTTTCAGTATCATGGCGAGAGTGTCGAGGAAAGATTCGTTGTTGGCATTGAGTCTCGGAGCGGTAGAATCCTTATCAAAGGCAAATTCATCATATCCCTGAAGGATGGTGACGCCGTCATCCTTGAGTTGCAGCGTTTTCAATCGGACTTCCTCCGGAATTTCCTCCCCGCATAACTGTTTGACATTACATACATAAAAGTGCCTGGCCCAAAGCAGAAAGGCACAAAACAACAGAAAGACCAAAAAAGCTAATCCTCTCATGTGGTGTTATTTCGAAAATAATAATTTAAATATCTAAAGTTAAATAAAATACTGGTTTAATCAAAAAGTATTCATTTGATCTGCCAATTTATTGTTGTTTTCCCAGGTTCTGATTAAATTGAAACGAAATAATTTTTCACCCATTATTTTTTTTTGGGTTACATTAAAAACAAATCCTAAAATGAAAAATAATCACCTGCACAAAATCCTTGTTATTGTATTCGTTATCTTTTCCGGTTTTCCCGTTTTCGCCCAGGAAACAGAGGTAAAAACCCTGGATCAATATTTTGAAAAAGCCCGCCAGGACTGGCAGGTAGAGGGCATGTCCGTCGGCATCATCAAGGATGGCAAGGTGATCCTGGCGAAAGGGTACGGCCAACTCGAAGCCGGCAAACCGGCCCGGCCCGATGGCAATACGCTTTATGCCATTGCGTCCAACACCAAGGCGTTCATCTCCGCTTCCATCGGTATCCTGGTGGATGAAGGCAAGATAAAATGGGATGACCCGGTCACGAAATATCTGCCTTATTTTGAATTGTATGATCCCTACGTCTCGGCTCACGTGACGATAAGGGATTTGCTTTGCCACCGGGCCGGGCTCGGCACTTTCAGCGGGGATGTCATCTGGTACAAAAGTGAATACACCGCGGAAGACGCCATCAAACACATCAAATATCTGCCGCAGGCTTATGGCTTCCGCGATGGTTACGGTTATTCCAACCTGATGTTTATCACCGCCGGAGAAGTCATCAAAGCGGTGAGCGGCAAAACGTGGGCGGAGTTCATCCGCGAGCACATTCTGGATCCCACAGGAATGACCCGCACCCAGACGTCCGTTGTACCACTCCGGAATATGGCCAATGTGGCTACTCCCCACAAACCCAATGACGAAGGAGTCAACCATCCCATTCCCTGGGTCAACTGGGACAATATGGGCGCCGCGGGGGGCATCGTCTCCAGTGTGAATGATATGCTGAAATGGTGCCAGCTGCAACTCGACCACGGCACGGTAAACGAGGAACAAATCTTTAGCCTGCAGGCACAGGAAACTTTCTGGAAGCCTCATAACAACTATACCGTCAGTGCGCGCACTAAGGAAATTTATCCGACGCGACATGTAGCGGGATATGCGCTGGGATGGAGTTACTACGATCATGGGGGCAGAATGGTGTACAGCCATGGGGGCGGTTATGACGGCATGTACTCACAAGTCACCATCGTACCGGAAGAAAACATGGCCATCGTGGTGCTGACCAATTCCATGAAGGGAATTTCCGGCTCGCTGACCTACTACACGCTTGATCATTTTTTCGGCCTTCAAGAAACCGACTGGAGCCGCCAGAACCTGGAAAGAACGAAAGATTGGGAAAAGAGCAAAATCGAACGGATAACAGAACGCAAAGCCAAACGCATCCCCGGCACTACTCCGACATTAAGCCTGGAAGCCTACACCGGGGTTTACCATGATGATCTTTATGGAGATATTGAGGTAGTGGAAAATGAGGGCAAACTCGGACTTCACTTCAAAACGGCTCCGGACCTCAATGCCACCCTGGAACACTGGCACCATGATGTTTTTGAAATTAAATGGAATGAAGAACACGCCTGGTTTGATTTCGGTACCGTCCAGTTTTTAATGAGCAACAACCTCACTCCGACGGAGCTGCAATTCGATATCCCGAATGACGATATTTTCTTCGAAGAAATTCATGCAAAAAGGCAGTGAGGGAAATTTTAAATGATAAACTGACCAAAGGGAGATCCCGGCATCGTATACCGAGGACAGGCTACCGCAATATTTTTTCTATGGTTGGAGATTTAGGTTGCGGTGCGCTGCACCTTGAATCCTCTTCCCCCTTGTTTGGTGACAAAGATTAAGGTGCGCTGCACCTGATTATATTCGGCGGTTAAATTTTAAAAACCAATAACTCAATAAGTACGGAATGTCACTTTGTTCCATCTGCGAGAACCAACCATGCATTTTCAGCTCCCCGGCGAAGAGGCCACCTCGAAAAACCAGCAACCAGCATCCAGCATCCAGTAACCAGTACAAAACGACACCTTTTGCCGGCGCGGTTTAGCTCCCCGGCGAAGAGGCCACCTCGAAAAACCAGCAACGAGCAACCAGCATCCAGTAACCAGTACAAAACGACACCTTTTGCCAGCGCGGATCAGCTCCCCGGCGAAGAGGTCACCTCGAAAAACCAGCAACGAGCAACCAGTAACAAGTAACTAGCAACCAGCATCAAGCAACCTAATCCCCTCCCCCACTTCCACTTCGAACATCTCTGCCCGGATGCCAAATTGTTGATGGTATGCCTGGTCCAGATCGTTCCAGATCTCTTTAATGTGGTCTTTGTGAATGAGGTTGATGGTGCAACCGCCAAAGCCACCGCCCATCATTCTCGAGCCCAGCACACCACCCTTTTCCCGAATATGATCGACCAGGAAATCCAATTCTTCACAACTCACCTCATAGTCATTTCTCAATCCTTCATGTGACTGCCACAACAATTGGCCGAAGGTCTTCAAATCTCCGGATTTCAGGGTTTCGGCAGCTTTCAATACCCTGTCATTCTCCCTCAGCACAAATTGGGCCTTGATAAAATCATCTTTTTTAATCTGGTTTCGATACAGGTCAAGGGTATGTTCATCAAAATCCTGGTAGGATTGAATGTAAACATTGTCCTCGTGGAGCAATTTGAGTACCCTGTCACAGGAATGCCTTCTTTGATTATAAGGAGAATGCACGAGACTATGTTTCACACAGGTATTGAACAATACGAAATGATAATCTCCCGTGAACATAGGCACCAGGGTATGGGTGAGGGTTTTAAAGTCGAGCAGCAAAGCGTGATCCTTCCGGCCATTGAGAATGGTGTACTGATCCATCAGCCCTCCTTTTACACCATAGCGATGTTCCGCAGCCTGGGCGATGAACATGATATCCCGGTTGGTAAGTTTCCAGCCAAACAATTCATTCAAGCCGTAAAGAAACCCGCAATTCAGGGCCGACGAAGACGACATACCCGCCCCGATGGGGATATCTCCCCCAAAAGTACAATTGATGCCGTCCACCTCGAAATCTCTTTCTTTCAATTCCGTGATAATGGTCTTAAAATAACCGGTCCAGCTGCCCTCGGGATAATCATGTTCCCAAATGGAAAATTGGATCCGCTCACCAATGTTACAGGCCTCGATGTTCATGAACCCATTATCGTTGTGGCTAAAGCCAAAAATCATGGACTGACCTACCGCTGCCGGCAGGGAGTAGCCCAGGTTGTAATCCGTATGCTCCCCGATCAGGTTGATCCTGGAAGGTACTTTGAGCATCAAAGGGGCACTTCCAAAGGAATCCAAATGACTTTGTCTGATTTTTTCAATCATCTTATTAATTTCAAGGCTAAAAATTGACGAAACCAGCGTTGAAGTTAATAAAACAAAAGACAAGATAAAGTCAAATAATCCTAATTTAGCGTAAATTTTTAGAATGATCCGATACGAAACGGCCCGAACACCTTCCGAGCTTCAACAAATCCTTGCCCTCCAGTCGGCTAACCTCCCTCATGTTATTTCAAAAGAGGAAAGGCAAAAAGAAGGTTTCGTTACGGTTCAGCATTCCCCGGAGTTGCTGAAATCCATGAACGACCATTCCCCACACATCATCGCGAAAGACAGGCAAAAAGTCATAGGGTATTCATTAACCATGGACAAGGTTTTTGGAGATCAAATCCCCGTTTTGGTTCCAATGTTTGATCAAATAAACGGGCTGTTGTATAAAAACAAGGCCCTTTCATCCATCGACTATATCGTCATGGGCCAGGTGTGCATCGATAAAAACTACCGCGGACAGGGCATTTTTGAGGGATTGTACCAAAGGATGAAACTGGAATATGCCCATAGGCATCCTTGCGTCATTACTGAAGTTGATGTATTAAACAATAGATCTATACGCGCCCACCAAAAAGTCGGGTTTGATCATCTCAACACCTATACCTCGCCTGATGAAAAGAAATGGGTGATTATGATTTGGGAATGGAAACCATAAGTGAAGTTTTTTTTAGAAAAAACGGTATTTTTGCAACCCGAAAAAATAATGGTTGTCTTTAATTTCCGGACTATTTGATCATTTTATTGCTAACAGAAAACCCTGGAGAAATTGTAAATTTTAAATGAATTTTTGTGATTTTGAATGGCTCCTGCAATCACATTTATTTTTCAACATTTCTTGCTTGTGTTTTTCTTTTTTTTTTAAACTTTATTCACCTGATGAAAAAACCACTATTAACCCTTGCGCTCTGCTGTTCCATATTTTCTTTGTTTTCCCAGGGAGCCGCCAGTCTTGATTTATCTAAAAAACAGATAACTGCTTACAGAGTCGAAAAAGGGCCTGTGATTGATGGAGACCTTTCCGATCAAGCCTGGGAATCAGCCACTTCTTATGCCACAGACTTCATCACCCTCGACCCGACTTTTGGAAAAAAAGCCACCTTCCCTACCCATGTAAAAGTACTTTACGACAATACCGGCCTCTACGTCAGCGCCATGATGTACGACAATCAGCCCGACAGTATCCGTCATGAATTGGTGGAGCGGGATGGCATTGGCAGTGCCGACTGGTTTGGTGTTTTCATTGACTCCTATAAAGGAGGAATAAACGGTGAAGAATTTATCGTCACCGCAGCGGGCGTCCAGTTTGATGCCAAGGCCAGCCCCAACGGAGAAGATGAGGGATGGGATGCCATTTGGAACAGCGCGGTAAAAATAGTGGAAAATGGTTGGGTGGCCGAAATAAAAATCCCCTACTCTGCCTTGCGTTTTCCCAATAAGGAAGAACAACTCTGGCACATTAATTTCGGAAGGAAAATCGACCGAACCCAGGAAAAAGTATTTTGGAGTGAGATCAACCCCAAGATCGATGGCTTTCTCAATCAATCAGGATTGCTCACCGGCATTGTAGGCATAAAATCCCCGGTCAGGCTTTCGGCAACGCCCTTCCTGGCTTTATACGGACTCCATTCCAAAGACGAAAACGGGCATAACAATTTCGGAAGATCTTTCAACGCAGGGATGGACATCAAATACGGGATCAACGATGCCTTCACCCTGGACATGACCCTCATCCCCGATTTTGGAGAGGCCAGGTCTGATCAGGAGGTCCTCAATTTAAGCCCTTTTGAAGTCAGGTATGATGAAAACCGTCAATTTTTCACAGAAGGAACCGAGCTGTTCAGCAAAGGAAATTTGTTCTACTCCCGAAGAATTGGCGGAGAACCGCTTCACTACTGGGAAGTGGAAGAAAACCTGAAAGAGGGAGAAGTGGTCGTCAGTAATCCTACAGAAACCCAATTATTGAATGCAACCAAACTGTCAGGACGAACCACCCATGGATTGGGCATAGGTTGGTTTAACGCTACAGCCAAAAAACAAACCGCAACGGTCAGGGATGTCGAAGGCGTAACCCATGAAATGGAAACTTCCCCCCTGAGCAATTATAATGTATTGGTTCTGGATCAGAATTTAAAAAATAATTCCTCGGTCTCCTTAATCAATGCCACCACCCTGAGATTTGGAGATGATTATGACGCCAATGTCACCGGTGCTGTTTTTGACCTGATCAATAACAAAAGAAGTTACGGCATTGAAGGGCAGGGCGTTTTGAGCCAAAAATATTACGGTGACAGCACCGCCCTCGGATATAACTATAATGTAGGCATCAAAAAAATCAGCGGCAACTGGAACTGGAGCCTGGGGTACAATATCGAAAGCGACACGTATGACCCCAATGACCTGGGGTTTATATTCAGCAACAATGAAAGATCAGCAAATTTTAATGTGGAATACAGCATTTTCGAACCCAAAGGCCGTTTTAACAGGATTCAGTTTGGAGGTTCCGCCTACTATTCCCGACTGTACAACCCCAATAATTTCACAGGACTGGGCGTAGAAATATGGGCCTGGGGGCAAACCAAGAATTTTTGGAATCTGAATGCCTGGACCTATTTCGAGCCGGTAAAAGGCTATGATTTTTTTGAACCCCGGGCCGAAGGTCGTTATTATGAATCTCCTACAAATGCCAGCCTTGGATTTAATATCAATTCCGACCGAAGGAAGCGGTTGCGGGTTTGGATCAATGGAAGAATTGCCAATACCAATGAAAAAGACAGATACGACTGGAGAATCGTCGTTGGACCTTCGTTCCGGGTGAGCGATAAATTTTCATTTGGCGTTTCCACACAAAAGGAATTTGCCAAAGGACAGGTCGGTTTTGTGAACCATATTTTTGAAAACGATCTGGATGAAGTGCCCGACGTAATTTTTGGAAGAAGAGACCGGACCACGGTGACTAATAACGCCTGGGCCAGTTATAATTTCAATAACAAAATGGCCCTTTCCTTCAACCTGTATCACTATTGGACCAAAGGCAAGTATTCCAGCTACCACCTGTTATCCGAAGACGGAACCCTCACAGATACCGACTATAACGAGGCGAATAATTTTACTTTCAATGCTTTTAACATCGACCTTCAGTACCGCTGGCGTTTTGCCCCGGGAAGTGATATTTTTGTGGTTTGGAAAAATGCCATTTTTAACGACGGCGACCAGGTGGACATGCAGTATTTTGACAACCTTAACACCTTGTTTACAGGCCCTCAAAGTAACCAGCTTTCGCTTAAGGTCATTTATTATCTTGACTATTTGTATCTGGCAAAAAAAGGATAGAAAATCCCTTCTTGATTCTACCCTGGATATCGGAAACCTTGCCTGCTGTCGCAGTAAGGCAGGTTCTGTGGTTCTATTTAATAAAAGACTGTTGGAAGTAGTTTCCGTCAGTCTTTTATTCTTTAAAAAATTATATCTTTACCGCCCATTACTGACAAAAGAAACCACTCAATAATGCACCGATATCCACTGCTTTTCGTCCTTCAATTTTTTCTACTCCTCACTACCTCCCGTATTTCCGCACAAGACCAGGCAATGGTCGTACGCCAGTCCCGTGAACAAGGATTCACTTGTATAAACGACCAGGGAACCGTGCTTTTTACACTGCCTCCGGGCCATGACCCCACCGTTCGGGAAACCAATGAACCTTTCAAATTGAGTAATTTTTATTTCGTGGATTTTTCAGGGGATGTTTTGCCTGTAGGCGATGATCTGCATTATTATCTGATCGACCGAAAAGGAGAAATGGTCCGCGACCTTGGAGGCGACATCAATTGGGTGTCCCCCTTTCGGAATGGTTTTTTCAGGGTATATGAACAATTCGAAAACCGGAGAAATGCTTCCGTAATCTACTATATCGACAAACATGGAAACCCAATGTTTGACGGCAAAAAATTCTGGGAAGCGAGTCATTTCAGAGAAGGAAGTGCAGTGGTTCAATTAGACGATGGGCAAGGCGACTGGTTGATGATCGATCCCACGGGCAAAACATTGGTCAACCTTTCACAGGAAATCCCCGGGGACATCAGGCGTATTAATCATTTCGATAGAGGTATTTGGCAATTGTCATTAAAAACAGGCAACAGTTATTCCACCATTTACCTTCGCCCGGATGGAGCCCATAGTCAAAGAGAAAGTGACCTGTGGCCTTTTACCGATGCCAATGGCCGTCCAACTTACAAAGAGGAAAAACTAAAAATCAGCGAAAAGATAAACAAACGAATCAATGCAATGGAAATGTTGACTTTTCCTGCCGTCTATAAAACCGATGAGTACGCTTATTTCATTTTTAACGACGCCCCAAAGGGAAGCAAAGAACCTTTTCCTGTCCTTTACGATCACCAATATGAGGTGGTCACTCTTGAACCCGGCAAAGGGGTAAAAAAAATAATGCCCCTTGATTTTATGGGTAAATACTTACTCGCCCTGAAAATCACTGAGACCGAAGAGAAAAGTCTTGTTTTTTACAATACCGAAAACCTCAAGCCGACTTATGAGGTGGATAATCTCCCTTATACTGCAAAAGTTGAAGGTAATTTATTGGTTTATTACACCGACAACAACACTTTCAGTACAGGAGTGTCCAAAATAATCAACCTGGATTCCGGAAAAGTCATTTACGAACCGGACGTGAGTACCAAAGTATTTAAATCCCTCCCTGAAGCTTTGCAATACCGTGAGGAGGTAAGAAATCTGGATCTCGAAAACCTGTCGGAACAGGACCTGATTTTGCTAAAATCATTCCCAAACCTGGAAGTTTTAAAACTCAAAAAGACGAATATCATCAACATCTCGGAAGGCATCTTCCCTTCCTTTCCTTCACTGCATAGTCTTAGTATTTCTTATTTCAACGACCTCCAAAACCTGCCTGAAGATATGCGCCAATTAACTCAATTGCAAAATATCTTCCTGTCCGATTGCCCGAATTTAAGCGGCCTTGAGGATATTCTGTCTGACTTGCCTTCGGTGAAAAATATCCACACAGATTACCGCTTCGACAAACAAAAACAAGCCGAAATTCAAATTAAGAATCCACAATTGGAATTCGAAGGGTTGTTGATGGTCGTGCCGGATAATCACTGATCATTTTAAAATAGCTAAATAAAAAAGCCACAAAGATTCAACCGAATCCCTGTGGCTTTTTTTATCACAGCATTAATGTTTGTCAGCATGCCACAAGAAAACACCTTTCTGCCTTCCCTCAAGCCATCGCACGAAGATGTCTCCTTATTCATCCGCACATCCGCACATCAAATCATCATTTTTTCAAATCCAGCTTCAACCCCCATTCTACCATCTGCTCATCAGACACAGCAGAAGGAGCATCGATCATCATATCACGGCCCTGGTTGTTTTTAGGGAAAGCAATAAAATCACGGATCGATGTCTGACCACTCAATACAGCGCACAAACGGTCAAAACCGAAAGCAATACCGCCGTGTGGAGGCGCTCCATATTCAAAAGCCCCCATCAGGAAGCCAAATTGATTTTCGGCTTCTTCCGGTGTAAATCCTAATAGTTTAAAGTTTCTTTCCTGCAACTTCCTGTCGTGAATACGAATAGACCCACCGCCGATTTCAGACCCGTTGATCACAAGGTCATAAGCATCGGCACGCAGGCTTTTCATCGATTCATGGTCACCGGTAAGCATGCGGTCCATATCTTCTTTCTTAGGAGAAGTAAACGGGTGGTGCATCGCGTGGAAACGGCCTGACTCCTCATCCCATTCCAGCAGAGGAAAATCGAGCACCCACAGTGGTTTGAAATCCCCGGCCTTCATCAATCCCAGTCTCCTGCCCATTTCAAGCCGAAGTTCGCTGAGTTGCTTGCGTGTTTTTTCCTCTTCTCCCGAAAGGATGAACAGGACATCACCCAGCTTGGCGCCAAATTTTTCGCCCCAGGCCATTAATGCTTCATCAGAGAAGAATTTACCGATGGAAGATTTCACGCTGCCATCTTCCATAAACTTGACATACACCAATCCTTTCGCCCCGATTTGAGGACGTTGCATCCACTCTGTCAGGGTCTTTATATCTTTATTGGAATAAGCTTCCGCCTGTCCTTCCACACAGATTCCAACCACCAATTCTGCGTCATCAAACACACTGAACCCTTTGCCCTTCGCTTCTTCGTTAAGCTCCACGAATTCCATCCCAAAACGAATATCCGGTTTATCAGATCCGTAACGCTGCATCGCTTCATCATAAGACATACGGGGAAAGTCTCCCAACTCCAATCCAAGCGTTTGCTTAAATACATGTTTGGTCAGACCTTCAAAAGTATTGAGAATATCTTCCTGGGTCACAAAAGCCATCTCGCAGTCGATTTGCGTAAATTCCGGCTGTCGGTCGGCACGCAAATCCTCATCACGGAAACACTTTACGATCTGGAAATATTTATCCATGCCCGCTACCATCAGCAGCTGTTTAAACGTCTGAGGCGATTGAGGCAAAGCGTAAAACTGTCCCTGGTTCATACGACTTGGCACCACAAAATCCCGTGCTCCCTCCGGCGTACTTTTGATCAAGAACGGCGTCTCCACTTCGATAAATCCCTGGGAAGCCAAATAATTCCGTGACTCCATAGCCACCTTGCTACGGAAGATGATACTCTTTTGTACCGGTCCGCGACGCAAATCGAGATAACGGTATTTCATCCGCAATTCATCTCCCCCATCCGATTCATCTTCAATGGTAAACGGAGGCACTTTGGAACTGTTCAAAACCGTCAGTTCTTTCACCTGGATCTCAATTTCACCGGTGGGGATATTCCGATTCTTGCTGCTTCGTTCCCGGACAATACCCTTTACATTGATCACAAACTCGCGCCCCAGCTTTCCCGCCTGTTCCAGCAAAGTCTCGTCATCATCTTTATTAAAATTCAACTGGGTGATCCCGTAACGGTCCCTCAATTGAACAAAATTCATGTGTCCCAAATTATTGGAATTCTGAACCCATCCACTCAAAACCACTTCTTTTCCTGCATCTTCGAGGCGGAGCGCTCCGCAGTTATGCGTTCTGTACATTTTTTTATATTTTGTTGCTGGTTACTGGTTGCTGGCTACTGGTTGCTGGTTGCTGGTTGCTTTTTTGAATACTGAAAGGCCTCCTTCCAAAGGTGAATCAATCAACCAGAATCAAGTAACAAGTAACAAGACTCCTTTTTCAAGGCCGCAAAAGTACCACTTTTCTTAAGTCCTTCCAATATGCCTTCAACTTTTTTCGTTTCTTTGACAGCAGAATTCAAATAATTTTCAAAAAACAAAAAAAATACCCAATTTAGCCATCCACCGTAGGCTGTTTATTGCCAATCGTCTAACTATGCGATACATAAAAAAAGTACTGCTTCTGGTTCTATTGTTACCTCTCTCAACCTTGTTGTCGGCTCAGGAATATACCACTATGGACAGTGCCGGCAAAAAGGTTTTAAAATACTACGATAACGCTCAAACGTTAAGCCGAGCAGAACAGTTCCCCGAAGCACTCGAACAACTCGACAAAGCCCTGAAGATTGACCCACAGTTTATCGATGGTAAAATATTGAGAGCCTCCTTAAACGGTGCCAGCGGCCAACTGGAGAAAGCAGCCGCAGAATTTGAAGAGGTGTTAAAAATGGCGCCTGACTACCTGCCCCGGGTGTGGTATGAACTGGCCATAACCGAAATGGACCTCCGGTTATACGACCGCGCCGCCACGCATTTTGAACAATACCTGGAAAGAGACCCCAAAAGCAATGTCCGGAAACAAAAGGCAGAACACCACCTCATCAACGCCCGGTTTGCGGCCAATGCCATCACCCATCCCGTTCCGTTTGAACCGGTAAATCTCGGAACCGCCATCAATACCGAAGGACAGGAATATCTCCCCAGCCTCACTGCCGACGGCACCCGGCTGGTATTCACCGCCCGCGTTGGCAATCAGGAAGATTTTTATTATTCAGTAAAAAAGGACCAAATTTGGCAACCCCGACAGCCGATGGAAAAGATCAATACCCCCCAAAATGAAGGAGCCCAGTGCATTTCCGCCGACGGCCGGCTCCTGGTCTTTACCCGCTGTGATTCCAGGGCAGGGATGGGCGGATGCGACTTGTATTTTTCATCCTTCCAAGGCGGTCAATGGACCGACCCCAAAAAGATAGAAGGAGCGATCAACACTTCGGCCTGGGAAGGCCAGCCTTCCCTTTCTGCCGACGGGCAAAATCTCTACTTCGCCAGCGACCGAAGCGGCGGACTTGGTCAACGTGATTTATGGATGAGTCGCCTAAAGGAAAACGGGCAATGGGGCACCCCCACAAACCTGGGCCCTGAAATCAATACCCCCTACAACGACCAATGCCCCTTTATTCACCCGGACAACCGGACCCTCTATTTTTGTTCCGAAGGGCATCCCGGTATGGGAGGCATCGATCTCTACTTTTCCAAAAAAGACAGCCTGAACCAATGGACGCCCCCTCTGAATATCGGTTACCCCATTAATACTCCGGCAAATGAAGGTACTCTTGTGGTGAGTATTGACGGGCAGACCGCCTATTATGCCAGCGACAAGGACAGCGACGAAACAACACCGGCTTCGGTTTTGGTGGAAAAACCTTCCAGCAGGTTGAATATCGATATTTTTAGCTTTTCGCTTTATGAGGAAGCCCGCCCGGATCCCGTCACTTACGTAAAAGCAAAGGTAGTGGATAGTCGCAGCCACAGAGGCTTCGAAGCCAACGCTGAGATCATTGACCTGGCAACCGGCAAAACCGTCACCAAAACAGTGGCCGACGACCTAGGCGAATTGTTGCTCTGTTTGCCTGCCGGCAAAGATTACGCATTATACATCTCTAAAGAAAAATACCTTTTTTATTCCGAAAATTTTTCCCTGCATACGCCTGCAAGCATCGAAGCACCTTACCAGATTTATGTAGAACTCCAACCCGTTACGGAAGCATCCATTGCGGAAGAAACCGCCCCGGAAAAACCGGTGGTACTAAAAAACGTTTTCTTCGAAACAGGCTCTGCCGAACTCAAAAATGCTTCTGCATCCGAACTGGATAAGCTCTTCGACTTACTCACAGACAATCCGGAATTAAATATTCAAATCAACGGGCATACCGATAACGTTGGCAACGAGGCTGACAACCTTTTGCTTTCTGAAAAAAGGGCAAAAGCAGTGTATGGCTACCTCATTGAAAAAGGAATTGACTCGGTAAGGCTGCGCTACAAAGGATTCGGGGAAACGAAACCTGTAGCCGATAACGAATCTGAAGCAGGTCGTAAAGTGAATCGCAGGACGGAATTTGTGGTTTGGTGAGTTTCAAATCCAGGCCTTTCCATTTTTTTCTTATTTTTATACCCAACACATTACAAAAAAACATGACAGACATTCTCGACAACGACTTTATCGAAAAACACCCGGACGATTCATCGGATGAAAAACTGGAGACATACCGCATGTTCACCCATGAAAGCATCGCCCTGGATTTCGTTTCCATTCTCGATGAAAACAAGATCCCTTACAAACTTGAAAAGGGCCAGGACCTGCTAGACGGAGCCATCATCGGAAATTCCATCAGGCCTCATATTGCCCTGAAGATCCTTCCGGAAGATTTTCTGAAGGTCAATGAATTGTTGCAAAAAGATATTGAAAATCAACCCGGAGAACAATTCGGAATCCTTGAAGGATTTTCCAAAGAGGAGTTGGTGGACCTGCTTACCAATCCGGATGAATGGAGTCCGGAAGCCATTGCCACGGCAAAAGTTCGTTTACAACAAATGGGGGAACCCCTTGATGACCAATACATCAAAAACCTCAAAGAGAACAGGCTCAATGAATTAAGAAAAGGCAAAGAACCACACATGGCCTGGCCCATATTTTATTTCGCTCTGGCCATTTTGGGTGGATTTTTAATTCAATTTTTAGCCATCATCCCTGCATTGGGGATGGGTTGGTATTACTGGAAAGGGAAAAGCGTGGACTTCGAAGGGAAAAAGTATTTCACTTTTGAGAAAAACACCCGGCAATACGGATTGATTATTTTCATTTCCGCCATCGGAGCAACTTTATTGGGATTTATTTGGTGGACGTATCTCATCAATTATTAACCGGGGGCTACCTCTAATCATCAAAATATCCAGGTGGGAATGGCCTATCCATATTTTCCTGGAAATGAAGCCGGCGGTTTGTCATATCAAACGCACAAAGCTGGCCTTTTCCCTCCCCTCTGAAAAAACAACCGTTATCGATATTCAGCACCGGGAAATGGTATAATGCATCCAGGCGATCCTCAATAACGGGCCGGTCCAACGGGGTATGGCCGTGAACGACCACACGGTCCCCCAACCATTCGGGGTCAAGGCTGTCGTACCAATACCGGAGCCACATCATATCAATAAGATTTTCCAGCGGATTTTTAACAGAAAAATCCAGCCCGGCATGTACGAGCAAAAAACCTTCCGTTTGCAGGAAATACGGTAACTCCTCGATCCATTTTACATATTCCAAAGGAATTTCACTGACGTCCTTAGCCTCAAAACTTCGGAGCATGGCCGCATCACTGAAATAGACGCTTTTTTGACCTGCTTCCAGATCATCCAGGATCATTTGCTCATGATTGCCCCTCAGGCAATGGATATCATACCCCTCCTGTTTCATGCTCCTAACCAGGTCAATGACTCCCTTACTGTCCGGACCGCGATCGACCATATCGCCCAACACGAACAGTTGGTCCGTGGAAGAATAAGCCAATTTGTCCAGCATGACCTCCAGTGTCTTCAGACAGCCATGAACATCGGAGATGGCCAGTTGACGGCCTGCAGGTTGTTTGATAACGTCCATTCATTTAAGTTTGTCTACACTTTACTACAACCTGTTTTTTAAAAAAAAAGTTCTCTGAAGACCGGAATTCAACTAACACCAAACAGGGAAATATCGGGTACCTCCCGGTAGTTAATAATAACAGAAAATGACTCTATGGAAAGTTTTTTCGAGATCAAAATGTTAAAAGACGAAAAAACAGGGGACAAAAATGTCACCTTTCCAGGTTCCGTGGCTTTTATTAATGGGGGAATATATTAAAACCCAGCCTTCATTTTCTGGCTAAACACCTGCCGCCCGGCCCGAACACTCACGACGTAAATCCCGGCAGCTATTCTCGCCTGGCGGGATTCGAAAACATGTTGATGGTTACCAAAAGTCTGGAATCCTTCAAACAATTTTTTCACGGGGCGTCCCAGTACATCAAAAACCTGTACGGTAACCGGCATGGATTCAGGAAGATCATACGAGATGATGACCTGGCCCTGGTCGTAAGCAAGTTTCAGTCCGATATTTTTTAGGCCGGGATCATAGGTCGAAACAGCTGAACATTCCAATCCGAGCTCCTGGCGTGCAAAATCCTGTCCCAATACATCATTCACCACATCAGGATCGAGGCAAAGCCATTGTTCGAGTACCGTAGCATATACCGACCGGAAATCTACATCGTAATTCAAATTCCCCACGGGATCGGGATTTTCCAGGTCAGGATCGGCCCCGAGGATACCGTTGCCGTTCAAACCTTCCCCGAAAAGCATCATGGGTGCGGCCGCTCCATGGTCCGTTCCCTCGGAAGCGTTTTCCTCTATCCGGCGACCAAATTCGGAGAAGGTCATGCCCAGCACACGTTTGGCATCATCGGTGGATTCCAGGTCCTGAAAAAAGGTATTCACCGCCTCCGAAACATTGTTCAACAGGTTGGCGTGGTCTTCGATCTGGTTGGCGTGGGTATCAAAACCATCCAGGTTGACCATATACAATTGAGTGCCCAGTCCTCCTTTGATGAGCCGGGCCACCAGGGCCAGCTGGTCGCCGAGGGAAGTGGTATATTCCACTGAATTGGTGGCATTGTTGTACGCCTCAGCCACAGACTCTGCGTAATTGAACACACTGTTAGCCACCGTTCTCAGGTAAGTCAACTGTTCGCCGTAATAACATTCCGGCACATCCAGCGGATCGTAGAGCTGGCCGGTCTGGGCAATCTCGTACAATTGGTCAGGGTTGCTCACGATCAGGCCCATATTGGTCAGATCACTGTTGTTGAAAAGGATATTTCCGGCTCCTCCGATCTGGATGGCAGGGGGTGTCGTAGGAGGATCGGTCACGTAATCAGGAAACTGGGTTTCCAGGAATCTTCCCATCCATCCGCTCGTATCGTAAACATCGGCATCGCTACCGGAAGACCAGATATCCGTAGACCGAAAATGCGACAAATTTTGATCTTCATAACCGACACTGTTCACGACTTTCATTTTACCATCCTGCCACAGGTTACTGAGAGCGTTCATCTGTGGGTGCATCCCGAATTTATCATCCAGGGTGATGACTTCATTTTGAGGGATGGCCAACTGTGGGCGATAAGACTGGTAAGTACCATAGTTAAAAACAGGGATAATGGTATTCAAGCCGTCATTTCCACCCTTGAGGCGGATGAGGACGAGAATGCGGTCGCCTTCGTTGTTGAGCAATGCTCTCCCCAGAGGTGATTCGGCCAGGGCTGTAACAGGCATCCTGCCCAACATCATAGACATACTGCCCGCAATACCGACATTACGGAGAAAACTCCTCCGGCTCCAGGTGTTGTGATCTTGTGCGTGAGCTTTTCCGTGCTCAAGGGCGCTGCCAAAGCGCAATTTATTTTTATGAGAATTGGATTTCATTTTTCGATTTTTACGCCATTAAAAAGAAAGATTAATGCAATTGATATTCGGGTAAACGGGACAGGTGCTGCAACAACAAAGCTACCTGGGCAGGTGCGGTTTCCCAGTTGAGATTCCACAGGCCCAGGTCATAATAATTCTGGGGCACTTCCCATTTGAAGACCTCCGTTGCCACGGCATAAGCATCGGGCGTATTGAGGCCGTTGGGCACCAGGTGGTCAATAATCTTTTGGGTGACCAAAGCAGGGTCGGTAGCATTGCCGGCAAGGGAAAAGGCAAAATCCACAAGGGTTTGTGGCAATTCGTTGAATAAGGTTCCCAAAACAATATCGGCAGATTGCCACCTGCCGGTGAGTGTCGTTCCGTTGACCCAGGTGCGGTTGCCGGGCCATCCTGCCACATCTACCGGATTGAACAATTCCTGCCCAAGACCGTAAATTAGGTAGGCTGAAATTTCCATCAATCCTTCATTGGTCTCAAAATTGCAGGGTTTGAACAATCCAACCACAAAATCGGCAGGGTTTTTCACCAGCGTGCCAATGACGTATTCATCAAAAAAATGTTCGCTTTTGAACAGTTGGCGAAAGACGGGTGCCAGCTCCCAATCGTTGTCACGGAAAGTGGCCGCCAGTTCGTTGACAATCTCTTCACTTCCATCAGGATGGACGAAATTTCGGTAAAATTTATCGCAGATGTAGGTCGAAATTTCCACTGCACGTTGTTCGAACAAAATATTGACTACATCATCGTATCCCCAATTGCCAGTCTGCCCGAAAATGGTTTTGGCATTGGAATCATGAAGCAGCGGTAAAAATTCAATATCGGCGCAATACTCAAAATATCCATTCCAGCCAGTAAGAGCCCTGGCGGTTTCTTCAATATCGGCCTGGGTGTAATTATTGTCCTGGCCGAGGGTGAACAATTCGTACAACTCCCTGGCATAATTTTCGTTGGGGCTGACCAGTGAATTCTCCACTCCATTGAGGAATACGAGCATAGCAGGCGTTTTTCCCATTTCACTCACAAAAGTTTTAAAGTTGCCCAGGGCATATTGCTGCAGCAATCGATGATACCTGAACATATGCGAGGGGCAGATATACGATTCTGCACGGGTCACGAAATGGTTATGCCAGAAAAGGGCCAGTTTTTCCCGAAAACCTTTATCGTGCATATCCTGTACCCATGCCAGAATCCATTCGATAAATTGTTGTGATTGTTGTTCAAAAAAGGCCTCCTCTGTTCCTCCGTAATCAGCAAAACTCCAGTTGGACCACTCGGGTTCGTTTGTAAAAGGCATATTGATCGCTTCGTCGATGAGGGCATCAACGAGGCCTGCCGGAGATTGCCCAAGTGCCGCTTCGATCTGTACACGGTTACCTCCAAAGCCCAGTCGATGGTAAAGGTGTCTGGCCCGGGCTTCATTCCATGGCTGACTGCCAGAAGGAATGTATTCGTCTATGGTGCCGGTTGCACAGTTGATTACTACCATAAGTCAGGATTTTATGATGAAAATAATGTTGTATTAATGTTTATACACTGAAGGAGAGAAATACCCTTAGTGAAAAAAGCATTTTTTTACAACAACGAATGCAGTAACGCAAAATTTACCAGTTCAGAGGTGTTTTTAACACCCGTTTTTTCGAGTAGTCTTTTTCTGTAGGTTACAACGGTATGGAAACTGATTTCCAGCTTTTCCGAAATAGCTTTGCTGGAAAGTCCGGATGCCAACAACCCCAGTACTTCTTTTTCACGTGGAGTAATTTTTAGCACATTCCCCTCTACCAGTACTTTGTCAACACTAATTTCCGTCAACACGTTATCTCTTCTATCCAGAATAAAAGTTTTTGGAATTTGGGGCCTGTTGAGGTGAGATATATCTGTATAAATATTGGCAAAAATGTAAGGTTTCCCCTCCACGTCAAATCCAATGGCAAAAGACTGGTGCTGCACATTGAGTACCGTCCCATCCTTTTTTACTCCGCGATAATAATGAATAGCTGTTTGAAAAATCCGATCTTCCACCGACAAGGAATAAAGATACTTAATGCCCTTTTCATTATAGGTCATCACAATCGGAAAATCTTCAGGGTGGGTAAACCTGACCATCAACTCCGGTCCCATCTCAAAGGCTTCCTTACGAGAATAACCTGTAAGGAGCTCACAATCCTTGCTAAGAAAAATAGTTTTCCAGCTTTGAACATTACCGATCAAAACGAAATATTGGCCAACACTCAGAATGCCTTTGGTGAGTGGGTGGGATTCTATTTTTTTCAATAATTCGCTATGGTCTTCTTTTCTGACCTTGTAATGCCGCATCCCTATGGTTTTGGCTAAATCTATATAATTATAGCCTCGATGTTTGTTCATGCCTTTAAATATAAGGGATACTGACCAATCTTGTCCCCTTTTTTAGGGATTTTTTGTTTACTACACATACAATATATTTGTTTGTTAATAATGAACATCCAATTTTTCATCCCTAATTTTTGTAAAATGAACCGTATCTTACCCTTCTATGTTTTTGTTATTTTTTTGATCATCTCCACTCAAAATCTACTGGATGCCCAACAATGGAATCTGGTACAAAATATTTCAACATCAGACCTCGAAGCCCAGGACAACCTCGGCTTTTCCGTAGCCATTGACGAAGATTATTTCATAACAGGAGCCTGGTGGGAAGACTACCAATTGACATCTAACTTGAGTACTGCTGGCGCTGCTTATCTTTTTAAACGCAACACTTCCAATACCTGGGATGAGGTCGAAAAATTGTACGCTGGCTTCCCCGAAGCTTTAGGGTACTTTGGCTGTTCCGTTGCAATCGATGGTAATCAATTCGCAGTAGGTGCTTATAATGAAGATGACATCCCTTCCGGGAGTGGCAACGCAGGAGCTGTTTACGTTTACGAAATACTTCCCAACGGCACCGTTCAGCCAACAGCTCACCTCGTCGCTTCGGACCCGGGTAATGGTGATTTATTCGGCAATAATATAGCGATGTCTGGAGGGTGTATTTTAATCGGGGCACACAACCAGGATGAAGACATTACGGATTCTAATACTATGAATGAGGCAGGAGCAGCCTACGTTTTTGAAAAACAAAATGACGGATCGTGGATTGAAGTGCAAAAATTAGTGGCATCCGACCGAGCCAGCGGTGACAATTTCGGAAAATTTCTTGACATTCGTGGTGACAAGTTGATCATAGGCGCTCCCAATAAAACTGATGAGTCCAATTTTTATTTTAATGCCGGAGCAGCTTATATTTTTGAAAAAGATCCCTCTTCTGGACAATGGATCGAAGTCCAAAAATTATTGGCATCAGACCGGTCTAATTTTGACAATTTCGGTTCAGATGTTGCCATTCAAAACGATTGGGGCCTGGTAGGTGCGCGATCAAAAGCTGATTTATCCGTTGGGGGCAACGCAGGAGCCGCCTATTTTTTCAACCGTGACAACGATGGCGATTGGCAGGAAGTACAAAAGGTCCTTGCAAACGATTTTGACCAAAATGATTTTTTTGGTACTTCAGTGGACGTGGATGGTTCGATTGTTGCCATTGGTGCTGAAACCGAAAGAGAAGACCCCGATGGAAATAACACGGTGGTCGGTGCTGGCTCCGTTTATATTTTTGAAAAACAATCAAATGATCATTGGACACAGGTTCAAAAAGTGGTAGGCGAAAACAGGGAAGTGAATGATTTATTTGGCTCGGTGGTAGCAGTAAGGGATTTTCAAATTGCTGTCGGTGCATGGAGTGCAGATGTGCCTACTGGGAGTGGTTTCTTATTAGATGCCGGGGCCGCTTACATTTTCGAAAGAGATGAACCACTGGATTTAAAAAATAATACCCTCCGACAATTAGATGTTTCTTTAAGTCCAAATCCGTCCTCAGGAAGGTTGCGCCTGGAAAGTAAAACACCCCTCCATGAAGCTTCCGAGGTTTTTATATTTAACCTTCTGGGAGATGAATTGTTTCATGATCAATTATGGCTAAATGAAACCAATGATATAGATTTAAGCCATTTACCTTCAGGAATATATACCATTTATTTAAAAATGGAAAACCAATCACTTAAGGTTTTTAAATGGGTAAAAACCTAAACGCCTAGTTGCCCTTTAACATCCTAACCGTAAACCACCCCAGGACCAATATAATAAGCACCATGATGCCCCACAACCAGTTCTTATTTCCAAACAATGGTTTCCGCGGCGGGGTGGTTTCTTTTTTGATGACCTGCTCGTCCCCTAATTCGAGGAGCGTCAGATTTTCAGGGATATTGTCCGCAAACATCCCGATATCATAATGCGGTTGGCGGGCGGTGGCATTCCCGTAGAACAGAAAATAATCAGCAGGATCGGTAAACCGGCCAACCAACTCATGTAAATACCCTTTAACGGTAACTGTATTGATTGTCAATGATTTATTATCATAATTATCGATCAGGATCTTCAATTTCTTAACCCGGGTACTGGGCATTGTAAATACATTGGATTCCAAAGAACTCAGGGTTCCAGTGGCCATAGTCCTGTAATCGTAATGCCATCCCTGCTCCGTTTGTGTACTGTCCGATAAATACTTCATGGTGATGGGGCGGTAATAATCGAAGGTATCCTTTATTGCTATTTTGAGATAACTCACCGGAACGGGCCAGTCCATATCCAGATCAATAACCGTCTGCCGGGCTTTTTTATCCTCTTCAACCAAAACACTTTTGACCGGGTAATCCTTGTAGCCGATCTCCGAATCTTTTTTTAACGCCAAAGAAACGGATGTAAGGTCCGGTTTTGCTGCACTTTTTATCAATAGCCGCAGGTAAGGATACCTGGCATCCGGAAAATCCACTTTCGTAAATTGATAATCGGTCAGCGCATTTTTAATGGAAAGTATCCGGTAATCTTTCCTGAGGGTAAACCACTCAAGTTGATCCTGACTGCCCTCAAGCGTCAGTTTCCAGTCGAAATTTTGCTGTTTGAATGCCAATTCGACCTGATTCACCGCCTCTTTTGAAGGAACCTCAAGGGTAAAATAATACCCTTTTTCATTGCTTGAGGTATTGATTATTTTACATTGGACGGGGTCCGTAGATTTATTTTCGGAACCAATTTGCCACAAATAAGGTACTTCAAGGGTGTCATGGTTTGAAGTCACTCCAAATATTCTGATGTCCTGCATTTCAGCTGAAATTTTACCGAAAATATCGTCAGGAAGAACGACCCGGTGCCACTGGTCTGACACTCCCCGTAATGGCCGAACATAATCATATTGCGCCATTTGTCCATGAACCGCAATGCCCGTAAAAAGCAACAAGAGAAGTATGCTATTAATTTTCAGCTTCATCAAAAATATGGTGTTTGTATTTATTATAAAGGAACGAGATGATGAGGAGAAGTACTCCGAGTGAAACAAATACTATGGTTTTGGCGATGGTATCCAGGTCCGCCACATCGTAAAAGAATAGTTTCAGAAGGGTTACAGCAAACAATACAATTGCTCCTACCCGAAGGTGCGTTTTCCTTTTCCAGATCCCCAGTACGATCAACAATAAGGCGTAAATGCCCCAAAGAATGCTCAGCCCCAGTTTGTAGGACTGCTCCGATGCTGCCATATCCATCCAGCTGATCAATTCGCTGCTGGCGATCCATAATACGGACAGGTGGAATACAATTTCAAAAAGGATACGGAAGTCGGCCTTCATAAAATCGGCGCGAATATATTTAAAAGAAGCCCAAAGCATGACTGCCATAAAAGCGAAAGAAATATACCGGATCAGGATATTGAAGATTCCCCGGTCGTAATATTGGGCCAAATGCTGATCCAGGTAACTTTCCCTCAACTCACTCAATCCATAAAGTCCAATCGTCAAAAAAGCACCCATAGCGATGAGGTTCAAGCCCAGGTTGATAAATCCCAACGATCTGTTTTTCCACCTTTTTATGTTCAAAAACGACAAAAGCGCAAGAAACAACAGGGAGTAGTTAATGATCCAAATATTTCTGAATAAGGGCAGGTCTTCATTTCTGTAGTAATCCTGGTAGTCCTGTCCGTCCGGGTAAACTGTAATATTTGAATGGCCGTACAACTGATCAAAATAGGCGGCTATCTCCAGTCTTCCTGAAGTGTAGATGGTAAAAAGCAGGATGGCCGGAAGACCAAAAGAAAGCAGAGTCAACAACCCGTTTTTATTAGTAAGTGGCGAAGGATATTTTTCATTACGGTTCAGCAAAGTGATAAAACCGAAAGCGGCAATAAACAATAAAGAACTCAGGAAATTGATATTAAAAACCGGGCGTAGCGTTTCATTGGTTACCTCATATTGATACCCATTGTAAAGCTCGTTCCAGTCCATAAGTATACTGATAAAGGCAAGCAACATCAGGACATAACTCATTTTTTCATAAACGGGAATGTTTTTTGTCCGCCCGATCCAGAACAACAAGGCCGCTTCAGCTGCCCATAAAAGGGTAACCCAGTGTCCGTCCAACTGAACGGGAATGGCTATGGTCAGGAAAGTCAAAACCAGTATTGATATCAGATAAAACAGTTTCCGGCTGCCCAAATTCTTTCGGTAAACGATAATGCTCACGATAAAATGTACTACTGCATTACCAACCGTAAACAAGCCCAACAATTGCGATCCCGTCTCGTGGTCCTCTAAAATGAAATACCCGATACTGTAAAAAATAAATGAATTGGTCAACAACAACAGCACATCCAAAATGGAAAATTCCTCCCGTTGAATCAATTTATAAGCCAGGAAAGTCAGATAGAAAATAGCAAAAAAGAGACATAGGAAGATAGAAGCCAGCTCAAAATGTTCCGAAGTCTGATAATCGATGAGGTACCAACTGGAATAAATAAGCCAGGTCAGCAGGAAGGCTGCATAATAAAGCGGCTTCCAGTATTTACGAAATGCAATGACGAGAATACCTGTGTTGATGATGGCCACATAACTGAAGAGTACTGCCACTTGCCCGGAATTTTCACTTAAAAAGAAAGGAACAGCATAAGCTCCGACGAGGGCAATATGGGCAATGATCTGTTTGTCATAACTCAAGGCTGCCACTACCGTAAAGACGGTAAATATCACCATTAAGCCAAAGGCAACCATCTGGGGAAAAAGGCCGTAAAAGCTATAGGCGAAATAGGTGATAAAATACATGATGGCCATGGCTCCGCTGACCAGTACCGCACTGTAATTGGCATAATTTTTCTTTAACCTTATGCCGACGACCAATAGCGCCAGGCCTGCCAGGTAACCCAAAATGATTCTTGTGAGGGGAGTGATCAGGTCGTGTTCAATGGTATATTTAGCCCCGATGGCCACCCCGATGATGGTCACCAGTATCCCGATCTTATTGATCAGGTTTTCCCCGATGAATTTTTCGAGATCGAATTCCTCCTCCATGTATTTTCGGAGATTGGAAAATAAGGGCGTTCCGGAACTAGATGCTGATTGCGGTTGAGGTAAAAGAGCCTTTTCCTCGGCAATTTTAATTCCCGGGGTTTCTACAGAACTGTCCTCTATTTCTTTTTCAGGTTGAAGATCGGCTTCTTTATTTTTTAATCGAAAGATCTCTGTTTTTAACTCTAAAATTTCCCGCGAGAAGGCATTTTGCCTTTTGATGAGCCCTTCGAGCTTCTCAAGCAGTTGATTTATGTTATCCGGATTGTCAGCCATGGCACAATTTTGCCCTAATTTACATCAATTGTGGCAAAGAGGCTATAACCCATGCTGAAATTTCTATCCGGCGATATCTAAGCTTTCTTGACAAACTTCGTCAAAATCACGATACGCTGATCATTTACTTTGCCTTCAATGTGCTCGGGATTATCTTCGACCAACGATATCCTGCGTACGGCAGTTCCGCGTTTGGCTATGAAATTGGCCCCTTTCACATTTAAATCCTTAATGAGTACGACCGTATCTCCCGCCTCCAGAATATTACCGTTGCTGTCGATGTGTTTTGTCGCCCCATCCTCTACCGCACCTTCCCCGGTAGCTTTAGCCCAGGCCAGCGTTTCGTCATCCAGGAAAAGCATCTCCAGCAATTCTCCAGGCCAGCCTTCAGCCCGCAGGCGATTCAACATTCTCCAAACCACTACCTGTACCGCAGGGGTCGGGTTCCACATACTATCATTCAGACAACGCCAGTGATTGGCATCCATTTTATCTTTGTCCCCGATTTGTTCCAGGCAGGTTTCGCAAACCAAAATACTTTGGTCGGCACTCCCGTCGGAAGAGGGAGAAACTTCATAAACTGCTAAACCACTGGTAGCGGCGCACAATTCACATTTGGATTCGCTCCGAGCCGCTAATTCATTTTCTATACTCATCTTTAATTTTTGCGCAAAAATATAAAAAAAGACGACAATTATCAGGTTGTGGGCAATTAGCCGCGAGAGTTGGGAGGGATATATCTGCCCCCTTAATGTTACATTTGCAATTTAGCAGCGCAAATGCTAACGGTAATTAATGAAACTGAATTGGCTCCATTGACCATACCCGGGAAACGCGGAGCCGTTTCCAATGATAAAGGATTTAGCCTCTGTTTTTCCGGGCAAGGATCTCGCTGACAAAAATTAAGTCTCTTTTTATTAATGCAGCAATTTGTTCTGGTTCCATACCATTCTCATCCAAGGAAAAAATGATTTCGGTAAAAGCTTCAATTTTACCTTTTTCCATTCCTTTTTCCATTCCTTTTTCCATTCCTTTTTCCATTCCTTTTTCAATCCCTTTTTCAATCCCCTTTTCAATTCCCTTTTCCATTCCTTTTTCAATCCCTTCCTCGATTCCAATTTCCAAACCTTCTTTAATTCCTTCCTTCATTCCTTCCTCTCTTGCTTGTCTTTTGAGCTCCTGCTCAATTGCTTCCATAATTCCCATAGGTTCCGATTTTTTGATCAATGGTTGAATTTTGTTTTCAAAAATAAGCTTTTCTTCGACTTTGTCCAAATCAATATAATAACTGATAAAATTGAATAATCGTTCAATTTTCCATTTGGGAAAACCTTTTTCAAAAAGTTTTTTTACAATTTTAAGCTTCAATTCAAGCCTATTTACCTTTTTGCCTTTCTGCAAGGCGATCCAGACAGTTTCCAGTATGATAGAAAAAGGATTTTGAGGACTCTTGGAGAAATCTTCAGGATTTTGGTCAAGCACCTTGAACGTTCGAAATTCATAAAGAATTCGTGTATCCCAAAATTCATTTTCGAAATGCTTTGGATGAAAGGAGGGCCTGTCATCCGTGTAAATAGCAATGGCAGCGACAGGTTTACCGTATTTATCTAAAATACGGTAATAATAAATAAACATTCGATCTGGAAATACATGATCTACATAACCCTGAACTTCAATGTGGCATAACACCCATTTCTCCAAACCACTCTTTAAATAAAATTTCACCAGTTTATCGGCAAACTTGTGTTGGGTATAAGAATCAGGAGAAAGTTGTTCCAACTCTTTATCCAGAAATTCATAATTTCGGTCAAAGTCAACTTCATCGACAAATTCCGAAAAAAAATAACGCAGAAAATCTTCAAAAAAATCTTCAATAGCGCCTTTCCATAAAACATCTTTGCTTATCATTTAGTAAATTGAGGCTGAATGGTAAAAACCAAATATACTAAATATTGTTTTAAAATAAAAATTAATGACACAAAAAATTATATCCATATTTCTATGGGTCGCTTTTTTATCCACTACTTCGTTTTCCCAGGACTGGAAAAACTACCCTTACCATGAAGATGAAACAGTCATTACCTTTCCTGAAGATGAAGGCTGGCACGAGGGAGAAGCCATTGAATGGTGGTACACCACAGCCCATCTCACAGGTGAAGAAACCGGAAATGAATACACGGTGATGCTCACCTATTTTTATTATGATTCTTTGATCTTTGATGGTTTTCGACTCTTGAATATTGCGAATGAAACCACCGGTGCTTTTTATTCTGACATGAAGGTCTGTACCTACCCGACCCTTGCCACAGATCATCTGGAGATCCAAGCCAGTTTGTTCCCGGGTGGAGGCAATGAAAGTTGGGTTACTGCCAAAGATGAAAACGGAGATCTGCTCCCCTTTGAATACAATATTTCGGCCGCCTCAAATGCGGGGGCTATCCAGTTAAATTACAATACCGTAAAACGCCCGTTGATCGTAGGAGAAACAGGTCTTTTCAACCAGGGGATTGTAAATTACACCTACTACTATTCGCTCACCGGTATAGAAGCCTCCGGAACATTAACCCTCGGAAACATTACTGAAGCCGTCACCGGAACGGCTTGGATAGATCGTCAATATGGCAGTTTCAATCCCCTGACCGGCGAAAAATACGAATGGTTCAGCCTGCAACTTTCCAATGGTATGGACATCAACCTTTGGAATATTTTTACCGTGGATAATGAAATTCCGCCGGTCCAGGAATACCAAATGTTTTCTGCTTACGTAAACGAAGATTCAACCTTTACCACTTCGGATTTTCACCTAAAGCGGCTGGGCTATTTCATTACTCCTGATCAGCAGAGAAGTTACGCCAAAAAGTGGCAACTGACATCGGAAATCCACGATATTGACCTGGTCATCACCTCTATCAATACCAATAGCGAACTGGTCCAGCCTTTTTACTTTTTTGAAGGTGGCACTTCCATAGAAGGTACCGTAGATGGAATGGAAGTCACTGGCGTTGGATTTGCTGAACTATTACACATGTATAACCATCCCGAAATTCAAATCATAACCCCTTCCGATGAATGGTCAGCGGATCAGCCCATAAGCTGGGAGTTGACCAACCCGGACGAGGGATGCCCTGTGAGTTATACTGTTGAAGTGAGTTATGACGACAAGGTTTCTTATAACACAATTGCCCAAAATTTAACCGACGCCTCCTTTCTTTGGGATCCTTCCGGCTTTCCGCAGGAAGCACTGTATTGGTTTCGCATTACTGCCTACTCCATAGATTCTACCTTGATAGGCGTAACGGAAACATCAACGTCTTTTCCTTTGACAACAGGTACTGGCGAAACCACCAAGGATGTTTTCGTAAAAATTTACCCCAATCCGACGAATGAGGTTATCGTATTGGAGTGGGCCTCCGAAGCTATAGGTAATTTCGACATACAATTGTTTAACACAATGGGGCAAACGGTAAAATCCACCTCTGTCAAAAAGAACCTGTCCCACTATGAAATGAAGATAAAGGACCTGGAACCGGGATTATTTTTCATAAAAATTTCATCTAAAAACATGGACCTGACGAAACCGGTTGTCATTCTAAACCATCAATAAAAGCACCCAAAAGCATTAATCCACGTTGTGGACTACGGTTTATTTTATTAAACAATCTTTTATCGCTTTTTCCAGGAGAGGCTCCATCACAGCATACCCGGCAGCATTGGGATGTACACCATCGCTTCCCAATGCTGCTTTCAAACCATTGGATTCGTCTGCCATTGCCGAGAAAAAATCGACATAAATTAAATTTTGTTTGTCAGCATAAGCTTTCAGTATAGCATTGAGTTTTACGACTTTTTCGGCAGGTTCCAATCCTGGTCTCCAGGGAAAATCAAAAGCAGGGAGTACTGAACATAACACCACCTTGATATTATTGGCTTTTGCCAGTTCCACCATTGAAAAAATATTATCCGTTATCATTTCAATAGTGGAAGGGCCTGTATTACCCGCTATATCGTTAATCCCTGCCAGGATAACTACTACAGTTGGGTTCAAATCAATAACATCCTGTCTAAACCGCAATAACATTTGCGGGGTTGTTTGTCCGCTGATGCCTCTGTTTACATAGGGTTTCCCGGCGAAAAATTCAGGTCGGATATTCGACCAACCTTCCGTAATGGAGTTGCCCATGAATACGATACGATTTGCTCCGGGCACAAGCGTTTTCAATTCAGCATTCTCTTTTTGAAACCGTTTTAGATTCGCCCAATCCTGTGCCTGGCAAAATCCAAAAAGGGAAAAGCTAAATAACATAATGAAAGCCCATTTTAAAATTTTCATAGAAAGTTATTTTACAATGAAGGTAGTGAAGTTGTTCAGAATTTCCTGCTAAAATAACTATAGTAAAAAAACGGGCTACTCATCCAATGATGAATAACCCGTAATTTATTTTTCAAAAATGCGCATAGATTTACCTTTCGGAAAATCCGGCTAAAATGCTTATTTCTTCGCCAGCAGGTCTCTGATTTCGCCCAACAGATCTTCAGTTGAAGGTCCGGCAGGAGGAGAAGGAGCGGCGGCAGCTTCTTTTTTCTTCATACTGTTGATTCCTTTGACAAGCATAAACATGACGAAGGCAACGATAATAAAATCGATGGTAGCGGTGAGGAATTCTCCGTATTTCACGGCAATTTCTTCCACAGCAGCGGTTACCACAGTACCGTTTGCATCCACTTGTTCGGCGGCCCCTTCCTTCAGCACCCATTTAAGACTGTTGAAATCACTGTTGAATATCATCCCAATCAGCGGTGATACAATACCCGCTGTAAATTTAGTTACAACAGTATTGAAAGCGGCACCCATTACAAAAGCTACTGCAATGTCTACCAAATTGCCTTTCATGGCAAAGTCTTTAAATTCTTTAAACATTTACTTTTAATTTGTTGGTTAATGATGATTCTTTCGACCTTTAAAGTTAGAGAAAGTAACGGAAAAATCAAAATATCACATTATTGAGTGTATTTTTGTCGAAATTTTCTGACACAGAGCCTTTTAGATTTTTAAACCGGAAAGAAAAACAGGCGTTATACACTATACAAACCTGTTTTGCGGTTATTAAGCCAAAATTATATTTATGGATAAGATATTTTCATTACTCCTGCTCACTTTTTGTTCCACAACTATCTTCGCCCAGGGGATAGAATTTTTACATGGTACCTGGGACGAAGCCATTGAAATGGCCCAAAAAGAAGACAAAATCATCTTCGTCGATGCTTATGCCACCTGGTGCGGACCTTGCAAACGTATGTCTGAAAATGTTTTCACCCAGGCCGAAGTCGGAAGTTTTTACAACAGTAATTTTATCAATCTCAAACTGGACATGGAAAAGGGAGAAGGCCTGAAATTCGGTAAAAAATACCCGGTAAGTGCCTATCCTACACTTTATTACATCGCCCCTGATGGAAGGGTAGTCCAAAATATACGTGGTGCTCAGGATGTCGAGCGTTTTATCGCCCTGGGCAAAAAAGCATTGGAACTCAATGACAACAGTGATCAATTTGCCGAAGAATACGAAAAAGGCAACCGGGATCCTAAGCTTGTACTCAAATACATTACTGCCTTGAATAAATCAGGACAATCAAGTCTTAAGGTAGCCAATGAATACCTTCGTGATCAGAAAGACTTTTCTTCCGAAGAAAACCTGATGATCCTTATGGAAAGTACTACCCAGGCAGACTCTTACATTTTCGATCTGTTCATTCAGAACAGAAACAAAATCGAAGCCTTAACGTCTGTGGGAGCGGTGCAAAATACGATCGTTAAAGCCTGTCAAACCACTGTAGAGAAAGCTTTGGAATTTAAATCGCCCGACTTAAAGGAAGAAGCCTATGATAAAATAAAAAAACATTACCCCGAAGGCGCCGACCAGTTCATCCTTACCAACGAGATGAAATACAGCCTGATCACCAAAGACGCAAAGGGCTATTTGAAAGCCGCCAAAAAATACGCTAAAAATGAAATTGACAAAAATCCGGAAGCCTTGAGTAAGCTGGCTATTGTCATCGTCCAAAATTTCAAGGATGACAAAAAAGCCATGGATTTTGCCGAAGATTGCGCCAGAGAAGCTGCCGAAATCAGCGGCGATTATGATTATGACCTGACCTATGCGGGTTTACTGTTTGAAAATGGGAAGAAGGAAGAAGCTATAAAGGTTGCCGAAAAAGCCCTCGTAAAGGCTGAAGCGGTAGGCATGAAAGCCAAGGCAAGAGTTGAAATGTTCCTAAAGAAACTCAAAGGAGCCTAAAGAATAGTCAAAATAAAATGCTAAAGTAAATCCTTGAACCCTTGGAGCCCTCCCGACCTGCGGCACAGGATTTCGCTGCCCTCAATTTGAACCCTTGGAACCCTTGGAATCTCTGGAACCATTTGAACAAAAACATTCACTTTTTCAACAATAACATTCACCGGGCAGAGTACCTGATTTTGACCAAAACAACCGTCCTCCGTCCAAAAGTCAACCTTAAAAATATGAAATTTATTCCATTCACTTTCCTGATCGTACTGATTTCGGCAACCCAATCTTTAGGTCAGATAAAGTTCCAGCATGGAGACTGGGACGAGTTACTCGAAAAAGCGAAATCACAAGACAAAGTTATTTTTGTAGATGCTTACGCCGATTGGTGCGGCCCATGTAAAATGATGGACAGAGACGTCTTTTCTGACGAAAGTGTCGGCGATTTTTTCAACAATACCTTCCTCAATGTAAAAATGGACATGGAAAAAGGGGAAGGTCCCGGCCTGGCACAACTTTACAACGTCAGAGCCTACCCTTCTTTTTTATTCATCGACGGTGACGGCAATCTCGTCCACCGCGGCATCGGCTACCAGCCAACAGAAACCTTTTTGGCTCTGGGAGCCGCAGCCATGGATACCGAGAATAGTATTGGAAGCCAGGAAAGAAAGTTCAAAAGAGGAGAACGCGATCCCGAGTTCCTTTACAATTTTGCAAAAGCAAAGATAGACCTGATGGACGGGAGCCATACCAAAATTGTGGAGGCCTATCTCGACACCCAGGAAGACTGGACGACCGAGAAGTCCATGGAACTCATTTTTTATGCAGTCGATGACGTTGACTCTAAAATGTTCGAATTTTTCAAAGACAATAAAACGTCGTTTGAAAATATGTTTGGCGTCGATTATATGGAACAAAAGGTACAGGATATTGCCGTCAAAAATGCCTACGTCGGCGAAGCTTCCCCTAACTTTGAACAGGTGGAAAATATTATCCAGCAGTTCTACCCGGAGTTGGCCCAGAAAACTTCAGCACAGATGAAGATCAATTATTACAATACTGCCGGGGATGCTCCCCACTTCGCACAGTCGGTCGTTGATTATTTCAAAAAATACCCCTCCGATGATTACCAGGAACTCAACAGTTACGCCTGGGCGTTTTATTTATCGGTGGATGATAAAAAAATGCTCAAGGAAGCGGTGAAATGGGCTCAAAAATCCGTCGAATTAAGTGCAGAATACTTCAACCTCGACACCCTGGCCGCCCTTTATGCCAAGCTGGGTAAAAAGGGGAAAGCCAAAAAATACGGCAACAAAGCTATCGCCATGGCCAAAGAAACTGGCGAAGATTATTCTGAAACACAAAAATTATTGGATTCATTATAACATATTGCTCGTTACTGGTTACTGATTTGAGTAGACTCAAGTCAACCAGTAACCAGTAACGAGCAACCAGTAACGAATAACAAGCAACAAGCGTATGTCAGATAATAAACGAACGGACGTAAACGAACTGGGTGAATTCGGATTGATCGACCACCTTACGGAAAAGACCATAGTCAAGAACAGCTCTACCCGCAAAGGGGTTGGCGATGATGCCGCAGTGATCGATAATGGCCAATTCCTGACCGTCGTCTCAACGGATGCCCTGGTGGAAGGCATTCATTTCGACCTCATGTACATGCCCCTGAAACACCTTGGGTATAAATCTGTTGTCGTCAACCTTTCCGATATCTACGCCATGAATGCACAGCCTAAACAAGTGCTGGTATCCATTGCCATGTCCAACCGGTTTTCTGTCGAAGCCCTTGAAGAACTTTACGATGGCATACACACCGCCTGTAAACATTATGGTGTGGACCTTATTGGTGGAGACACGACCTCAGCCCCCAAGGGACTTTTTATCAGCGTCACAGCCATAGGCCAGGGCGAAAAAGAAAAGCTCGTTTACCGCAACGGTGCCAAAGTGGGCGATATCATTTGCATTACGGGTAACCTCGGAGCCGCCTACCTCGGATTGCAATTGCTGGAACGAGAAAAACAAATCTACTTATCCAACCCGGGAATACAGCCCGATCTTATGGGAAAAGATTACCTGGTAGGACGGCAGTTGAGACCCGAGGCTCGGAGAGATATGATCGAAGAATTCAATAAAGTTCAACTGGTTCCTACCTCCATGATCGACATTTCCGACGGGCTGGCCTCTGAATTGTTCCACATTTGCAAACAATCCGGAGTAGGAGCCTTTATCGAAGAAAGCGGCGTGCCCATTCATCCCGACGCAGAAATTACGGCCATAGATTTTAATATGGATCCGATTACCTGTGCACTAAGCGGAGGAGAGGACTACGAATTGTTGTTCACCATCGACCCGTCAGACCTGGATAAAGTGAAGTTCATGCCCGACATTTATATTGCCGGAGAGATCACTCCTGCCGCTGACGGTGTAAAACTTCATTCCAAGGGTGGTAACATCCATGAAATAAAAGCCCAGGGCTGGAAACATTTTGGGTAAGGGTTTTAGATTGAAGGAAATTGAGACAGATTGAGAGAGATTGAACCCTTGAAAACACCTGAAACATCCCCGACCTGCGGTGCGGGATTTCGCTTCGCTCAACTTGAACCTTTTGAACTTTTAAACCCTCCCAAAAAATAACTCCCATTTCTCCGCATACTTTGGATCTCCTTTACGACCTTTGCGGTTAAATAAAAATATTACCCATTTTTCACCCCCAACCCTTTAACAAAAAATTTATTTAGCATGTACTCCAAACGCAATTTCCCTGGTGTTACCGTTCTTTTGATGGCCTTCTTATTAACTCTGGTCATGGGCTGTAAAAACGATAAATCTGAAGATAAGCCGGACACGCCGACTGTAGAAAAGCCACCCGTAAAAGTCCCTCCTTTCAATCGGGATTCGGCTTATACCTTCGTGCAGCGACAGGTAGATTTCGGCCCACGCGTCATGGGCAGTAAAGGGCATGAAGACTGCAAAAACTGGATCATTGGAAAGATGCGGTCTTACGGTATGGAGATCACCGAGCAAAACTTCGAAGCAGCTGTATATACAGGAGATAAATTCCCCGCTACCAACATCATCGCCAAATACAAACCCGACAACACCAACCGCATTGTGCTCGCTGCCCACTGGGATACCCGACACATTGCAGATTCAGACCTGAGCACGAGGGATCAGGACAAACCTATCCTCGGTGCCGATGACGGGGGAAGCGGTGTAGGCGTTCTGATAGAACTGGCCCGCCAGTTCAGCATTGACGGCCCCGATATGGGCGTGGATTTCGTCTTTTTAGATGCCGAAGATTACGGTGATAGCACTGATCCGGAGCCCACAGAAGAAGCTGAAATCGAAAAGAGACAAAACTCCTGGGCCATTGGCGCCCAATATTACGCCCACAATTTCAGCGGCATCAGGCCAAAATATGGCATCTTACTTGACATGGTCGGCTCCGCCGGCGCAACTTTCCACAAAGAAGATGTATCCATGCACTTCGCCCCCGGGCTGGTCAATGGAATATGGTCCACCGCCATAAAAATGGGCTACGGCACCTATTTTATCAACAAACAGGAGGGTTTTGCCTTTGACGATCACTATTTCATCAACACCATCGCGAATATCCCCATGGTGGACATCATCAACATGAAGGACAAAAAATTCGGTGCCCACTGGCACACTCATGATGACAATATGAAAGTCATTGACCGAAATACACTCCGTGCCGTAGGACAGGTATTGCTGGCGGTAGTTTATCGGGATGAGTTGAGTATTTGATTTTCGCCGGGAGTGAAGAGGAAAGTATTGGAATGATTTAAAAAAAATGCCCGTTGGAAGTCGTCAATAGGCCGTCGCATTTCTTTGATGACCTTATGGTTGTGATAAATTTGACTTCTATAAGATGCTCTTGGAATAGGTTTGTTGCGTGAAACCAGCCAAAAAAGCCTTGATTCTCCGCTTCAATTGCTCAACCAGGACCATCTTAAAATCCACTATTTCCGGATACTGGTAAAAAGACTCCTTTTCACATTTTAATTTTAAATTTTAAATTTTAAATTTTTTTCCTCCTACCTTTGCACCCATGCAGATATCCGCTAAAGAATTAGCCATTTTATTGAAGGGCACCATCGAAGGAGATCCCGATGTTGTGGTGCATGCCCCTTCCAAGATTGAAGAAGGCGGCGAAGGAACCATTTCCTTCCTTGGAAATCGTAAGTATGAGCAGTTCGCTGCTACGACTACCGCTTCCGTTTTGCTGGTGGATGAATCTTTCCAACCCCCTGATCTCATTAAGCCAACCCTGTTACGGGTAAAGGATGTGTATGCTTCCATTGCCATTTTATTGGAACATTTCAACCGTACACAGGAGATACCCTCCGGCGTATCTTCCATGGCCTTCGTCGATATTACGGCCCGCCTCGGAGAAGGGGTTGCGGTAAGCCGCTTCGCCGTTGTAGGAAAGGACACCTCTATTGGCGCCAATACGATCATTTACGACCAAGTGTATATCGGTCAGGATGTGGTGATTGGTCAGGATACGATCATCTACCCGGGGGTACGCATCATGAACGGCACACAAATCGGCGACCGATGCATCATCCACCCCAATGCCGTGATCGGCGGCGATGGGTTCGGATTTGTGAACAAAGCTGACGGCACTTACGAGAAGATCACCCATGTGGGCAATGTGGTCATCGAAGATGATGTCGAAATTGGAGCCAATACGACCATCGACCGGGCCAGCATCGGCTCAACCTTCGTCAGAAAAGGCGTAAAGATCGACAATCTCGTCATGTTGGGACACAATACCGAAGTCGATGAACACACCGTCATGGCCAGCCAGGCCGGCGTGGCAGGGAGTACCAAAATAGGAAAATTCTGCCGCATCGGTGGACAAGTCGGTTTTTCGGGCCATATCCAGGTAGCCGACAAAACCATGATACAGGCCCAGAGCGGGCTCGCGGCATCCATCACGGAGGAGGGCACCGCTGTTTTCGGTTCCCCTGCCATTGGTTACAGGGATTACATCCGGTCCTACAGCGTATTCAAACAGTTGCCCGACCTTTACAAACGACTTCACCAACTGGAAAAGACAATAGAAGAATTAAAAAAATAATGGCCGGCAAGCATCCATTTACGGACAAATCTCATTTTGACCTATGAAAGGATGTTTTTTAGCATGGTTATCACTACAACACCGCTAAATTTTTAAAAACAGACTTATGAAACAGAAGACCATTAAACAAGAGGTTACCATCAAGGGTACCGGTTTGCATACCGGCCAGGCCGCTATTATGTGCATCAAACCTGCCCCTGAAAACCATGGTATTAAGTTTCAGCGGACAGATCTGGAAGGACATCCATTCATCACCGCAGATGTGGGTAAAGTATCCACCACACTGAGAGGCACCACCCTGGAACAGGGCAAAGCCAGTATCAGTACCGTGGAGCACATACTCTCCGCACTCGCCGGTTTACATATCGATAATGTGCTCATTGAAATTGACGGACCGGAAATTCCCATCCTGGACGGCAGTGCCAAACAGTTCGTAGAAGCGATCCTGGAAGCAGGCATCGAAGAACAAAAAGAGAATCGTGAATATTTCATCCTCGAAGAACCTGTCGTTTATAAAGATGAAGCCACCGGCACGGAAATCATGGCCCTGCCTTCCGATAAATTCGAGGCCATTGTTATGATCGATTTCAACTCTCCCGTGCTGGGCCAACAGTATATGGACTTTAATGAGAAGACGGATTATGTCAGTGAAATTGCTTCCTGCCGGACTTTCGTTTTTCTTCATGAACTGGAAGCCCTGGCCGACAGCAACCTCATCAAAGGCGGCTCCCTCGACAATGCCGTCATCATTGCCAACAAAGCCATGCCACAGGATGAACTGGACGCCCTGGCAAAAAAACTGGGCGAACGCTCTATAGGCCTCAGCGGCGAAGGCATTATCAATACTGAATTGCGTTTCAATAACGAACCCGCCCGACACAAACTGCTCGACCTATTGGGGGATATGTACCTGCTCGGCAAACCCGTAAAAGCCAAAATTGTGGCGACAAAACCAGGACACAAAGCCAATACAGAGTTCACGAAGTTGCTTCGGGAGCAATACATGCAACAGCGCAAGTTAAAGGGGAAACCCAAATACGATCCCGATGTTCCTCCATTACTCGACACCAAAGAAGTGATGAAACGACTGCCCCACAGAGCCCCCTTCCTGCTAATTGATAAAATCATAGAACTATCTGACGAGCATGTTGTTGGTGTAAAAAGTGTTACATTTAATGAGTATTATTTCCAGGGACATTTTCCGGGAAACCCGATCATGCCAGGGGTTTTACAAATTGAAGCCATGGCGCAGACTGGTGGAATCCTCGCCCTCTCTACGGTGGAAGATGAAGGAAACTGGGACACTTATTTTCTTAAAATAGAAAATGCAAAATTTAAACATTTTGTGGTTCCAGGAGATACCATTCTTTTTAAGATGGAACTCCTGGCACCTATCCGGCGTGGCATATGCCAAATGAGAGGGACTGCCTATGTAGGCAACAAAATCGTATCGGAAGCAGACCTCACCGCCCAAATAGTTAATCGCGGATAGACATGACTAAATCAGAGAATAATAGCAGACACATCCATCCAGAGGCTATAATCGGGCCCAATGTAGAAATTGGCCCCTTTACATTTGTCGATAAGGATGTAGTCATTGGCGAAGGCACCTGGATCGGTCCGAATGTGACCATTTTTGAAGGAGCCAGGATCGGTAAAAATTGTAAAATTTTCCCCGGGTCCGTCATCTCGGGTGTTCCCCAGGATCTTAAATTTGCCGGAGAAACCACTACTGCCGAAATTGGAGACAATACCACCATCAGGGAATATGTCACTATCAACCGCGGTACCAGTTATGCCGGTAAAACGGTGGTTGGGAACAATTGCCTGCTCATGGCCTATGTGCATGTGGCCCACGACTGCATCATTCATGACAACGTCATCCTGGCCAATAATGTCAACCTGGCCGGTCATGTGGAGATCGACGACTGGGCGATCATAGAAGGCATGGTCGGCGTTCAGCAATTCATCGAGATCGGTGCCCACAGCTTTATCGCCGCCACCAGTTTTGTGCGAAAAAATGTGCCGCCTTATATCAAAGCCGCCAGGGAACCCTTATCTTACGTGGGGGTCAACAGCGTTGGACTTAAACGCCGCAATTTTAAAACCGAGCAGATCAACCGCATCCACGAAATTTACCGGATTCTCTTTGTCAAGGGATATAGCATCAGTAATGCGATGGAGATCATACAGTCCGACCTCGAAGACAGCACGGAAAAGGAACACATTCTCGCTTTTATCAAAAAGTCGGACTCAGGGATTATCAAGGGCTTTCAGCAACTGCCACGGGAGCAATTTCTGTAAATCAACCTGTTTTTTTTGTCCCTAATGGGCTTGAACGGTCAAAAACGAAAAAAAATCGTTTTTGACCGTTCTTTTTTCGCCTGGTTCGCAACCTCTCTTTTCTGTTCTTTTTTTCCCGCTCTCCAAGCCATTGGATGTCAATAGCATAAAGACAACTCCTTCGGTATTCTTTGCTAAGAAAAAAATTGGCACAAAATTCCCTTATTATTTTGTTGAGAAAACATAAATTGGTTTTCGCCTTTGTCATTAGGAAGGACAGGGCGCTAAACCTGCATTTCCGAATACAGCAAAGCTGCAGGAAGAGAAAAATGCATACTGTGAGGAATTTACTTCTGAGACTCGTCGCAATAATTATTGCTGCGGTCCTGATCATTAAAAATGAGTCGCTGATCCATAAAAAGGATCTGTCTCCCGATGGAAAATAGGCTACTGACCCCGGGCAATTCCCCGATACCGCCTACGAAAACCTCAGTAAATTTCTCAAACTAACGGATAAAACGAAAATTTAATTGGCATTTAATTAATCCAAAAACTATTCAATGCTCCAAAACAGAAAGGAAGAAATGCGTACCCTTGCCAGTGCGCTGAGGAAAGAGCTGAAACACTTTGAACACCTCGGAGTTAACAAAGACCTGGATCCGGAAATCTTCCGGCCTCTTCGCACCCGTCTGAACGGCACGCCACTGCGGGCTTATTTCGCTCAAAAAATGTATCTCATCATCCGGGATCGACTCGGATGGAACAAAAAGATGCATCATTCGGTATCTCAAAACGAAGCCTTATTTTTGGTAAAAATCCCTTTTGTTTTCGAAGGGATCATCACCATTCAATATCTCCACAACCAGATCCTTGACCGGAAAAACGGGGTAAACTCTCCAGCAACCATAGCCAACAACCTGCTGATTGCCAATATTTTAAAAGATAATTTATACGAATATATAGAATCTGCGTTCCCGGAAAGCATTCAACTGAAACTCACCCAAACGGTACGAAAAGCCTTCAAACTCGTCGATATCGGGCAACTGATCGAAAAAAAACACAATACCTATCAAAGTTTCATCCAAAAGGACCACCTTGAGGAATTTCAGTTTGCGGCAACAATGGATCCATGCATTGATTTCGAGGGGCTGGAAGATTTTATGGATCAGCTGAAAAGTGACCTTCCAAGATCCCTTTGGGAATTTACGGAACTTTACCTTAAAAGGATCTACCTGACCTGCGCTGCGCTTTTTACGCTCAATACATCATTCCTTTGCGACACGCTGGGCATTCACCAGGAAGAGAAGAAAAAGTTGATGAAGTTTGCCACCGCTTATGGCATGATGCGGCAAATTATCAATGATAATGCCGATTGGGTGCCGGCTTCCTATGAATTATCGACTTTGAGTAAATTGCCGGAAGACGCCTTCAGTGATCTCAAAAACCGGAATATTACCCTGCCGCTGATCTTTCACCTGGCAGAATCTCCCCGGAGCATTATCGCTCAATGGCTGGCAGGTTCACAAAAAACACTCACTGCGAGTCAGGAACAAGAATTTGCACTCGCGATTTTGTCCGATCACTCTATTTTCAAATCCATCCAGCTGAGCCGGCTTCTGGCAACCATTGCCAATACCTTTTTAGAAGGAGAAGGCGAAGCAGAGATGCTCCTATCAGACACCAGTCAGATTGCCTGGTGGAATAAGTTCCTCGCACCGGTGATCAAAACAGAAGCTTACAAAGCATACAGGAAAACCGGAAACTACAAACGTTTAAAAAGACTGATCGCCCGACAAACTACTTTACCTACTCTGAGTCCAATTGATGAAGCCATCGAAAACGAAAAAAAACCGGTCTTCTGGCCGTTAAAACTCAGCCTGAAATAACTCCGGTCAGCACCTCCATAGGAAGGAAAGAGAAAACTACCGCAGAAATACACAATACAAAAACGTAAAACAAGAATAAAATTCGTATAAAAACGTAAAATTTTCGCATATTTTATTCTCATAGGGAAATTTGTCCTATAAATCCACCTTCCCTTCCATTGTTTTTTTATAACTTTATTTTAAATTAAACAAAACTACACGAGTAATGCCGACTACGCATACCCTTACACGCGATCCCTTTTTGATACGGGAAGTGATCGCGTTTCCACGCGTCGATGAATTTTACAGCCTTTTGCAGGATCGACTGCACATGGAGGTTGAAGGGTATTTCCTGGAACACAACTTCACTATGTTCATCAACGCACTTCCCCGGTTAGAGTCTACGACCATTACCCGTTATCAGGACGTGCCCCTTATTTATGCCGGAATTCCTCGTCAGCGAGAGTTATTGGAAGGATCCGTCAGGAACTGGAAGGAAGAACTGGACGAACATTGGGATTTCCTGGACGTGACCGACCTCAACAGTAAAACGGCCGTAGTGAGTTCCCAACTCTTTAAAGCCTTCTACCGTGGAGACTACAAGCTCTCGGATATCCCGAAGGTAAGCATGGGCAACCTGGCTGATTATTTCGAAGCCATCCTTTATCCCGACTCTTCCTTTAAAACGGCTACCCCGCGTCAGCATGCAGAATACCATATCCTCCAGTCCTATTTCAATGTTATGGAGGATAAATACCTGTCCATTCCCCTGATTGAATTTGGAGAATTTGACGGGATCATCCACCTTGTGTACAGTGCCGCCGATGCCGAGGCGCTCAATGAAAAAGTGATCGCCAAAATGATCAAGGCTTTCAGTATCCTTTACGAAAACCTTATCCTGGACTGGGACCTCGTAGGTCGTAACATGGAAAAATCCGAAGCGATTCAACTTTCCCTGAGCCCGGTGTTTTATGAATACATCAATAAAAACCCCATACTCAAAGAGCTCAAATACGACGAATACTACAAAAAATACCTCCTATATTTTAAGGAACGTATACGCCTGAATGACAGGGTGATTCACAGTAAAGTTTACTCTCCCTACCTCAAGGCCGCGATCATTTCGATTATGATCGACAGTTACGCTCATAACATCAGTGCCCACAGTCTCATTGCGCTGAGTTGGTGGTTCAAGCGTCGGGCAGATCGCATTCAACATGAAAAAGCAATCCACCTGGAGGAAACGGCAGAGCTGAAAGATATCGTTCAGGAACACCTGCCCCCGGGTTATGACCATGACAGGTTACTGGAACTTATCGCCCCATGGATGGAAGGATACTTCGTTAAAGACACTGAGGATGAATACGACGTAGTGAAATTTCCCGGATCCCTGGACCGTGAAATCTACCCGCTCATTAAATTCCTCATGCAGAAAGGTGCCTTCTGGAGCGGCATCGCCCGCGACAATCATTTTGGGGGCGAATCAGCCAGTATGTTTGATGTATTGTGGGAAGATTTTATCAACAACCCACTCTACCTGGGCACCATCGCCAAATCTGAAGATATTTTTAAAATATCCATTTGTTTTACCAAATACGCCGATCAGCTCAAATCGAGTGAGGAAAAGATATCCTGTTTCAGACCAAAGCAATTACACGATGAAGGAGTATTTGTAGAGATTGACATCAAAAACAAACGCCCTGATGCCAAAAAAAATGAGGCGGGCGAATACTATATTGAGCTGGAAACCGGCGAAAAACTTTGGTTCTCGGAACACAAGGAATTCGAGGAAATGAGCGATTTTGTGAATCCGGGAAAAGATTATGTGAAAATTAAGGAATATCTAAAATCCAGCAATGTTTTCTTCCCGGGGGAAGTCGTCGGACGACATGCCTTTTTCACCATGCTGGAAAATGAAATCCGAAATGTCAAACATTACAAAGGCGATGACCTTGTAGGAATTCAAAAGAACGGTTTGAAACTGTACATTTCCATGCAGGAAACCAATGTACGCCCGAAAGATAGCGGGGTGATCGACAATAATATGCCCAACGAACTTTATCGGGTCGGGGTATGGATCGGCACGCCCACACAGCTGAAAGTCGATGCCATGCAGCCTTTGGTGCGCAGAAAATTCGAAGCGCTCATGGGAGACATCATGGATTCTGACACCTTCTCTCCAAGGCTGGGGGGAAGTTTCCAGGATAAGATCTGTGCGGGAATGCTTTTCAATAATAAATTTTCAAGCGTTCAGAGCGGAGACGAAAACCCCACCCGGGACAAAGCCAATGATTCGGACAGGGATTTGGGCTACTTCCCCTGGATCATCCCTGCCACAAGCCCGGAATCTGCCCCGCATGATGATATTGAAGTGTGCAAAAAAGTCAAGGAAAGCGATAACGAATTCGACAAAAAATATAACCACGAAAGAGGCTATTTTAAGAAATATTTCCATGTATGGAAGGCGGCCAACATCAAGCAGGTAAGTCGCATGCGTCAGGATGATTTCATCTGGGAAAACCTGGCCAGGTTCCGTTTCGTCAGCCTTTTCGCTCCTATCGGGGAACGTCAGCAATTATGGGAAAAAGTAAGGGCCACCGGGGTGATCCGCATCATCAACCAGCCCCAAACCCAACAGGGAGACCAGCCCCGTGGATACGACATTCTCGAAGCATACAAATTGTGGCTACGAGAATGGATCAGTGAAGATGCTTTGAGGATCAACATCCTTATTGACGGACTGCTCACCGGCCGGATGAGTTTTGATAAAAACAGTGACGAAGTTTTCAGATATTACAATACAAATGAACTGACAGACGACCATCCGTTTTCAGGCCATAAGCATACCATTCAACTGGCCCATGGAGGATTTTCGTCTGACAGCAATCTGCTCCGTTACCGTTCTCACGGCATTTATCGCACCTATTTTATGAGGGACATCACTGATGGCTCCCCTGTTTCCGTGCTTGAGCAATCAAGACTCATTGAGCTTTTTGAAGTTCTAACGACAAAAGTGACCATTTTTGACAATAGGATTCGACAAAGGATCAGAAACAATGACAGGGAAAAAATCTTTAAACAGGTGCTGAACATTTCCATCCATTCGGAGGAGCAACCCATTATGGACAAGCAGGGCCTGTGGTATGGCAATTGGGAAGACCAGAAAAAAGACATCGCTGCATCCCAGTTCCTTATCCTGCACCTGTCTTTCATAGAAAAATTATTACTGACCAAATATGGCGCGCATCCCGATTATGCAGATGAGAATATCGGGCTGTTCATTGAGGAGGAGATCATGCCTTTGGTCAGTATAAACGGCACCATCCGTAAGAATTTCATCCTCGTTATCACCTCAGGACGTGGAAGGACTAAGTGGTGGAAACGACTGGAAGAAAAACGCGAATACATGCCTTTCACCCAATTCACCATTTTCCGGCCAATAGAATCGATTATTTCAGGATTTGAGGATGCTTTGGGCAGAAAAGACGATATAGAATTAAAATATAACCTTTGTAAAGTTTTATTCGGTTCATAACGAAACATTTTCTATCCATACTACGTATGCCAATACAGGCCTCCCGGAAAAGCTATGGAATATGATTTGCTCATAGTTCATTGTTCTTTTGAATGCCGATTATTGGAAAGGAAATGTAATCGGTGTTATTTGAAACACATACTAAAGAGAAACATGAAAGACCACAAACGACGTGTAATGATCATTGTCTGGTGGTGGAATTACGGAGGTCTTGAAGGTGATTATGACAAATGGCAGGTTGCCGGCACTGAAGAAGGTGATTGTGTTATAAGAATTGACCAACGTTTTTCATCCACTGCAATAACCATTATTGCAGCCAAAGCGGCCGAATACCTAAACGATAGCGAGGTATTCATTTTCCTGCATCGCAACCATGGATATAGCAGCCAGTCTATTGAAGCTATTTTGGAGGAAACCCGTAAACAGAACAGGGTAATTGAATCGCTAAGATGTTTTCTGTTTGGTGAAGGCAGTGGCAGTTTATACATTGCCTCCAATCCACGTGGCCTGCTCGGCACCAAAGGCACTTTCAACGCTCAACGCATCAATGGCACCACTCATCTAATCGATTCCCGCGAAGATAAGGAGTTGAAGTTATTGAAAAAAAACCATTTCGACCAGGTATGGAACGCCTATTCCAGGGCTTTCAAAGCCAAAGTCTTTGAACTCAAAGAAGATATGTTCTCCGCCCTTTCTCCTTTTTTGTTAAAAAGTGAACCAAAGGCAGATGAACTGTACCAACACCTTCGCCTGGAGGACAATAAACTCTTATTTTTGCGGTTACTGAGTTTTACGGGAAAATTGCGTAAAGGGTCTTCCCAGGAAAAAACTTTACTGGAGCAGGAAAATTTGCTGGGCCGGACGCTGGATTTTGATGATTTCAGCACGAATCTTGAAACGGTTTATGCCAGTAAGACCCAAGGCATTTATAAACAGTTGGTACAGAACATTACCCAAAAATTACTGACCGGCACCCACACCGTAAATTTGGAAGAATTGCGGGATCAATTTGCTGATTTACTTCAATCCATGCCCGAAGAAGTGTACAATTAATATCTTTCAGTTGAAATCCTGAACCAAAAGAACCATCATTCACTTTCTTAAATTTATTGCTTAAATTTATCCTTATTTTCAATCGCCAATTCAGGGAGAAAGAAAGAATGAGCAGGATCATCATCATCACCAATTTTCCAACACTGGGTCAAACCCTGGAAAATATCTTTTCCGGAAAGGCTATTTCCTGCTCTCACCATACCTTGCCTCTGCAAAAAGACCTTCCTGAGTTGGCTCAGGATGATGTTTTGATTATTCAGGAACCAATTTTTATAAATAATAATTATCTTTCGGTTTCTTTATGTTGGAAGAACTATTTGAAACTGCACTCCCCCATGGCCATTCTGCTCAATGCCGGTTTCGGTAAAGCGCAAGATGCCAATTATTTGGACTTACTAAAATTACCGGCCAATGCCCCGGAGGCTTTATTCCATGCCAGGACATCTGAGCAGGAATGGACACCCGTAACCACGGGCGGGGTAGATGTCGCACAAAAACTCAATCGTTTTTTTGAAGGGCACGGAGACGAAAGTGTAACGGATGAGCTTCATAAAATGCTTAGGGTATGTAAGATAGCAAGGGATGAGTTAACGGTTCATGAGGCTGATTTTGAAACGGTGAGGGCTGAATTGTTGTTGCCCAACAAATTACCGCTTAAATGGAATGTATTACAAAGCAGGTGGCAATTTTATATGCCCTACTTTGAAAGCCTCCCTTATTACAGGGACTTTGAGGAACTCGGAAAGCTATTTTATGCCGTAGCTCCTTTTTTTACAAATGAGTGTTCTGACGAAAATTTATTTTGGGAAACCCTTTGCGTAGAAAGACTTGAACAGCTAAAAAACGGTTTGGAAAAGATCGAAAATTCGTATGCCTGATAAAAATTATTCCATATTAATCGTTGATGACGACCCTGAATTTCACCAGCAGATTCGTTATGCCTTCCGACGGCACTTCACCTTTGAAGGTGCCGTTAGCCCGGAGCATCTGGAGAAAAAACTGATCGAAAAAAGCAACTTTGATCTGCTGCTTATGGATCTGGTACTCGATGAGAGTAAGAAAAAAATCGGGTTCGAACTCATCTCAAAGGTCAGCAAATTTTACCCGGAAATACCCATTATCGTAGTCACAGCAGACAAACGCATCGAAACCGTTGTTGAGGCAATGAAACTGGGTGCCCGTGATTTTCTGACCAAAGGCGATTATGAATTCGATTTCTGGAAAAAAAAGTTTGAAGAGATCATTGAAAGCCACCACCTTAAAACCGAAAACAAAAAACTCAAAGAAGAAGTCAAAAAACATCGAGCCCAGGAAAACCGCGATTATCTCTTCGTCGGCCAGTCCACCAAAATACGGGAGATCAAACGCGTGCTGAAACTGGTGGCCGACGAACCTGACATTACCGTCCTGCTGCTCGGAGAAACAGGGGTCGGAAAAGAAGTGGCTGCCCGTTATATGCACCGCCACGGCTCCCGAAAAGATAAACCTTTCCAGGCCATCAATCTTTCTGCCATCCAGGATACCTTGCTGGAAAGCACCCTCTTTGGCCATAAAAAAGGCGCTTTTACCGGAGCGACGAGAGATGTGGAGGGATTCTTCCACCAGGCCGACGGCGGCATCCTGCTGCTCGACGAAATCGGAGACATCGATGCCAATATCCAGATTAAACTGTTACGTTTCCTCGAAACGAAACTCATACGCCCGGTAGGGGCTGAAAAAGACATCAAGCTGGATGTGCAGATCATCACTGCCACCCACCGCAATCTCGCTGAGGAAGTTCAGAAAGGCACTTTCAGGGCAGATCTTTATCAAAGGCTTAAAGCCATGACCGTCGAGATTCCTCCCTTGAGAGAAAGGAAGGACGATATTGAATTTATCATGGAACATTTCCTGGAACAACCTCCACACGAAGTCGTTACCCAGGAGGCCATCAGGCATTTGATCGATTACAATTGGGAAGGCAATATCCGGGAACTAAAAAACACCCTTAATTATATGTTGCTCCGCAAAAAGATCATGGGCAGCTCCCAAATGGATGTCAGGTGCCTCCCTGCTGAAATTTCGAATTTTTCCCCTGTTACTGAATCGCATGCCTCCAGCAAAAGCTTGTCGGGATCGTTAACGGATTTTGGGGGACAATCGGCACATTCGGCTGTATCTATGGAAGAGGAACACGCTATTTTGGACCTCCAGCGCATTGAAGCCGCCCTGATCCATAAAAATAAAGTAAAGAAGGATGTTGCCCTGGAACTCGGTTTTGAGAATACGGACAACCTGCGCTACCGGATCAAAAAATACTTTGATAAACATCCGCATCTTTTCGACAAGTTTCCCATAATCAGCAATAGCTATAAAAAAGTGGTAAGATAATACAGAGGAATAATTTGATGGGATAAAAAAAGGATGCACCATTCACATCGTGCATCCTTTCAGGTAATATTTATTTTATCTATACTTCTGTCTCATAAAAGTGAGGGATTGGCTCTTCACTTTTTAACTTAAAAACAGTGTCAACATCTTGGGCCGGTTTATTTATGATGGTAAAATTCCATTCCGGTCCACCCAGAAATAACTATACAGCAAAACTCTCCCCGCACCCGCAAGTACGCGCCGCATTAGGATTGTTGAAATAAAAACCCTTGCCATTCAGTCCACCTGAAAATTCGAGTGTGGTATTGCACAGGTAAAGAAAACTCTTTAGATCTGTTACAATCTTGACACCATTGTCTTCAAAGACCTGGTCATTCGGTTTGGATTCGTTATCAAAGTCCATTTGATACGACAATCCTGAACATCCACCACTGGTAACGGATACCCTGATGAAATAATCCTTATCCAGTTTTTCACTTTGCATGATATCCTGGATTTTCACTTTTGCTGTATCTGCAACAAATAACATTGTGCTAACTATTTTTATTTATTATTCTTTTTCTTGTAATCTTCGATAGCGCCTTTGATCGCATCTTCGGCCAATACTGAACAGTGGATTTTTACCGGCGGCAAGGCCAGTTCTTCCACGATATCCATATTGTCGATGCTCAATGCTTCATCAATAGTCTTTCCTTTCAACCACTCGGTGGCTAAAGAAGAAGATGCAATGGCTGAACCACAACCAAAAGTCTTGAATTTGGCATCGAGGATAGTATCTGTGGCTTCGTCCACTTCTATTTGGAGACGCATAACGTCACCACATTCAGGGGCACCAACCAATCCGGTACCCACGTTGTTTTTGCTCTTATCAAGCGTACCAACGTTCTTTGGGTTTTTAAAATGCTCTAATACTTTTTCAGAATATGCCATAATTGAAAGTGTTAATTTACTTTAAACTTTAATTTTATATCTATTTACCGCACTCATTAATGCTCCTGCCAGAGTACGCTGTCAAGGTCAATGCCTTCTTTGTACATTTCCCAGATCGGGCTGAGGTCACGCATATGATTTACTCCTTTGGTCAGGGCTTCAATGGCCAGGTCAATTTCTTCTTCTGTGGTAAACCGTCCAAGGCTGAACCGGATAGAAGAATGTGCCAGGTCATCCCCAAGGCCAAGGGCCATCAAAACATATGAGGGCTCCAGGGAAGCAGAGGTACAGGCAGAACCTGAAGAAACACCAATTTCCTGGTTGAACGTCATCATCAATCCTTCTCCTTCAACGTGCTTGAAAGACAAGTTCGTCACATGCGGCATACGATTTTCTGTATTCCCGTTGATGTAAACTTCCTCCATGTTGTTTCTCAGGGTGGTTTCCAACTTGTCGCGTAATTTGGAAAGGCGGGCAGCGTCTTCAGCCATTTGCTCTTTAGCGATACCCGCTGCAGCACCAAACCCAACGATTCCGGGAACATTAAGCGTTCCGGAGCGCATCCCGCGCTCATGACCGCCACCGTCCATTTGAGCCGTTACTTTTACACGAGGATTTTTGCGATTCACAAATAAAGCTCCGACGCCTTTAGGGCCATACATTTTGTGGCCGGTAAAAGCCATCAAATGAACGCCAACTTCTTTGGGTTTCACAGGAATTTTACCAACAGCCTGGGTTGCATCACTCATCAACAACACTCCATGTTTTGCACAAATGTCCCCGATAGCTTTCATATCCTGGATCACGCCGGTTTCATTATTGGCCCACATCACGGAAACCAATATTGTACTCGGCTTAATCGCTGCCTCCAGCACGGCAAGGTCCAACATTCCATCCCTTTGCACATCAAGGTAAGTTACCTCTCCTCCCATCTTCTCGATCTTCTTACAAGAATCGAGCACAGCCTTGTGTTCTGTTTTCAGCGTGATAATATGATTTCCTTTACGGGAATACATTTCAAAAACCCCCTTCAGTGCAAGGTTATCCGATTCAGTAGCGCCTGAAGTAAAGATAATTTCCTTTGGATCAACTTCAATTAGATTGGCAATCTGCTCTCTTGCATAATCTACTGCTTCCTCTGCAACCCAGCCAAACGGGTGATTTCTACTGGCTGCATTCCCTGGATGCTGATGAAAAAAGGGTAACATGGCCTCCACTGCCCGTGGATCCATGGGGGTTGTAGCGTTGTTGTCAAGGTATATGAGTCGCTTCTCCATTTTTGTGTTAATTTTATTTAGATTGAATCTAATTAAGCTTAGTTCTGCAAATATAACCAATTTTTTAAAAAGAAGTTTTATTCAAATGAAAATATTTTTGAAGGCAAACATTTAAACGGTGCCTGCCACCTTACTCGTGGAATTTTCCGTAAATTGCAGCCATCCGGACCGGCCGAATCATTAGCCAGGGAATATCCCTTATCGTCCAATTAAGCATGGCGAACCACCATATTCCCCTTCATTTTTTTGCCTGGTGGCTCTTACTGAGCATCCGGTACGCCGAAAAACTAAAACAACAAAGCATATATCATATGTTCGAAGATTTTAAAAAAACATCCAAAAAAGTGTGGCAGGAGAACGTCGAAGCGGATCTGAAAGGCCAGCCCATTGAATCTTTATACTGGCAGGTTGAGGCTCATCTTTCCGCGGAACCCTTTTACCATCCGGATGATTTCACTGAACCCGCTCCATACATTGCCAGCCAAAGATCTTCGAATGATTGGGCCATTGGAGAAACCTTCGACACGCTGAACCTCAAAGAAGCCAACGCCAAAGCCATTGCCGCCCTTTCAGGTGGGGTCAATGCACCGGAATTTATACTGAGTAAAACCTTGTCTCCAGAGGATTTTGACGAACTTTTTACCCGGATAAACCCTGCTTTTATTTCCACTCATTTCATTTTGGAGTCCGAAGCTTCTTTACCGGAAACATTCAGCAACTGGATTACCTGGCTGAATGTACATCATGTAAACATTGATGAATTAAAAGGGTCGTTTTTTAAGGAAGGGAGTAAATCGACAGAAGTGGTAAAAGTCATTTTCAATCAGGCGAACCAGGCCCTTCCACATTTTACTCTATTTAATGCCATAGCGCTTAAAACCACGGCTCCTTCTGAAACACTTGCAGAATTAACGAGCGAAGCCAACAATTTTTTGAAAAAAATGCAGGAAGCCGGATTTGCCGTGGAAGATGCGGCCCGCCAGGTTCAGTTTGACATTTCCATAGGAAAGGATTTCTTCGTAGAAATCTCCAGGATAAGGGCATTGAGACTGCTTTGGGCCAATTTGCTAAAAGCATACAATTGCGACCCTGCGATCCCGGTCAAAATTTGTGCCCGGTGCAACCATTCTGCCCTGGAGAAAGAAGAGAATCAAAACATGATCGCCGCCGCTACGATAGCCCTTTCTGCTGTCATCGGTGGAGTGGATCGTTTATACGTTGCGCCCGCCGGACCTAAAAACGAAGCCTTTACCCGGCGCATCGCCCGCAATGTCCAACACCTCCTGAAAATGGAAAGTTTTCTGGACAAAGTAATCGACCCGGCAGCAGGCAGTTATTACATAGAAACACTCACCAGGCAACTGGGGGAACAGGCCTGGAAACAATTCTCCAACATCACCGGTTGAACCGCCCTGACTACCGATTCATTCCACTGGTGATTTTTTGAACGATCTGGAATCTGTTCAAAAATTCTTTGGCCACCACCCTGATCACTGTGTAAGTTGGAATGGCCAGCACCATGCCCGTAATGCCCTGGATCTGGGCTCCGATGAGGATAATGAGAAATATTTCGAGCGGGTGTGCTTTCACGCTGTTCGAAAAAATAACGGGCTGAAAAATAAAATTATCCATGAGTTGCATAACGGCAAATACGCCCATCACTTTAAAGATCATTGGCAACATTTCATTGTAAAAACTCAGATCGAGATTGGAAGAAACGGTGATCAATACTCCAAAGGCCGCTCCGATGATAGGCCCTATATAAGGGATCACATTGATCAAGGCTGCAAACAGCCCGATCAGGAGGGCATTGTTAACGCCCAGCAGGTTCAAACTCACGGAAACCAAAACTGTGATAAGGGTTATTTGGATTAAAACACCTGCAAAATATCGGCTCAACAGGCTGCTGATATCTCCCAGGGCATGGGCTACACGTTTTTCATAATCCGGAGAAACAAGACTCGTTACTACCCTAACGAACAATCCTTCCTCTTTCAGAAAGAAAAAGGTGATGAACACCACCGAAAAGATTCCGATCAGAAGATTGCCGGCAACGGACAGGGCATCCGCAAAAATATTGGCGAAGTTTCCCGGATCGAAATACCCCGTCAAAGACCTTTGCAACAATTCCTCAAGAGACTCGTCGGATTTTACCCCATAACGTTCCAGCCATATTTCCAATTGATTGAAAGGCTGGTACAGCGCATCTGCAATTTCCTTATAATCGACCCCCGCAAGATTGTCAGCCTGTTCAATGACAAGGGGCACGAACAAAAGAATAAAAAAGGTAAATACCACAAAGTAAAGCAACAAGGTAATGGCTGCACTAAGATTGGTGCCCATCCGAAACTTCCCTATTTTTACTTTGGTTTTTAAAAATTCCACAATGGGATTTCCGATCATGGACAGTACCCATGCGATAAGAATGTATGTCACAATGGCCCGGAAAACATAGATCAGAAAAGCTGCCAGTAAAAAACTCAAACCAATAACCAGGTAACGGCTGTATTTTTTCATCAACAGGAATATATCTTTTAGGAAATAAAAGTTAAATTTGAAAATTAAAATGTAAATTAAACCTTATTTCGTTCAAATTTAAGCCTTTTTATAATTTTACAGGATGTTTAATCCTCCCTTATTATGGATAGTCAAGCAAAGGTAGTCCTTATTGAAGACAATTCCGGAGACGTAAAACTCATAAAATTTGCGTTGAAAAATGTCAAAAATGCCCCGGAATTAATTCATTTCGACTACGGCAAGGATTTTTTGGCCTGGGCCGAAGAAAACGGGTTGGATGAAATATCTCTTATTCTTCTCGATTTCAACCTGCCCATGCTCAACGGTCAGGATATCATGCAAATGATCAACAGCAGGTTCCCTGATTCAAAACCGCCCATTGTCATCCTTTCAAGTTCTTGTTCTCCTATTGATATCAAAAAGAGTTATGCTCTGGGAGCCAACGCTTTTGTGGCCAAGCCCGTTGAACTCGATGATTTTTGCGAGACCATCGAAGTGACCATTAAATTCTGGTGCGATCACAATTTGCTGCAGGCGGAATAATTTTTCCTTTTTATTCCGTAAGCATTCAACCCTCAGTTTTTATTATTCTTTAAGCCCGTTTCTGCCATGAAGCCCTCTGTTTCTTTTCCCTGCTCCATTTATCGGCATCCGGCCAACATCTTGCGACACGAATGTCCACAATAAATTAACATAAAAAATGATTTTTTCCATTTTGCCCCACTTCGCAGAACATTATTTGCAATAAAAGGTATACTTTTGCATTGATTTTGAGAGGATTAAGAAAAAAAACGTATCAGAACAAGCATTTTTAAATGAATTCAAGGGTTTTTCATCTTGACACCATTCGTGCCTTCGCCATTTTGATGATGTTGCAGGGGCATTTCATTAACTCCCTATTGGATAATAGCTACAGGGATACGGGGAACTTTTTTTTCAATACCTGGCTTTTTTGCCGGGGTTTTACGGCACCCTTATTTTTTACGGTAACAGGACTGGTAGTCACATATTTACTCTTCAAAACTGAAGATCCCGCAAAGCAAAACAAACGGGTGAACAAAACCATGAAGCGGGCGATAAAACTCATTCTCTGGGGTTATTTGCTCAATACGAACATTTTCAGCATTGTTACCGGGTACTTTTCAAGTGGGTTCTTCTCCGTCAATGTTTTACACTGCCTGGGACTGGGGCTCATGGCCCTGATGGGACTTTTCCTCGCAGTGGGTCGGGAAAATAAAAAGTTTTTCCAAAATCTTTTGCTGGTGCTGGGACTGTTGTTCTTCATTTTCGAACCGGCAGCCGTTTCGCATCAATTTACCGTTGAAAATCCTTTTTTACTCGGTTATCTTACTAAAGCCAACGGCAGCGTATTTACTCCCCTGCCCTGGCTGGGATATACTTTCATTGGTGGATTTCTCGGGTTAATCTATGTGCGTTTTTACGACTTGAAAAGAGGGAGTTCCATTATGATGAGTGCTCTAACCATCATTGGAACGGTAATGGTTATTTTTTCCTCGAAGTTTTTTTTAAATCTTGGCCTTTTCTTCAATGTGGAATTGTTCAAAGATATTGCTAATAACAATTATCTGTTCATTCGTTTAGGATACGTTTTTATTATCCTTGCTGTTTTCTTCGCCCTGGAAAAATTCCTGTCAAAGGTGCCGACCCTGAACAAGATCGGGCAAAACACCCTCAATATTTATATTATCCATTACATCATTCTTTACGGCAGTATTTTCGGACTCGGGTTATCCCGTTATTTCTACCGGGCGCTCACCCCGGTGGAAGCCATTTCAGGGGCTATACTTTTTATGATCGGCACGGTCATTTTGGCTTCCAAAGCGCAAACAGTCCCCGTGACGGCCTATTTAAAAAGCTTCGCCGCGGCTTTCCCTGTGGTGCTGTTAAAACTGGCCAAAAGAGTGCGAAAGCCTTCTGAAGTAGAGGAAAGATAACATCCCCAGGGTGGCTTTCGCTGTAAAACGATGACTTAAGACCGACAAAAATGAAGCCTCTCCCTTTTAAAATTCCGAAAACAGAAGCGACCTCCTTCCGGATACAGGTGGATGAAGGACCGCATTTTTATGACCGCCTGCACTATCATCCCGAATGGCAGTTGACGGCCATACAACAGGGAAGCGGCATGTTATTTTTGGGCAATAGTTTTATTCGTTTCCAGGAAGGCAGCGTTTTTCTCGTGGGCTCCAATGTTCCGCATTTGTTAAAAAACGATGCTGTTTATTTTAGCGAAAACAGCCCCGGCGTTCGGGCTACTTCCATTTTTTTTCATAAAAAATCTTTTGGCGAAGGATTTTTCGAACTCCCCGAATTGCTGGAAATCCAACAATTGCTGGAAGCTTCAGAACGGGGCATCTGGGTTTTGGGAGAAGAAAAAAAGAAACTGAGCGCCCAAATTGAATCCTGCCTCCTCATGAGTGGAATTGATCTTTTTCAAAACTTCCTGTCTTTACTGGGAATTTTGTGCCAAACCAAAACCATCCAATACCTGAATGAAGCCACTTTCAAACCGGTTTTTGAGGAAAAAGATGGTCAGCGGCTGGATCATGTTTTTCAATATTCTTTCCAACATTTTGCCGAAAGCATTGAATTAGCAGAAGTAGCTGCCATTGCCAACCTGAGCGTTTCCCAGTTTTGCAGGTATTTTAAATTGCATACCCGGAAAACGTATTTCGGTTACCTCAATGAACTGAGAATCGAGGCCGCCTGCAAGCTGTTGTCGGAAGGAAAATATTCGATTGCCCAGGTTTGTTACGAGGTGGGATTCAATAACCTCTCCAATTTTAACCGCCAGTTCAGGAAATTAAAAGGGATCACACCCTCTCAATTCAGAAAGGCATTTGAATTTGAAAAGAGCTTTTTTGAGTAATGCCGTTCCTACGGAACTTCAAATTAGTGCTGCAAGGCAGGACACTCCGTGCCCTGCTTTGCATATGTCGTCTCTACGAGCCTTAGAATGGTTCAAAATTTCTAAATGCCGCAGGCATCATACTCTCTCTTTACAGGAGGCTAATTATCATTTAACAAAAATAATCGCTTTAAATAAAATTTCGCTTGAAGAATCCAGGGCCTTTAGGCCTTACCAATAAACGACCATAAGAAAGGGCTGAAAGCCCTGTAGCTTTGTTTTTTGTATTTCCTGCGCTAATTGGTTTTGAAATTTAACCGCCGAATATAATCAGGTGCAGCGCACCTCAATCTTTGTCACCAAACAAGGGGAAGAGGCATCAAGGTGCAGAGCACCGCAACCTAAAAAAACCCGACATAGAAAAAATGTTGCGTTAGCTAGTCCTCTGCATACGATGCCGGGACGCTGCACTTTGAATCTCATTTTCCTTTTTTAACAACACAGATTTTGGTCTCGCCTGGCTGCCAGACAGGTGCTCTGATCCTAATTTCAATTTAGCAGTAAATTTATAAAAACCAATTAGCCTCTCCCCAAACCAATATAGTATTCCGGGAGAAAACACTTAGTATAGTAAAAATTAAAGACCCAACTTAGTAAAGGCAAGCCCGGTCTTTAGTTGTGTTATTTCTTAAAAATAAACACTAATGATATATTATGGAATCTTAAATTCGGATAGGAAGAATCTTGACTAATATTTAATAGCCCAAAAGAGTACCTTATTAATAATTAATTCAATTGAACAATTAAGTAATTTTATGTCATTCATAATTTTTTTGATCCGGTCAATAAACGTCATATTTGTAGTACTTATACTTGATTGGGTTATTTTAACACATGAGGATATTTGTCGCACAAAAGGTTCTTTATGCTGCTTTGGATTGTGTGGAACTCAGTTAAAAAGGATTCCCCCCTTTTTTATATACCTTTTTCACCTCCAACCTTAAATCTTGCAACGGACTTTTCACATTCCGGATGATCCGGTTGCTCATTTGGATATCATTTGGTTTTCAAAAAATAAACAACTCAAAACCTGTCCACCCGGAACAAACTCACATCCATTTCCGGTTTTTTTCCGGCAAACATTTGGGTCACCAGCTTTCCTGTAGCCGGGCCGGTACTCATGCCCATCATGGCGTGCCCGGTGGCCACAATGAGGTTTTCGATCTTTTTGGATTTACCGATATAAGGCAACCCATCAGGAGAACAGGGGCGGTAACCATGCCAGATTGATTTTTCATCGGGCATTTCAACAGAAAATTCAGGATAATAATGCTGGAGACTATTCAAAATTCCCTGCAACCTGAATTGATTGACCTTTTCTGAAAAATTACTGATCTCAAGTGTGCCTCCTATTCTTAGGTGTTTGCCCATTGGGGTAATCGCCACTTTTGCCTCGGTTAGAATGGTAGGTATTTCAGGCCGGGCAGGAAGATTCTCATAAGTTACGGAATACCCTTTCCCATCCTGCAAAAGGATTTTCACCCCGGCTTTTTTCAACAGTCGGGCCGACCAGCTTCCGGCGGCCAGGACTACCTGTTTTACCTCAATAGCTGATCCATCAGACATCAACAGTTTTTCGATCTTTCCTCCTCCTATATTAAAATCAACAATCGATTTACCCGTGATAAAATTCACACCGGATGCTTTTAACTCAGCAGCCAGTTGCCTGATAAAGGTATTGGGATATAAGTGGGCATCACCAGGGTAATACACCCCACCGCGTACATCAACCTTTACGCCGGTTTCCAGTTGCTGAACCTCAGCAGATGATAAAACCCGCGCCTCCATACCCAAATCATGAGCCTTTTCGGCGATCTCAATTTCCTCCTGTTCTGTTTTGGGGTTGTTGTACAAAAGCAACAGGCCTTTGCGTTCAAGGTCAAAATTAAAAGGAGGGGTAGCCGCAAATTCCTGGTAGAGTTCTCTGCTCCTTTCATTGAGTTGTTTTAATACAGGAATGGCCTTATTCACCTTTTCGGGCGTTGCCGACCGGTAGAATTTCCATACCCATTCCAGCAATTCAGGGCTCAACCGCGGCTTGATGAAAAACGGACTCCGCTTATCAAACATCCAGCGAATCCCCTTGGCCATAACACCCGGGGTAGCCAGTGGTATAAAATGACTGGGAACCACCATTCCCGCATTCCCATGGGAAGCGCCGTCAGTAAGGTCGGTATTATCGATCACGACAACTTCATGGCCTTCCTGCATCAGGTACCAGGCCGAACACAGACCAATAACGCCTCCGCCAATGATGTGAATTTGCATGTGTGAAAGGATTTTAAATTATACTGAAACCTGCTTTTTAAATCACCTGAAATCCGAGTGCATAGGGATCATCCTCTTCATCGATGATGATCTGGTTGTAACCCGTAATTTTGGCCCAACCCTCTATACTCGGCACGATGGCCTCAAAATCACCACACTTCCCTGCCGACTCCACTTTCCCGACAAACTGACTGCCGATAATGCTTTCGTGCACAAAAGTATCCCCGACCTTGAGTTTTCCTTTTGAAAACCACTGCGCCATTCGGGCAGAAGTTCCTGTCCCACAGGGGGAACGGTCGATGGCTTTATCCCCATAAAAAACGGCATTTCGTGCATCTGCCTGGGGGGAGATGGTATCGCCGGTCCAAAGCATGTGACTAAGTCCCCTGATATTGGAATCGAGGGGGTGTTCAAAATGGTATAACTCATTCAGCCGCCGGCGCACGACAGGGCTCCATCGGATCAGGTCGGCAGCCTGAAAATCCTGTATGCCAGAGAAATTTTCCTGCGGATCGACGATGGCGTAAAAATTTCCGCCATAAGCAACATCCACCTTTAATTTCCCCAGATCGGGGCAATCCACCTCAAGATTTTCTTTGAAAAGGAAGGACTGGACATTTGTAAGTTTGACCGAAGTGACCTTTTTTCCTTCCTGTTTGTAGGAGATCATCACCAGACCTGCAGGTGCCTCCATTCGAACTTGTCCGGGTATTTTAGGCTGGATCAATCCCTCCTCGATGCCAATGGTGATCGTACCAATGGTACCATGGCCACACATGGGCAGGCAACCGCTGGTTTCAATAAAAAGAACACCCACATCGTTCGCTTCATCCGATGGCGGGTACAAAATACTTCCCGACATCATATCGTGCCCCCGGGGTTCAAACATGAGCCCTTTCCGTATCCAATCATACTCTTCCAGGAAATGGAGTCTGCGTTCCATCATACTATTCCCTTTGAGTTGAGGTCCGCCGCCTGCCACCAATCGAACCGGATTACCGCAGGTATGTGCATCTATGCAGAAAAATGTCTTTCTCATTATTTTGTCCGTTTTCCGTCCACCAACCGCCAAATATTCAAAGGATTCCCTGTCTTGAGTGCTTCAGGGAGTAATGTTTCAGGGCAATCCTGAAAAGCGACCGGGCGCACAAAACGATGGATGGATCCGGTGCCCACTGAGGTGAACCGGCTGTCCGTCGAAGCCGGGAACGGACCGCCATGCTGCATCGCATGACATACCTCAACACCCGTAGGCACTCCGTTAAAAATAACCCTTCCTGCCTTGGTTTGCAAAGTATCGAATAATGCATTCCAATCTCCAAGCTCATGGTCTGTTCCCATCATGGAAGCGGTCAATTGCCCGTGTAATTTTTCAGCCACAGCCTGCATTTCGGTTTCATCTTTACATTTCACCACCAGGCTAAAAGGCCCGAAGATCTCCTGCTGCATGGCAGGATTTTCCAGGAATGCAGCCGCTTTTACAGAAGCTATAGCAGGATGAGCTTTCCAGGATTCTTCCTTTTGTGCCTGAACGTATTCAGCCTTAACCGTCGATTCCTCAAGACATTCGGCTTTCAGGCGTTCGTAATTCTGATAAATACCTTTGTTGAGCATGGTTTGAGCCACAAGGTTTTGAAAAGCGGTCCGGAGGTGTTGCGTAAAATGCTCCGAATCTTCATTATCCATCACCACGACCAGCCCGGGGTTGGTACAGAATTGACCTGCCCCGAGATTAACGGAGCCGGCAACCTGGCCCGCGAGTGTTTCTGCCTGTTGGTGTTGTAATTCAGGAAGTATAAAAACAGGATTGATGCTGCCCATTTCGGCAAATACCGGAATAGGATCCGTCCTTTCCTGCGCAAGCCGGTGCAAGGCCATCCCACCATTATAAGAGCCTGTGAAGGCCACTCCTTTAACCTGAGGATGTTGAACCAAAGCAGTACCTACCTTGAAACCCACCGCATTCAAAGCAGAAAATACACCATCAGGCATATTGGTTTTACGGGCCGCCTTTTGAATAGCTTCCGACACCAAAGCATTGGTCCCCGGATGCGACTCATGAGCCTTTACGATCACGGGACACCCGGCCGCCAGTGCTGAAGCAGTATCGCCTCCTGCAGTGGAGAATGCCAGGGGAAAATTACTCGCGGTAAAAACCACTATCGGGCCAACCGCCTGGAGCATATTGCGAATATCAGGTTTCGGAGCCGGTTGGCGATCTGGTTGGGGGCTGTCAATAATGGCGTTGACCCAACTGCCCTCTTCCACAAGGTCGGCAAACATGCGTAGTTGACCGCAGGTACGGCCTCTTTCACCGGTTACCCTGCCTTCCGGCAAACCGCTTTCTGCCATTACCCTGTGGACAAGGGTATCTCCCAGCGCTTCGATCTCATCAGCTATGCCTCTCAGGAATCCGGCTTTTTCAGCCCCTGAAGTGTGGCGATACACTTTCGAGGCTTTATTGGCCCGTTCCACGGCGAGGTTCACTTCATCGAGAGTTGCCGCGACAAATGTTCCTTCAAGCGATTGCCTGGTGGACGGATCTGTAGCATGATAGGTTTGATCTCCCTTGCCTGAATGGTCGTATCCGATTATGTTTTCCGTGATCATTTTTTGCGTTTTTTTTCTTGGTTCTTAACTCTATTTATTGGTTCAAGTTGAGCGCAGCGAATTACAAGCTCAGATAATCAGGAAGCACCGGACGTTTGGCCAACCCTTTATTTAAAATATCGAGCACGCGTTGTCTTTCGGCTCCTTCCAGCATTTTCCGTGGTTGTCTGACAAACTCCGTTCCTATTCCGGTCATCACCTCGGCTAATTTAATATTTTGCACCAACTGGGGACTAATATCCAGTTCTAAAATCGGTAAAAACCACCGATGAATGGCGAGGGCCTCTTCAATCCGGCCGGCTTTCACCAGTCGGTAGATGGCTACTGTTTCGGCAGGGAAGGCATCCACCAGCCCGGCGACCCATCCGTCGGCGCCCATAATCAACTCTTCCATGGCAATGGTATCTACCCCGCAAAGTATCTTTATGTCGGTCCCGAAACTATTTCTCAGACGGGTAACATTGGAAATATCCCGGGTACTTTCCTTGATGGCCTGAATATTGTCAAGCTTGAGCAACTTTTCCAGCATAGGAATTTTGATCTCAATCTTATAATCCACGGGATTGTTGTACAAAAGGATCGGGAGATCGGTACTCTGCGCAATTGTTTTGAAGAATTCAGTCGTTTCGTCATCCGTAGATTTATACATCATAGGCGGCAAAACCATCAGGCCGTCGGCTCCGGCATCCTGTGCTTTTTTGGCCAGGGAAATCGCTGAACGTGTCGATCCTTCGGCAATATTGACGATCACAGGAATTTTATCCCCGATATGCTGTTTGGTCGCTTGTAACAATTCGATCCGCTCTTCATGCGTGAGGGTAGAGGATTCTCCAAGAGAACCTCCGAGGATCATTCCGTCGATGCCTGCTGCGATCTGTGCATCTGTGTTTTTTAGAAAACCCTGGATATCCAGCGCTTCGTCTTTTGTAAATTTTGTGGTAACTGCCGGGTAAACCCCTGTCCATTTTACTTTCATAGTTATTTTTTTTTTGAGGATACAAATTTGGGGGTTGCTGATGGAAATTGTTATTCCTAAATTATTAAAAACCAATACTATTTTATCGAAAATGATAAAAATTCGTAGATAAATCAATTAATAACATCAAAATAGTACGCAAACAGAGCATTGGCTTTTCAATATTCCTTTTTTTCCTCCATTAAAAACTTAATGTTGCGTCTTAGTCCTGAATATTTTGTTCGTTTCACTGCCGATTTCCTGAATAATTCACTAAAAACGTCTTCTGTTATTTCCTGCCATTCCCTTCTGGTCATGGACAACAGCTCGGGATGGGGTTCAAAAGCAGGTTCGTTGTGTGGTTTGGCAAAACGGTTCCATGGGCAAACTTCCTGGCAAATATCGCAGCCGAACATCCAGTTTTCGAATTGCCCTTGGTAGGATTCTGGAATCTCTTCTTTGAGTTCAATAGTGAAATAAGAGATGCATTTACTGCCGTCCACAATATATCCCCCGGGTGATATTGCTTCTGTCGGACAAGCCTCAATACAGCGCCTGCAGGTACCACAATGATCTTTCACCGGGCTATCGCTTTCCACCTCCAGGTCGATGATCAGTTCTGCTAAAAAATAATACGAGCCGGCTCCCGGACGAATCAGCATGGTATTTTTCCCCATCCACCCCAGTCCGCTGCGTCGTGCCCAATCCCTTTCCAAAACCGGAGCCGAATCCACAAAAGCACGTCCACTCACTTCCCCTATTTCCAGGTGGATAAAATCAAGCAGTTCCCTGAGTTTCTCCTTCACTACAAAATGATAATCCTTTCCAAAAGCATACCGGGAAATTTTCGGAGCTGTCTCGTCCCGTTGCTGCTTTTCGGTATGATAATTATACATAAGGCTCACCACGGTTTTAGCTCCCTCCACCAGTTTTCGCGGGTCGGTGCGCTTTTCAAAATGGTTGGCCATGTAACTCATTTTTCCATGTTTTCCCATATTGAGCCATTCTTCCAGCCGATGAGCCTCCTCATCCATCTGTTCCGCTTTCGCAAATCCGACAAACCCAAAGCCAAGCCGCCGGGCTTCCGCAATGATTCGTTGTTTGTATTGATGTTTCGGTACGATGATGGTCTTGATTATTTAGGTAAAGATATGGCTGTGTGCTGAACTTTCTGAGTTTTTATATCATTTTGGAAAAAAAGGAAGAAAAGCTTAAATTTGAAGCATCAATTATTCCATTACAAAAAATTTCGAGACCTATGGGCATTAATGAAATCATTGAACAAGAATTAAAAAGGCAGGCATGGGAGGAAGGCCTGGAAGAAGGCCTGGAGAAAGGCATCGAGAAAGGCCTGGAAAAAGGTTCTTTTGAAACCCTTAAAAAAGTGTCCAGATCTTTGATTTCAAAAGGGTTCTCCACGGATGAAATTGCCGAAATACTGGAATTGGATGTTAAGCTGGTTAGGGAACTTACTGAGGGAAATCCCGAATAACCTGAATAACGTCAATCACCCTCTTTTTAACCTTTCCACAAAACTAAACAACCGGGAATTATTCCCCCTAATATTGAAATATGGAACTTGATACGCTCCCGTCCGGTGCCAGATAAATTCAACATTTTTGATCATGCTGCCTTCAAAATCAAACGTATCTACTCCCCACTCCTCCTTTGCATAACGCATCACATGCCATACCATAAAAATGCCGGCCCCGCTTTTTCGCAACTTCGGATCCGAACCTGATATATGGTAATAAGCCAGATCATCATCCCGCAGCAGGCAACAAACAGCATGAATCCGGTTTTCCTGATCCCTTGCAAAAAACAGAGCCGATTTTTTTTGGGCTTCGAGTGTTTTGAGATGTTCCACAAGCATTTCCCGGGAAGCATGCATTTGCTCGCCCTGGCGATCAAAGGTCATTTTGAGAACCTCATAAAACTCCTCCGGGCTGCCTTCCTGGTCGATCTTTACGAGCTTTTCCCCTTTTTTTATATTCTTGCGAATATCCTGGACAAAATTTCCCCGAACCTTATCCAGGTCGCTGATATCCAGACGATAAGTGTACCGGGTGTTTTGACTGTACCCTTTCCAGAAAAAAGGCAGCCAGTTGGTCACAGCCGGATAAAAACTCTGGTTGAAACTGTCCACAGCAGGCAACTGTGATTCGAGGCTTTCAAAAATGCGGTGCTGGTCCTTTAAATTTTCAAATTCGGGCAATAAAAACGGCCCCATATATTTCACAAAAGGCGGCATGGTGATGTAAGTGAATCCGTATTTCTTTTTGATAAAATAAGGCAGAGCCGCAATCACCTCTCCGTCTTCCTCCTCAAAAACAACATCCCATCTTCCCCCCTCACAGGCCGAGTCCAAATACCAGTCCCTGGCAAAAACCGGTACGCCGGCCTTTTCGCAAAAATCGTTGTAAAGGGCTCTCTTTGATTTATCCATTAGCTATTTGAATCTGTCGCCTGAAGCAATCGCGAATCCACCGGGTTTGATTCAGGCTAATAACGCGGAAAGCGGTGCATTGTTTTACGTATTCATTTACTTTCCCTCCACCAGTTTTAAAAAATCCTGAAGCTTATCATTATCTATCGTTACGCTAAGGTGATAATGTTTGATCTTCCAGCCCTCACCTGTTTTGGCCAATACGCCGGAACCCATACACACTCCCATCCAGGTGTCCAGTTTCTCTTCCCACCAGGCCAATTCACCATCCTCTGATACATAAATATTCCGGTCAAAAGGTTTGAAATCCCAGGCAGATTCACGTTGAAAATATTCAGCCGCCCACTCCTTCATCTCATCCCGCAACCAACGCTCCGTTTTATCCGTACCGATATAAATGGCGTCTTGGGCCATACTCCCAAAAAAAACAACAGCATCCGAGACAGCGGCAGCTTGGTGCCAGTTGTCGAGCAAGTTGGTGATGAGGGTTTGATCGTCTTCCGCTTCTGTGCGGCAATTTAACCGGCTCCGGGTATCAATGATCTTGGTGATCTTCCAGCCGGAGGGTTCTTTGAACAACTGGAAGGCATTGGCCCCACAGTGCGATACCGCGTCATTGACAAAAAAAGTGTATTCGGTCCAGACAGTGGCCAGGTGGCCATCCACGTGAATGTTCCAGTTCCACAAACGTTCTTCAATTTTCAGCCCCGGAGGTATTTTACTCAACCCACTGATGAATTGCTCCAATCCATCGGTTTCTATCTCTGCCCCCGTTGGTTTATCTTCAGCAATGGTTTGCAACAGCACTTCCTGTGCAAAAACAGACCGCACCAGAGCCGTGTCGAGGGTATGCATTCCGGTGAATAATGTTTCTATGGTCTGCCTGACGGATGATTTTTCCTGCGCATTTAATACAAACGGAAAAACCAAAAGACCTAAAATGAACGTTCTAATCATAATTGGGTAATTTGTGCAAAGTTAAGCTACAAAATTAATCATTCGAACCATATTCACACAAGGTCCTCTCAATTCGTATTTCGAAATTCGAAATTCGTAAATGAATTTCATTAACTTTGGGATCGAAATAAACGCGACACGTCAAACGCTCGTATGGATATCTACAAAAAGAAGTCTACCTGGAAAATTTATCTGGCCATATTAGGCGTACTGATTGTTTTGGTATCGCTCGTTTACACGAATTACCTGGCAGGCAAACTGGCGGAAGAGGAGAAAAAGAAAGTAGAGCTTTGGCTTATGGCCATTGAAGAGATCAATGATTTTGACAATGAAGACATTGACTATTGCGGGCTGGAAATTCCTTCCTTCATCATCCGTTCCAATACGACGATTCCCGTCATCATTGTCAATGAAAGGGGCGGCATCGATGCTGTGGCCAATTTCGACCGTGACCTCGAAGGCAATGAACCTTATTTTAAAAAAGAAGTCGCCAAATTACAGGCCACCGATTACGAACCCATCCAGGGTTTTGCTGTGTCTATTTATTACAAAGAATCCAACATATTACGGCAATTGCGGTTTTTTCCCTTCATTCAGTTATTGCTCATAGGCTCTTTTGTGCTCTTCGGATACCTGGCCCTCAACGCCGCACGGAGAGCAGAACAAAACAGGATATGGGCCGGCATGGCCAAGGAAACCGCCCACCAGCTAGGGACGCCCATCTCTGCCATCATGGCCTGGGTGGAACACCTTAGGTTGATCCGCGACAAAGACCCGGAAGTCCTCGAAATTGCCGAAGAACTCAGCAAAGATGTGGGCCGCCTCGACCTGGTGGCAGACCGATTCTCCAAGATCGGTTCAGCCCCAAAACTGGAAAGTGTCAACATTTACCAAGAACTCGACGAGTGCCGTCACTATATGCAGAAAAGAGCACCACGCAAGGTCTCCTTTGATTTTCCGGCTCCCGACACCGGCGATTACCGGGTAAACATCAACAAGCACCTTTTTGACTGGGTAGTGGAAAACCTTCTTCGCAATGCCCTCGATGCCATGGACGGCAAAGGACACATCTCCGCCAAAATATACCCTGATGAAAAGTACATCAACATTGATCTGACGGACACCGGTAAGGGCATCCCCACCAATAAATTCAAAACCATCTTCAAACCCGGCTTCACCACCAAAAGCCGTGGCTGGGGCCTCGGACTTTCCCTCGCCAAACGCATTGTCGAAGAATACCACTCCGGTAAAATCTTCGTAAAGAACTCCGAGGAAAATAAAGGAACCACGTTTACAATTAGGTTGCCGAAGGCAAATTAGGAGAAGAGTTTACCCGCAAGGGGCGCAAAGCAAAAGAATAATCCTTTAATAAACGCTCCCGATGGCACTGAGATGGAACGAATTTGACGAATTAAACGGGTTTTGTATTTTATTATGAGTTCATACCCTGTATTTTCAGTCCCATCTTTCTGAGCCAAAACCTTATTTCTCTCATCATAAAAAGGTATATTTGTTTCAAACGAACCACAATGAACTCAAAACAATTCATAGTCGCCATTCGTCAAAAAATAGCCGGTGACGAAATCCAAGATGCCATAACAGCCTTACAGGTTTTATTGGCCAACAGCCCGAAACTCAATGAAATTCTCATCCAATCTGCCCGCCATACCGATATCATGAAACACATACGCCTGGGTACCGTCGATTTCGAGCAGGCCAATGTCACCAAAAATCAAATCCGGCTGGCATTATTGGATTTGCTGAGTGAGGTGGAAAAACAGGAGGCTACGCCTGCCATTCAACAGGAGATGGAACAGGCCATTTCCATCGTCAACAGTAAAAATGTGGTGAGCGGCTCGACGATTACCGCAGGTGGCAACGTGCATATCGGGGATAAAAACATCACCCAAAATGCCGACAAGATCATCAACATCGACAAAATTGATAACGCCAACTTTTATTGAAGCCTATGTTTACAGACCTCGCCATTAACCTCGCTTAAGACAATATTTTCACGAAATTCAAGTATTCTGTTTTGTTGGTTAAGTTTGGCCATTATTTGTCGATTTTTTCAACTATATCAAACAAGCCGTTTTCAAACAGCCAAATTGGTTTTAAACACTTAACCACCGAATACAATCAGGTGCAGAGCACCTTAATCTTTGTCACCAAACAAGGGGAAAGGGACTCAAGGTGCAGCGCACCGCAACCTAAATCTGCGAACATCGAAAAAATGTTGCGGTAGCCTGTCCATGGCATACGATGCCGGGACGCTGCACCTTTGATAGATTTTAGAATTTTTTCACAACAAATTTATAGGTGATCTGCACCTATTGTAATTTTCGGCGGTTATTAAATCAAAACCAAAAAACCTGCGTTACAAATTACGCCAACGTCAATCTCAACACAGAACAAGCCGCATGATCGGTAAACTTATCCTTCCTGGTGCCCAGCATCAGGTTGAGCAGGTTGGCCTTTTCGGGGGTACCGATGACCATGAGGTCGTATTCCACCGAGGCGTTTTCCATAGCCGTGACGGGGTTGTTGTCTTTTTTGACGATGACTTTTGCCTGCACGTTGCATTGATCCAGCAGGGCCTGTGATTTATCGATCAGGGCCTGTACCTCCTCATCGGTAGCCTCTTCGGGCATGATGCGCATAAAATTGAGGGTAGCATTATTATAGCGGGCCATACGATCGGCAATGATGATCATGGAGGCATCGTTGCGTTGCGGATGCATCCCGATCAGTACACGACGAATGTAACGCACCCCGTTGTCTTTAAACAGGGCGAGGTTGACATTCATGTGGGTGATGAGCCAGCCCATGGGGTTGCGTACCAGCAGTCCGTCGCCGACCTTGCCGTTCCAGCCCATTAGCATCCATTTACAATGGGTGCGATTGCTGATCAGCCGCACGGTGTCCGTCAGGTTGTGGGTGATGATGGCTTCGAAGCCCACTTCCACATTTTTCTCTTCGGCCATGGCGGAAATCCGGCGGTGGATGGAAGTGATCCGGGGTTCTTCTTCCAGCATGGCATCCAGCATGGTCTGGTCGGGGATTTCCGTCAGGGAAACCACCTGGAGTGGATTGCCCTCTCCCAGGGCAGCTCCAATCTCCACCAGCATTTCCGGGGAGCGTTCCTTCCCGAAAAGGGGAACCACCACGCCTGTTTCCCGGGTCAGCATCTCTTCCAATAAGGGGATGGGCACAGGCTCTACCGTATTGCGGATCTGTGGCCTTAACGGATCACCTTTCGATTGACGGTGGGATTTAAAAAAGAAAAACAAGGCCGGGCGGTGTCCATACATCGTCAGTACGCCCAGGCGTTGTACTTTATTTTTGCCGTAAAGAAAATAAACCATGGCTCCGCCCAGGGCGATCACCGTTCCGGCGAGCAGGGCCAGCCCACCCAATACCACCAGCAAAACGATGCCTGATACGATACCAAAAAGTTGCACCCATGGATAAAAAGGCGACCGGAAATCGGGTTTATACCATTGTACGGCAGTTTCCCGAAAAATGATGACGCAAGCGTTAACCATCACAAACATCATCACCTGGAAAGCACTGGCCAGCTTGGCAATTTTCTCCACATCCAGTAAAAGAATCACCAACGCCATCACCACTCCTGTGACAATAATGGTAACAAAGGGCGTCAAAAACCGGGGATGAACCTTTCTCAGTACAAAAGGCAACAAATTATCGCGGCTCATGGCAAAGGGAAATCGTGAAGCGGCCAGCACTCCCGAATTGGCCATGGAAACCAGGGTAATGACCCCTAATCCTGCCGCCATCAATCCCCAGGAATGGCCGCCAAGATGCGCGACCAGCGTGTAAATGGGCCGGATATCCGTTGCCAGTTCCGCCACCGGAATATTCCCGACCAGGGTATAAGTGATCAGGACGTAAATGCTCATGACGATCACAAAGGAAAGCATCATAGCCAGGGGAAGGTTGCGTCCCGGGTTTTTGATCTCTTCGGCAATGGCCGCTACTTTGGTGACGCCGGCGTAAGAGATGAAAACAAAAGCTGTTGCTGCAATAAGTCCGCCCCCACCGTGGGTGAAAAGCGGGTCCATATGCTCAGGTTTTACCGAGGGCAATCCAAACAAGAACACTATCGCCAGACTGATAATGCTTACCACCACCACAAACAACTGCACCTTGCCCACCTTCTTGACCCCTAAAATATTGAGCAATACAATCACGACCAAAAAAACCATCGCGGCAGCTTTCATCGGAACGGCAGCAATGATAAACAGATAAGCGCCAAAACCTACCAGCGCAAAGGAACTCTTCAACAATAGCGACAACCACAATCCCAGCCCGGAAATGGTACCCATGGCCGGACCGAAGGCTCTTTCGATATAAACATAAGTCCCTCCGGAGGTAGGCATCGCAGTGGCCAGTTCCGACTTGGACAAGGCGGCAGGCAGGACGCAAAGACCCGCCAAAAGGTAAGCCAGCCAGACCGAAGGTCCTGTTTTCATGGCTGCGAGACCAGGCAACACAAAAATCCCGCTCCCCAACATCCCGCCAATGCTAATGGCGACCACTGTGGCCAATGGTAAACTCCTCTCTAATTTTTTCATATACCTGTAAAGCTAAGAAATGTAAAATGTAAAATGTAAAATGTAGAATGTAAAAGTTAAGCTTAAATGGCCCAGGCAAATGGCTTCCAGCATGTAGAGATCAAAATGCCGGATGCCTGGGGACATCTGCATGGGCTCTCCATTCAATCATTCATTCCTTACGAATGGCCCCCATTACCAGGTTGATCAAAAATAATAGTTGACTAAAGACCCATACCAGGGAAAAAAGGACGAGCAAAGTGCCATTGACCGGAGCTGGATCCTCCTTTAAAACTGCCCGGCTTAGAAACAATACACCTGCCGGCATCAGGATTGACAAGACCACATGAACGATGGTCATCCAGTGGATCAGCTTTACCTTCCGGAACAGCCAGTACAATAACCCGGCAAAAACAAGATACATGGAAAAAATAACTGCCGTATGGAAAGTGGAAACCGCATAATAGGTTTCAAAAATCTGGACATCAATGAAACTGTCGGCAATAAAGAAAAGAGCCAGAGCCATCAATATGGGAACGAAACCCCATAAAAAATTGTACGGATTTTGGGTCATTCGGTTCATGCTTAGTGTATTAGGTTAAAAAATACAGGGTTAAGGTGTAAAATGGCCATTAAAGAAGAGAAGATTTGAAGAAAATGCCACCACTAAAGATACGACTTTTTTTAATAAAAAAGGCCGATCCCCATTGCAGGGACCGGCGAATAATTAGTTTGGAATGTTTTTTTCGGTCTAAGGTGTGTGTGTTGATGGTGAACGGCTCAATAGTTTAAATTTGGGTTTTCGTATTCAAAAAAATGGTAAATACGACTCTCTGCCTGATCCCAAAAAAACGATGCTTCACCTTTAATAATTTCGGTAATGACACGCTAATGGTGCCCTTACCGACTGATTACAAATTTAGCCAATTGTACGGAATTATTTCCAAAAAGTTCCATTCGATAGAGGCCTTCCGGCAAATTATCGACAGAAATTTCCCTATATGGTTCATTGTCCGACAATTCGATATTAAACGCTTTCACTTTACGTCCGTCCAGGCTGTAAATAGTACACCGAACCAGGTCTCCCGGATGCATTGCTTCCAGAGGAATTACGATATAATCCGATGCAGGATTCGGGTAAACCGAAAAGGCGTTAACCCCAAGGGACCGCTCCGTTTTTTCGGCTTTCCAATCCAATTCCGGATAACTTCCGATAGCCGCATTCAGCCCGCTTGCAGGTTGTATCAGGATGGAATATTCCTCTACTTCTCCGTACCCGTAGGTGCCGCAAAGGGGTGGTAAAGTACCATATTTCATGGCGATCCTCATTCGCGTGATCCCCGGAACCGCATTATTGGGAATGGTAACCGGTATCGATAAGTTGCCCATGATGGCCCCCCCTGCAAAAATTTCTTCTCCCTCGTCCGAGAAATCATAATCCCCGTTGTAGTCGATCCAGATGCGCCAATACTCCCCAAATGGGGTGGCTGAAAATGCCGGTTGTACTTCCAGCAAATGGGTGGCCCCCGTAAGTGCCGTAAAAATGGTTCCGGGAAAAAGACCCAATCCGCCATTTTTACCGGATACGAAAGCCTGGCCCGACCAGGTGACCTTATCGATCCATTCGTAATTGGTATTGCTGCCTCTCAGCAGGCAGTATTCGCCGCCGCCTACATTCACTTCGCCCGTCGCCTGGCAACCGCTGTCATCGGTAACGGTAACCCCATAGGTGCCGGCAGGGATATTTACCAGGTCTTCGGAGTTTGCCCCGTTGGACCATGAAAAAGTATAAGGCGGCATGCCATAATCCACTTCGAGGTCAATGCTGCCATCATTGCCTTCCAGGGCACTGTTGGTGTCAAAATGCAGCACCATGGGAGAGGAAATATTTACTTCAAAAGTCTTCACATCACTACAATTATTAGCATCCAAAACAGTAACCGTGTAATTTCCGGTACTCAGGTTGTACACATTATAACTCGTCTGTCCGGTATCCCAGACATATTGGTAAGGCGCCGTCCCCCCTTCTACGATCAACTCAATGGATCCTGTGTTTCCGCCGTCACATCCGGGATGGGTGATAATTCCTTCTACGCCGAGCACTTCCGGTTCATCCACTGTGACAAACCGGACCCCGTTGCAACCGTTACTGTCAGTAACCGTCACCTGGTAATTTCCCGCAGCAATTCCAAAGACTGTCGGAGTGTTCAGACCATTATTCCACAAGTAGCTGTAATTTCCGGCACCTCCGGTGGCCGAAGCTAATATTACTCCGTTTGCAGCCCCAAAACAGCCTGGGCTCACCACGGTGGTAGTCAATTCAAGGCTGTTGTTCTGAGCCACGGTGGTTTCCGCGGCCATTAAACACCCATTGGCGTCCACTACCGAAACTTTATAATTTCCGGCTTCGAGATTACCAATATCAGGGGTAGATGCACCGGTGCTCCAAAAATAATTATAGGGAGGGAGCCCTCCTGAGACTTCTGTCAAAACGGATCCGGCTGTAATGGTGCTGCAATTAATATCAACAGGAGTAATATTCACGTTTATAGGTACAGGTTGTGTGAGGGTTACACTGGTGGACAATTGTGCCAAACCATCCGTGACCGTCACCGAATGGGTACCGGCGGTCAGGCCTGTAACATGAGGACCTGTGGCCCCATTGCTCCAAAGGTAACTGTAATTTCCGCTGCCTCCAATGGCATGTATCGTTACCTCTCCGTTATTGCCTCCAAAACAGGACACATTTTGCAGGCTGGATACATTCATCGAAAGATCCCCCATCGTATTTTCCAGGCAGAAGTAAATGGTTTTAAGCCCTCCAAAAGCTCCGCCCGTGGTTAAAACCTGGCCATTCTGTCCGATGAATTCATAATAACCGTCCCCATGGCTGCAACAAATCCCATCACCATAAGCATCCCATATTTTGAGCGTATAACAGCCATAAGGAAGACATTTTTCTATAGACAAGTAGGTGTTCGGAGGCAGGTAATCGTAAGGGCCGCCCGTGGCCACCACATCTCCACTTTGATTGGTCACCTGCCAGCTTATTTCTCCCGGGTAAAGATCGAACTGAAAATTAATCCCAAAATTGGCGTTACAGGTCTGGTGGGTGTATTCTTTGGCGTCAGCCCTGGTGCCTTTGGCTTGTTCACTAATGACAGCCCGGACACTATACCAGTTGCTTTGCCATAATTGAACTGGAAAAGAAAAGGATGTCCCCTGGGTTGAACCGATTTGTTCCATGAACATTTCCCCGATGGCGTACACTTCATAAGAAGTAGCTCCGGGAACAGGATACCAGGAAATAGATGCCGTATTGACATCGACATAATCAAAATCAAAAGACGGTATACCTATTATTGTAAAATTCTCTTCAGAATGAGCCGTCTGGTCTCCCCTGCTGATCCTGATAAAGGCGTTGCCCGAAACCACCTCAGGAACCTTCCATTCATAATATCGAAGATTGCCCGGAACTTCATCAGCTATGGTTAGCCAGCTTTCCATCCCGTCAAGGGAATATTCCAGCAGGAAAGTCCCTTGATCTCCATAGGCATCCCAGCGAAGTATTTCTTTTTCTCCCGGCACAAACCCCTCCCCTGCGGAAGGGTAAGTCACCTCAATTTCATCCTTCACAAAGGAATAAACCACAAAATACTGCTGGGGTCCTTCCGGGATCATGTGTCCTTTAACTCTAAGGGTATAAGCTCCCGGCAGAGGATTGTTGAGAATGACTTCTTCCATATTGTTTACATGATCGTATCCCTGATAGGCGGGTTTCGTAAGACTGTCGTAATGCGGGTAATGGCTTAGCACATGAGGCAGGTAAAGCTGACCTGCACCGCTTTGAAGGGAAATGTCAATATCGTTTACCAATGCTTTGGAAGACAATACCACTCCAGCCGGATCCATCCAGTAAACCATGATCCTGGCCTGGCCTGTGCCGTCCGGGATGATGATCTGATGGTAGTCCTGGTACGCATGTTCAATGGTGTCGGTAATAAACTGTTCTTCCTCAAGGACTTCTAAAGCCCTTCCGAGGTGTATTCTCCCCCATCCATGTTCGTAATCGGGCCCAGGCCTTCCCAGGTCCTCTGCTGAACACAATATCATCGCTTTGATCAGTCCTGAAGGAGGCGATATTCCGTCATACTTTTCCTCGTAAGCCTGGTATATCAGGGCTGCAGATCCTGCAATGACCGGTGAGGCGGCCGAGGTTCCTCCCCCATCCTGGTAGGTATTATTTTCCCCGGTACTCAGGTTCCCCTGGCCAGGCGCACAAATATCCGGTTTGATCCTTCCATCATTGGTGGGTCCCCTGCTACTAGTGACCCGCAAGCTGTCGTTGTAATAGACGTTGCCTACCGCGATAGCATTTTTCCCTGCTTTTCGCCCTCCTGTGATATTCCCAAATCGCGTCAAATCATCATTGGCAAAACCACCGTAAATATCATTACACCCGTCGAATCCACGGTTTCCTGCCGAAAAACAATGGAAAAAATTATTGTTCTCATAAACCTGCTGATCCAGTTCTTGTGCCGTATAGGTATAGTACCCTCCGCAACCTTCTCCGTAAGAAGTAGAAGTAATTTCAACCTGGTAGGTGACAAAATTTTCAACGGCATTGATGATGTGAGGGTATCCTTCGATATCAAAAAGGAATAGATCGGCTGCGGTAGCCATTCCTACCCCTCTTTGGGCAATATTACCACACCCACCGGCCAATCCGACGGTCATATCTCCATGGGTACCGACATCCCCCGTCGTAAAATCAGTTATGCGGCCACGAAAATCTTCATGACTCACCGAACCGTCATCTGCAATACCAATGGAAATACCGTTACCGGTGAAAGCAGTGCCTCCGTTCAACAGGTTGCCCCGAACGAGCGTTCGACCCTTGATCCCTTCTTTTTCAGGGTCACATTCACGAGGGACGATCGCCATGATGAAGGGAAGGCCGGCGAGAGCTTCCAACTGATCGGCCTGAACCGTCATATTGACCGCACGTCCTTTAAGCAAAAGGTTCTCGAATCCTGCCTGTTCGATAGAAGCCCTTGAAGCACTTTTCGACACCCGGGGATAGAGCATAGCACTCACTCTTATGCCCCCTGATTCCAAGAGGCATTCAGGAAAACTCCCTGTTTGTAGGGAAGGAAATATCTTATCCTGAGGTCGTAATGGAACAATCGCGCGAAGCGGAAAATCTTCCAGGTTCACTGTCGCGGGTATGCGGGCCAACCAGGCATAATTAGGTACGTAAATCAGTAATTCGATCCCAACATCGGAAAGTTGCTCCCTGACAGAAGCCGTTGGAATGTCATAAAATTGAAGGATTGAATAAAAATAACCATCGACCATCTGATCGAGATGGATACTTTGTCGTAAACCTTCTTCAGGAATTTCAGTACCTCCGTGTAAAAACAGACTATAGTCCTGGGCACGGAGGGAGATGAGTAAACTTGTTACCAGTGTTAGTGTTAAAATGTAAATTTTCATGTTTCATGTTTGAAAACTGTCCTATATTAAGTACAGTTTTCTCATAGTGTTACAATAGCGTAAGGAAAGGGGGATGACCCGAAATTCCTTATCCTTCAAACAGAAATCAACAAATGGCACAATGGTAACTTATCATGTCGGTAGACATACTTAATGGGCATTACCCCTAAAATAACATTGTGCTTTTGTTATTACCAAATGAAAGGAAACGAATGGCCGTTGTCAATTATCCTGGCGCAATTTAGTTAAAAAAACAACCCTGATACTAATTCAGGACTGAACCCCTTCTTTAAATGCTGTTTTAAAAATAAATTATGGTGAGTATGCAGATCACATTTGTAATATCAAATGTTAACCAAATATAAACTTTAATTTTCATAAAAGCTAATATAATTTGCCTACTCTTCTAATTTTACGGTACAACTGAAACGGAGGGAATGTAGATAAATATTTGATTAACAAATTTATATCTATTTTTTTAATTCTAATCGATAGGGATGAAGAAATATTTTAAAAATTATAATGGTTTACGCCACAGGTCAAAAAAGGTTTCATAATTCATGATTTTTTTTGAAAAATTTTGAAAATGGTTAAAATAAAAAGCGCCTTTTTCTCCCGAAAAAGGCGCTTTTTGAGCAATCACAAAAGGTGACTTTATTTCTTTTCTCCCTGCCCTCCTGCAGGAGCATCTTTGGCTCCTTTTTCACTCATGGCTTCTATTTCCTTTGCCTTTTGCATTGGATTCTTTCCGCCACCGCCGCCGCGGCGTCCACCGGCTCCTCCTTTAAACACTTCAAAACGGGTCGGCTCATTCCGCTTCGGCCAGTAATTGTTATTCCTGTCCACATCTGCCGTTTCTACAAAAGGATCGAGAATGATCTCCGAAGCCTCTTTTTCAAAATAGAACACTTTGCTGACTTCTTCATTGTTCTTTTGCCAGATCTCAGCCGGAATGCGAACGACTTCGGAAGTGCCATCTTTAAATTTAAATTCCAGGATGACAGGCATGACCAATCCACCCAGGTTTTTGAATTTAATGGAATAATAATTCCCTCCTCCGTTAATGATCTGCTTTTCATCATCTGTCAGGCTACTCAAAAACTGCTTGTATTCCTTTTCATCCAATACGGTGACATCGAGTTCATCATAATTATTATAAAAATCCAGCATAGACGGGTCGCGGGTGACCACTGTTTCACTGTTCTCCCTGCGAATATCCCCGATATATTCCGGCTCATTGTCCCGTTTGGCTTTCGCCAACGCTTTTTCAACCTCGGGATTTTTGGTATCCACGGTAAACCAATTCACTTCAGACATCGCAATGTCCACATTATCCGTGGTATAAAACCATCCCCGCCAGAACCAATCCAGATCAACTGCTGAAGCATCTTCCATGGTCCGGAAGAAGTCTGCCGGGCTGGGATGTTTGAACATCCAACGGGTCGCATATTCCTTAAAGGCCTTATCGAACAACTCAGGTCCCATAACAGTTTCGCGGAGGATAAACAAGGCCGTAGCCGGTTTGCTATAGGCATTGGGTCCGAAATTGAGAATGGACTCGGAATTGGTCATAATCGGAGTCAATTTCTCCTTTTCCATTTTCATATAATCCACAATTTTGGTCGGATGTCCCGAACCTGTGGGGTAATTGGCATCCCATTCGAGTTCGGCAAGATCTTGCACGAAACTATTGAGCCCTTCATCCATCCATGTCCACTGGCGCTCATCGGAATTGACGATCATAGGGAAGAAGTTGTGTCCCACTTCGTGGCAAATGACGCCCAGCATGCCGTATTTTGTCCTTTCGGAATAAGTCCCGTCAGGCTCAGGCCGTCCCCCGTTGAAACAGATCATCGGGTATTCCATTCCAATCCATTTGGAGTGAATGGACCATGCCAGCGGATAAGGATAATCAAAAGTATATTTCGAATAAGAGGTCAATGTATGAGCCACCATCCTCGTTGAATATTTTTCCCAAAGGGGATTTCCTTCCTTTGGATACATAGACATGGCCATAACGGTGCGATCGCCAAACTTCACGGCCATAGCATCCCAAATAAATTTGCGGCTGGTGGCAAAGGCGAAATCACGCACATTCTGCGCTTTGAAAATCCAGGTTTTTTTATCTTTCGACCGGCTGCTCTCGTTGGCGATGGCTTCTTCTTCCGTAATAATGATTACAGGCTTGTCCGTACTCTTTTGGGCCGCATCCCAACGTTTTCGCTGGGTGGCTGTCAGCACTTGTTTTGAATTTTGAAGTTCTCCTGTGGCAGCCACCACAAAATCGGCAGGAACGGTGATATGCACTTCGTAATCGCCAAAAGCGAGTGTAAATTCCCCTCTTCCTAAAAATTGTTTATTCTGCCAGCCCTCTACATCATTGTAAACCGCCATTCTCGGGAAAAACTGGGCAATAGTGTACAGGATATTGCCGTCATCAAAAGGTTCATAACCGGAACGGCCTCCCCAATCCATGCGGCTTTGCACATTGTACCACCATTTGATTTTAAAAGTAACCGAACTTCCCGGTGCCAAAGGTGTTTTGAGATCCACCCGCATCATCGTCTTGTTGATCAGGTACCCCATGGGAGCATCCCCGGCATCTTTCACGTATTCGATATTGAAGCCTCCATCAAAGCGATCATGCAGGCCTTTCAACTGATTAAAAGAAGTTCGTCCATCGATCTCATCTGTTTTGATCTTGTGGGTGTCTGAATCTTTGGCACGCATATTCTGATCCAGCTGGAGCCAAAGATAAGTGAGCACATCAGGGGAGTTATTGTGATAGGTGATCGTTTCGTCCCCGGACACACGCTGTTTTTCATCATCCAGTTCAACATGCATCACATAATCAGCCTTCTGCTGATAATATTCATGCCCTGGAGCCCCTGAAGCAGTGCGGTAGCTGTTGGGCGTGGGCAATTCATAGTACAACTGACGGAATTTGTTCTTATTGGTGTTTTCCTGCTGTGCCGTCATCAACAATGGAAAACAAAGTGCCATCAAAATGGCGAGCGTAATTTTGTTCTTCATAACCAGTCGAGTTTAATTAAAGCGATTAAATGGCAAAATTCCCCCACAGACCATATCTTTAAAAAGACAGGTTTGTATATGGGAAAACGCAGCATTTTCTAAAAAAAACTGCGTTCGTAATCAAAGGTAATAAATATTAAAATAAATGTAACTCGTACCCTTATTTATGCCGGTTACCTGTCAATTCCTGATTTTTTTTGAGGAAATAAAAAATCCCGAACTTTGCCGCAAGACAAAATTCGGGATTACTCCTGTTGGAACGAGGCACAAAAACCTCATATATTTTAGCGCATTACATACCAAATGCATAATAATACTCTCCCGGAACGTCCTCATAGACACCTTCAAGCATTACGCCGCCTTTTTTATTTTCGAGTTTCTTTTCCAGTTCTTTTACGCTGGACACTTCATCTCCATCTACTTTGGTGATGATAAATCCTTCTCGGGCATCGGTATCTTTCCTGAGTTTTCCGGCAAATAACTTATTCACTTTCACGCCTCCTTTGATGTCGAGTTTTTTAGCCAGGGCACCATCGACGGTTTCCAGTTCAGCACCCAGGAGATTCACGGCTTCGCTTTTTTCTTTTGCTGCAAGCGCTGTGTTCCCTTGCCTGTTGTTGAGAATGACATCAATGACTTTCTCTTTCCCTTGTCGGTTGACGGTAAGGGTTACCTTTTCACCGGGTCTGTAGCGGGCCACCATGCCCTGGAGTTCAGGGGAGGAGTTAACTTCCATATCATTCACCCTGGTGATGATGTCTCCGACCTTAATCCCGGCCGCACCGGCTGCGCTATTGTCCATCAGACTGTCAACAAGGATGCCCTGAAGGACGGGCAGATCTTTTTCCCTGGCCAGGTTACCGTCAACGGAACGGATCATGATCCCGAGAACACCCCGCTGGACAACTCCGTATTTGATCAGGTCTTCCACCACTTTATTCACAATATTGACCGGTACTGCAAACCCGTATCCGCTATAGGAACCGGTAGGACTTGCGATAGCGGTATTGATCCCGATCAGTCCGCCTTCAAGGTTGACCAGCGCACCGCCACTGTTGCCCGGATTGATGGCCGCATCGGTCTGGATAAAATTCTCCACGGCGTATTGCTCCTTGAGAATATTGATGTTTCGCCCTTTGGCGCTAACAATACCGGCGGTAACGGTGGAGTTCAGACTAAAGGGGTTTCCCACAGCAAGTACCCACTCTCCTACCTTTACGGCATCAGAATTGGCAAAGGGAACGGGAACGAGTCCTTTTTCTTTAATGCGAATGAGGGCTAGATCTGTTGTGGGGTCCGTTCCGACCACCACCGCTTTGTAGGTGCGGTTATCGTGGAGGGTCACTTCGAGGTCATCGGCATCCGCCACCACGTGGTTATTGGTTACGATATAACCATCTTCACTGATAATGACCCCGGATCCGGTTCCCACTCTTGTAGGTGGATTTCCGGACCGGTTGTCAGGAGTGTTGCCACGGCTGCGCGGTCCAAAAAACTGGGGAAACTGATCTCCGAAAAAATCCCTGAATTGGTCGGGAATGTTCCCTTCCTGACTACGACCGGCACTATAAATTTGGGTTGACTTTATATTGACGACCCCTTCCACGACCTTTCCTGCCGTTTGGGTGAAATCCAGGGGGACTAATTTGCTGTTTTCATCAAGAGTGTACAATGCACTTTGTGAGGGTGTTCCGGAAATGTGTTCGATCCTCACGGTGTTAGAGTTGCGGGTAACCAGGGAAAAAACACCCAGGGTTGCCATACTTACGATCAGTGCGATAATGCCTGAAAATACCAGATTCCGTTTCATGATAATAATAATTTTAGTGAAAAATTAATCACCTTCCGGAAAGCCTGGCAGGGAAAGGCGTATGGCGTCTCTTCCCGCCGGTTTTCGGATCCCGGTGAGTTAAGAAATCTAATGATACAAGCAGGTTTTTGTTTTGTTTTTCCTTTTCAGGAATGGTCGACCTAAAAAAAAATTACAATAAAAATGCCATTCTTCAAAATCGTAAAAAATGTCATTAAAACACTTCCGGAAAACGTCAATTTGACACTAAGTTGTATAAATGACAAGGCTCAGCCCTGAATTTTAAAATATCTTTAACACTTGAGTGCCTTTTTGCCTGATTTTGGAGCGGTTCAGCATCGCGGCATGCTATGCAAGGAAAGCCCGCATGGCCAGGTAAACGCCATTTGTCCATCCGAAACCATCCTGTACGGGATACTCTCCTCCCCCGGCTTCCAGGCTGGCATCTACAACGTTGTATTTTTCCATCATTTTGCCGGTTTGCTTGAAAACCCTTTCATTTAGGGTGGTCCATCTTTCAGCAATCTCAACGGCCAGTGCATCAAAACCGTATTGGTGCAGCCCCTTCACGGCCACCCACTGAAGGGGAGGCCATCCGTTGGGGGCATCCCACTGCTGACCGTTTTTTACCAGGGTGGTTTGCAATCCGCCGGCTTTTAAAAATTCATTTTGAATGGTTTTGGCAACCACTGATGCCATATTAGGCTGGGCGATATTCAGAAATAAAGGAAACAGCATGGCCAGGGTTTTCTTTTTTGACAACTTTTTTTCTTCGATCAGGTAATCAAAATACCCTCCTGTTTCGGCGTCGAAAAATAAATCGTTTAAGTGTTTTTTCCGGCTTTCTGCCACTTTCTCAAAATGAGAGGCACGTGCGGTATCTTCCTTAAGAGCATACCCTTTTCTCAACATTGTTTCCGCAAAAAAAAGCAGGCTGTTGAGGTCAACAGGAATAATATTCGACGTTTTGATCGTCCTGAGATCAAAATCTTCCTGCATCCACCTGGAACTGAAATCCCATCCTGATTCACAAGCTGCACGAATGTCCCTGGCCAGTCTTTCCGAAAACCCTTCCATTTCGGCATCCTCGATGTAAGATTCCTGTCGCGGCGCGGTACTACTATCCCAATAACGCGAAAAGGCAAAACCGTTAATTTCCACGATCCGTTCCGGGTTGTCAACCGTCCAAAAATCGTATTCCTTCTGCAAAAATGGCAGGTAACGCAGGATGATCTCCTGGCCTCGTATTCCGGCTAACAGGTCAACCATCAAAGCAAAAAAGGGCGGTTGGGATCGGGTCAGAAAATAAGTACGGTTACCATTGGGAATAAAACCGATACGATCTACCAGGTAGGCAAAATTATCAACCATATTTTCCACCATATCTATCCTTCCCTGCTCGATGAGCCCCAGCATGGTAAAGTAACTGTCCCAGTAATAAATTTCCCGGAACCTCCCTCCCGGAACGATGTAGGACTTCGGCAAAGGAATAAGACTTCCCTTCTGATCGGGATCATCCGCAGGCCGGGTGAGGTGTGGCCATAAGCTTTTTATATGCTCCGACAGGTTCAGTTCCGTATTGCTTTTAAAAACCGTTTCAGATCGGGCCGGCAGATCAAAGTGATCCAACACGAAGGTCTTTAAATCGAATCCCTCCTTGTTTTTACCGGCTTCGTAGTTCGCCAGAATTTCCCGGGGGGTACTCCTGGGATCCATATCCACAAAAGTCTTGCTGTCTTCAAAAATACCGCTCGTCTGAACGGCTATGAATAATTCGCCAAAAAGTATGTCGTAGGGTTGCATCTGGAAATGATAAATTTTAAATTATACCCCGGCCTGTTTTTGTTTTAAAAACAGCCGGTTCAAAATAAAAAGCGCCGCCGCCAAAAGTGTTATCGGCAACAGGGCAAGGTAGAAGGCCATGGCTCCGTCAAAATACTCGAACAAATGGCCGGTGATCATAGATCCGATAGTACCTCCCAATGCCGAAAAAACAACGATCAGCCCCGACATGGAACTGTGCAGGTATTTCGGAATGGCCGTCAGGATCACTGAATTGATCGTTGGATAAATGGGTGCCAGGAAAATGCCCATCAAAGGAAAAAGGTAAACGATCAGGGGAGCATTAAACCAATTGATGTCAGAAGAAATCTCAGCTGCATTGGCCAGGGGAAGGTTGATAATGATGCAGATGGCAAGCAATCCCAGGCATATCAACAAGAAGGGGAGCCACTTCATTTTTTTTAGCACAAAACCCGCTGCGATCCTCCCCAGTGCAAAAGCCCCCGCCAGGATGGATGCTGCCTGGATACCCATTGAAGCCGGTACACTAAGCACGCTCTCATAAAAGGTAGGCATCCATGTCTGGAAGCTTTGTTCGATAAGCACAAAAAGGAAGGCGCTCATGATGAAGATCAGTATCAGAGGTTTTGCCATCAATTTGATCATATCCAAAAAGTCTTCTGAAAGGGCATTGCCTTCCTTGTGGGCTTTGGACTCATCGAGAGGCGAAAACCATAACAGAACAAGCGCCAATACCGAAAATCCACCCAAAAGCCAATATACATTGAGCCATTCCGTAGATTTTGGATTGTTGTCATCAATAAAAAAACTGATGATCAGGTTGCCTGCCAACACCCCAACCATGAAAAACCCTTCGATCCAGCTCATAAAACTGCGGTGTTCCCGCTCGGAATCGGTCACCAGGCCAATGGTCGCAAATACGCCGATCTTTATTATGGCAAAGGCTACCCCAGTGGTGGCAAAGAGCAGTTTAAAATGCCAGAATTCTGCCTTTATCAACGGCATACAGAAACAGGCAATCGCCACGGCAGCCAAACCGATACTCATTCCTTTCCTGATGCCCAACTTGGGCAGAAAAGAGGCTACAAAAAAAGAAGCCAGGGCTATGGGAATATCTTTGAATCCCTCCAGTATGGAAACGTCAGCTTTGGAAATATCCAGGTTGCGTTGTAATTGAAGGATCACTGCGCCTACGCTGTTCAAAAGAATCGCAAAAACGAAGTAGTTGATGAATAGAGAAATTTTGATCAGGATGTTCTTCATGGTTCAATTTTATCAGGTGTCAAAGTTGGTTTCAGTTAAAAATCATTTATTTTCGATCACGATCTCCCTATCCTCAATACCTACGCCTCTTATAATGAGTTTCTTCCAGGATGCCGGCAATTTATAATTGGTTTGGGTGATGCCGTCGTCCGTGATCTGCAACCCTCCAAAGCCGGCCATGACTGCCTGTAACATTCCCCCGGCTCCCGTGGCAAAATAAGGATTGGTTCCGCCTGCCGTTTCCGAAATGACCCCGAAAGGCGGCACTTCGTTGGGTTTATAACTTCCTGAAAACACAGCAGCTGCTTTTTCCGGGTCACCCAATCTTTGGTACAATATGGCAAGAATAGCTGAGCCCATAGCGGGACCGTCGGGTGCCATACGCGTGGCGTAATAGTCAAGGTCTTTTTTGATCTGCTTTTTATCAGTGACGACTTCCAGCGGGTAAGCCAGGAGATTGACATCCGCCTGTTTGATCATCACGCCGTCATAAGTGGCATTTTCACGGGTGGTTCCGTCGGGGAATTTGAGAATGGGAATATTATTAGCCACCAGCATCCAGTCGGGATCGGGTTCCATACCCAGTTCGCGGGCTGCCTGTGTGGCATAATTCAGAACGGTGATGGCCATCCCGTTGGTAAAAGCATTATTGTCAATATTCTCCTGCCACTCGTTGGCACCGATTACATTTTTTATATCGTAATGCCCCGGACCGTTGCGCTCCACCCGGCTCGCCCAGAATTTGGCGACATTTTCAAGGATCGGCCAACCTCGGGTGCGCAACCACTCCTTATCGCCTGTCACCTGGTAATATTTCCATGCGGCCCAACCGATACATCCCGTGATATGATGCTGAAATGGCCCGGTTATCGCCCAAACAGGAGTGACTTCAGAACCGTCGGCGGCGGATTCCCATGGAAACATTACCCCCTCGTATCCGTGTGAAAAGGCATTTTGCCGGGCAGCTTCCAGTCGTTCAAAACGGTATTCCAGAAATGACCTGGCCATTTCCGGTTGCAACATCAGTATCGGAGGATACATCCAGAGTTCCGTATCCCAAAATACATGGCCGTTATACCCCAAACCGGACAATCCCATGGGAGAAAGGGAATAAGCGGTGCCTTTCCTGGCAAAGGAGTATAAATGATACAATGCAAAGCGAATATCGCGGGTTACATCATCATTTCCGACCACCTCAATATCGCCGGTATCCCAAAGTTTCTGCCATGCTTTTTGATGGAACTCCAATAGTTTTTTGCGACCTTCCAGTTTGGCGAAGACGGTCAACCGTTCTGCTTCATTATGCGGATCCTCGTATTGCTCCGAAGAAGTCGTTGAAGCCACAATACTAAACGTATAGGTCTCCCCGGCTTTGATTTTTTTGGTAAATTTCATGAGATGCCGGTTATAATCCCAATCCTCATGAAGGAGTACCGGCTCTTCCCCGTGGGGTTCCTCAAAAATGAAACTGTTGCTGGCCGCCACCTTCAATTTCCCGGAAGGGCTATTGGCCACCGAGGTCATCAGAGGGATCTTAACATGGGGCCTGTCGATCTCTGCAAAATAATTCCGGACATCACTGAGATGATCCGGCGCTACGATGATGGAAGAAGGCGTAATTACAATATCCTCGTGGGCCGTTATTTTTATGACCATAAGTGCGGTATAAGGCAAATGCCGCAGGGACATCATATTGCTCTGCACAGACGCCTTTTCTCCAAAATCAAAAGTGGTCACAAATTCGGCCGTTTTCATATGGAGCACCTGCCTGAAATTACTGATGTTCGACCGGTTGATCATTGTCCCGTCGATGATCAGGTCGGCATTCAGGTGATTGAAGGATTTCAAAATATTGGAAACCCTTCCTCTTTGGTAATAATCATAAGCTCCGTTTAAAACAACATCCTTTACCTTCAAAGGATCGGCAGCCGATACGATACCCACGATCCCGTTGGCCATGGTCACTCCGTAATAATTATTGGGATCGATATTTTCAGCCTCCACTTCCCAGGTGGACTGGGCATTCAGGATGGAAAAACCAATAACAGAAACCAGCAATGCGAGAATATTTTTCATAAAGTATTAATTTTGTGTCAAAATGGATCACGTCCAAAAACAATCAAATTAGTTCCCCAAAACGGGTTTTCCTTTAAAACTTACCACCTTTAGAGATTCATTATTCCTGGCGATTATCCAATATTCCCGGCCGCCGACCATGATCTTACGGATGTTTTTTACCTGACCGCCGACCACTTCGCCGCCGGGTTGGGTTACCTCGAAATTCCCCGATCCCTTATTGATCAGGAGGGTACCATAATTGGCATCATACATCCCCATCATGATATTGGCGTCAAAATAATTTCCCATCATGATAAAATCGGGCAGGTCGTCACCGTTTGCATTTATAGGCATAGCCGCGTAGAACGGACTTTGCTGGGCTCCTATTTCCAGGGCACGGGCCTCGAAATTACCTTTGCCGTCATTGATCATCACCATGCTCCTGAATTGATCCGCTTCAAAATAATGCCCCAGTTTTTCCGCCGGAAAAATTTCAGTAAAAGCGGCCTCGGCAAAGTCCCCGGCGTATACAAATTTCTTTTTGACAAAAGGCAACTGCCCCTGCAGCTCCTTTTTGTTATGAAAAGGAATTTCCTTGCCTTTGACATAATAACTCAACACCTGCTCTTTGGTCCCGTTATCATCAAAGTCGGCATAATACATTCTCATGGGTTTCTCAAGGCTTACGGACATTCGGGTATTAAGGCCCTGATTACCTGCCAGCAGATCCATATCTCCGTCATTATCAATATCGCATGGTAAGACAAAATTCCACCAGCCTCTTTCCGGGCAGAGGGTCTTTAGGGTGAAGCGGTCGCCGTCCAGCATTAGGGCTTTGATGCCATCCCATTCCAGGGCGAGCAAAATGTCCTCGTCGCCGTCCTTATCGATATCTGCCCTGGAGCTACCTTTTACAAACCCCAGCAAACCTTCCTCCGGAAGCCACTTGCCGGTGGCATCCAGGAATTTCCCTGTACCGTCGTTGACCAAAAAATAAGACTTGGGTATTTCACCATAGGCCCAGGGTTCGGCCCGGGCTCCGATGAACACATCGGGGAAACCATCACCGGAAAAGTCGAATACCTCCAATCCACCTGAGGTGACAAATACTCCCGGGAATGCATCAGCCTTACGCGACAGGTTTCCGGAACCGTCGTTCAGGTAAAGTAAAGGGGCATTGAACTCACTATTCCCACGAAATTCATTGCCTCCCGTTGCGATGACCAGGTCATTGGCCCCGTCATTATTCACATCCAAGATCATGGCCCGAACATCTTCATAGGTACTATCTTCCCTCATCTCGCTATTCTGTACCCGTTCAAAAGTCCCGTCATTTTTTTGAAAAAAGAGGGCGTTCACCCCCCATTTGGCCGCTCCAACAAAAATATCTTCCAGTCCGTCCCCGTTCAGGTCACCCACTGCAAGAGCCGGTCCGTCGGAGGAGGTGGAAAACGGAATGAGGGCTTCCCTGTCAAATTCCACAAAAGGATTTTCTTCATGAACATAATCCACCCCCAATGCTTTTTCTTCACCGGCCCATTGGTATTCAAAAGATTTATGAATACGATTATAATCAAATACCGGCAGACCGGGTGCCTGAGTGATATAAATTTCAGATCCGCTGACGTCGGTCAGGGTGGTAAAAGTATTGTCCGGCCAAATGACGGTTATGGAATCAACGGTATTCTGGGTTTTGGAAATCACCAACGGTCCGATTCTGGAAGACTGGAATCCCCGTATCTGAAAATTTTCCATATACTGAAGGGCGCCGGACTGATAAACGAGGATTTTGGCCCCAATGGCATCCCTGTTCATCCCATAGGAAGAAAGATGAACCTTCAGCGATTTTCCGGCCGGTTCTTTTACGAGATTCTCATATAAAAATGCCGGGTCATCAATATTATTCGTAACGATATCGAGATCCCCGTCATGGTCAAAATCCGCAAATGCTGCGCTGTTGGAATAACTGACTTTATTGTTCAGTATCCTGGATTCGGCGTCTTCAAAATGGAGAGAAGGCGAACCGATGTAAAATTTATTCAGGATCTTAATTTCAGGAATCTTATTGATCACGCTGAGATCCGTATCTTCCAAATGGTCAAACTGTATCTTGAACTTGACCTCACTGCCGGCCTCAAAGTTGATGTAATCGATATCGTTCATCCGCTTTGGAATGCCATTGCTGATAAAGAGATCTTTTTGTCCGTCGAGATCCATATCCATCAACAAAGGAGACCACGACCAATCGGTTGCAAAAACACCGCTGTACCGACCTATTTCACTAAAGACATTATTACCGTTATTGAGTTGAAGGGCATTTTGGGCAAACTGGTGATTGTATCCGTAGTTGAGTTTAAACCGGAAAATATCCAGGGCCTCCTCCCCTTCCGAACGTTTCAAAATAACCGGGTCTTCCGGCAACATATCAAGAGAAAAAATGTCGGGATAACAATCGTTGTTTATATCGGCCATGTCCACGCCCATGGTAAATTTGCTGGTATGCCGGATCTGGCTGTTAAGCTCTTCCCTGAATGTCCCATCCTTCTGATTGATATACAGGTAATCATTTTCGTGGAAGTCATTCCCGACATAAATATCCGGGTACCCATCGAGGTTGACGTCTCCGAAGGCCAGTCCCAGTCCGTACCCGATGACGGTGCTTTGTATCCCGGCTTTCACCGTAACATCGGTAAAATGCCCTCCATCATTTCTGAACAACTTATCTCCGGAAACCGAATCTACGGTATTGAGGAACCGTTCCCGCGGCCCGAAAGTACCGTTTTGATGTACGCTATGGTTGAGCAGGTACATGTCGAGGTCGCCATCCAGGTCGTAATCAAAAAATCCGGCATGGGTACTGAACCCTTTAAAATCGAGCCCGTACTTTGCAGCGGACTCTGCATATTGAGGAATCCCGTTTGCATCAATACCAGTACAAATAAAAAGTTTGTTATTGTTGTCCAGTATCCTGTATTTTCCCACCTGGCACAGGTAAATATCCAGCAGTCCATCTCCGTTTATATCGACTACGGAAGCGCCGGTTGACCAACCATTTGGTCCACCATCCATATCGGTCAGGTCGCTGATATCTTTAAATTTCAGTCCTCCCTGGTTGAGGAACATCTTTTCTTTCCCGAGGTTGGAAGTGAAGTAAATATCCGGCAAAGAGTCATTATTAAAATCAGCCACCGCTATTCCCCCTCCGTTGTAATAATATAAGTAATTAAAAATATTGAGTTCCAGTTCCACGGGAAGGGCATTGACAAAATCAAGACCGGTGGTTTCCGTTGATCTTAATTCAAATAAGTAATCCGGGGGTTCAGGTTGCCTCTTGTTACAGGAAGATAATCCCAAAGCCATACCCGTTACAAAAAGCAACACACCGGGCAATGATCCTTTATCCCATAAAGGCCTGCCGGTCAAAGAGAGCGAAAGAAGGTTTGTCAGCACGTTCTTTACACCCATAAGTTTAAGATCCATACCTTTTTCTTTTATTGCTCAGGCGCACCGGCAACTGGTTTGACCAATACCGGGGCAGCATTATTGACTAAAAATAAATACCATTTTTCATTTCCAAAAATGATCGATCGGATATCCTTGATTTCTCCTTCTACCCAAAGATTGGCTTTCGATTCATCCACAAAACGGAAATTCCTGTTCCCATCGTTGAGCAATACCCCGCCAAAACTGGCATCCAGTCTTGAAAACTGGGGGATCAGGTTAAAATCATTGCCCCCTATGAGCAGATCCAGGTCACCGTCATGGTCCACATCATCGGGCAGTATGGCCTTTATGGAAGACAGCTGGGCTTCTTCAGGTAAGGGTTGCAGGGTGAACTTTCCCCCGCCATCATTCCAGGCGATGGCAGAAAGCATATAATTACAATCCTTACGGCCTGCTTTTTCCATTAACGATTTCGAGAAAAGTTCCTGGATGGATTTGTTGGCATAAACCGTATGCTTTATAGATTGTTTTTTGATGGCTGAAATCTGATCCGCCATATCCTTTTTCAACATCACAGGCATATCCTTGCCATTGATCTGTGAAGTTAAAATTTTATCCACGGTTCCGTTATCGTCAAAATCGTTGATCCAAAGCGAAATGGAGGCATCTTTGGTGGCATGGAGGTAACTGTTGGATCCATGATTGCCCAGGATCAGATCCTGATCGCCGTCATTGTCCAGGTCGGCGGCAGCCACATTATAATACCATCCGTAATATTCCGACAAATTTGTTGTGGCCTCTTTATAAACACTTCCATCGAAAGCAAAAACCCTCGGGTGATCCCAGTCTCCCACGAGGATAAGCTCTTCGCGGTCATCTCCGGTAAGATTCGTAAAAATGCCATCTGTAACCATGCTCACTCCTTTAAAATGGTTGGCAAGGGCTTCCGAGACTTCGGTAAACTGCCCGGAGCCATCATTCTGGAAAATAAAATGCACCGGGGCATAACCATAATGCCCGGGAACCGATCTTGAGAAAATGAAAAGATCCTGGTCTCCGTCTCCGTCATAATCATGAGACAGAACTTCCGAGGTATTCATACTTATTTGGGGAGAAAATCCGGTACTGAGCTCGAAATGACCTTTCCCGTCATTGATATACAACCGGTCTCTAAGCAGCACATCATTGGGTTGCAGGTGATTGCCTCCGGAACCAACGATGAGATCCTGGTCTCCGTCGTTGTCTGCATCAAAAAAGCGACAGGCCGTATCTTCATACTTAAGGTGTTTTTCAAGAACAGGCTGAGCGCTTTCCGAAAATCCTTCGGAGGTTTGAAAATAAATCTTTCCCGGTTGTTCAGAAGCGCCACAGATAAAAATGTCTTCCCTTCCATCGCCATTCACATCAGCAACAGCGGCCTTCGGCCCTTCTTTTGACAACAACCTGTACAGTCCCCTTTCGTAATAATAATCCACATAATCATCCTCCGCGTGAGGAACGAACTGGTTGTCCACACGGGTGAACATGCCCGGGCTCAAAGCTTCCTGTTTCCGGGCTGTTCCTACATCTGCAGCTGAGATCACGATGGTCTCCCCATCGGGAGTGGGATGTAACACGCTGGATCGATTGTCTGGCCATACAACAACCAGGGAATCGATCAAGGCCCCTTCTCCCAATCCAAAGATCATATGATTGTCAACGGAAGACTGGAACCCGCGGGTGGGATTAACCTGCTGGTATTGAAGTCCCGTACTGGTGTGCAGGTAGACCTTTGTGCCTACCGCCATGGTATTGGGCGATTCCCCTTCGAGTTTTATTTTAAGAGATTTATTTTTCGTATTGTTCCTGTAAATCAGAGCCGGCTGGTTCACATTGTTGATGACCAGATCAAAGTCGCCATCGTTGTCGAGGTCACCATAGGCTGCCCCGTTCGAGAAGGTCTCCTTGTCAAATCCCCATGCTTTGGAAACATCCTCAAAGCGGTATCCTGATAAATTTCTGAAAGCCATGTTTGCCAGCGGGTGGGAAGGCATTTTATCAATGACATTGTTCATATCTTCCTTTACTCCGGTGAGCACCATTTGCTGCATCAGGTCGTTGGCGAAAAAGTCCATAAAATCAAGGTCTATCACATCATGATAGATGCCGTTGCAAACAAAAATATCGGTGTACTGATCATTATCCGCATCGAACATCAGGGCGCCCCACGACCAGTCGGATGCTGCCACGCCGGCATTAAAGGCGACTTCCTTGAATTTCTTTCCTTTATTGATCTGAAGGGTGTTGTGCATGTACTGGTTATAAAATCCTTTTTCCAGTTTCAGGCGGCGCAGGTTGATATCGTCGAAAGATGCCGTCGTTTTAAGCCTGTAATCATCCTTGGGCAACATATCGGTAACGTAGAGATCCAGCAATCCGTCATTATTGATGTCCCTCAGATCCGCACCCATTGACGAATGGGAAATGTGGCTAAAATAATTTTCCATAGACTCCTTAAAAGTCCCGTCCTGCTGGTTGAGGTAAAAATAGTCTTTTTCAAAAAAGTCATTGGAGATATACAGATCATCGTAACCGTCATTGTTGATGTCGCCAACGGTAACCCCAAGACCAAAACCGATAAGGCTCTGGTAAATGCCCGCTTCATCGGAAACATCCACAAAGACACCATTGTCATTTCGGAGGAATTTATCTCCTCCCCCTTTGAGGAAATCCTTCACGGGCCAGTCTTTGGCGGCCAATTCCCTTTTATTGGAATAATTCAGCGTATTGGTAGGAATAAAGCTGTTATTGAGGAGGTACACGTCAAGGTCCCCGTCTTTATCATAATCGAGAAAAGCGGCATGGGTGGTATAACCGTTATCATCCAGGCCATATTCGGCAGCCTTATCGGTAAAGGTCAGATCCTGATTATTGATGAATAACAGGTTTTTCTGATCCTGCCCGGACACGTATCCTGCGTTGCAAACGTAAATATCGAGGAAGCCGTCATGGTTGAGGTCCACGAGGACTACCCCGGTACTCCATTTATTGGCGGCACCGACTCCTGCCTTTTCAGTAATGTCTTCAAAGGTCAAGTCGCCTTTGTTGAGGTATAATTTATTTTCCCCCATGTTAGAGGTAAAATAGATATCGGATAAGCCATCGTTATTGACGTCTCCGATAGCCACCCCTCCACCGTTATAAAAATTACGATAGGTAAAAATATTGAGATCTTTGTTATTTTCTACCTTATTGATGAAATGAACTCCGGATTGATTTTCGGGAATGGAAGAGAATAAAACATCGCCTGTTGGCCTGTCCTGTTGATTACAGGACAGCAAAAGCAAAAAAGCGGAAAAGGATAAAATTTTTTTCATTACTTTTTATAGATTGCCCTAAAAAGATAAATTTAAAAAAAAAGAGGGAGGTAATGATACCTCCCTCTGATTTTCTAACTCTAAAATATAATATATTGATCGTTTTTTAACATCTCGATATTAATATCCAGGATTCTGCTTGATATTCGGATTTGCGGACAGTTCCACAGCAGGAATCGGGAACAAAACCCGAAACGGCTCTGAGGCAGGTTTTTCATCCCAGGCGTCGAGGAAAGTACCAAAACGAATCTGGTCCTGTCTTCTGAAACCTTCCCACCACAATTCGAATCCTCTTTCATCATAGATTTCTGTCAGGCTTCCGGTAGAATTTGCAGTAGTTCCACGTTTTGTCCTGATATCATTGACAATGCTTGCAGCAGTTTGTCCACCAGTAGCCGAACCACCTCTGGCGATAGCTTCAGCTTTCATCAGTAGTACATCTGCATAGCGCAACAAGACATAGTCATTGTCCGGCAAACTCAGGTTATCAAAGTCAGGAACATATTTTACCGGACGAATTCCGGTCACTTCAAGGAAATCACTGGTTTCGAAAATGGATACATCTTCCGTAAAAATCAAAGGATGGTTTCTTCTGTCTTGCAGAGGATTTCCGTCCTTATCATACTGCTGACCTACCTGGAAACCCATTTTAGCACCAGAAATGCCCGCCAATTCAGGAGCAGTATAAGAAAGCCTCACATCATTAGGGTCTTGAAATTTGTCATAGAATTCAGCAATGGTACAAAAACCGTTCCATCCACTAGGGTTTTGGTTGTAGTGCATGCTAGAATGCCACCTAGACTGAACATTACCCGTTTGTATGCCCCCCTGGTTACGGGAAGTAAAGATAAGCTCGGTAGAAACCTGATCATTGTCTGGACGGAAATTATCCCAATAATCAACAGCCAACTGATAAGCTCCAGAATTGATGATCTGGTCACAGTATTCGATCACTTTGTTCATATCCGCAGCAGCGAAAGAAGGATCGATCCTGTCGTCGTCAGTCCAAACGCCCTTATTGAGGTACATTTTAGCCAACAGTGCTCTGGCAGCATTCTTGCTGGCCTGATAAGCGGGAACACCATCCGGAAGGTTGGTAAGAATTGACTCCAGTTCGGAAATGACATAGTTGGTAGCTTCAGCGCTGGTCATAACAGTTGGATCCGTTCTGGCAATGTCTTCTCCGGGTACCCGGGTAGGCACTTGTCCCCAGTTATCAATAAAAGTGTACATATAAAAGGCACGCAGAAATCTTGCGGCCATTTCCTGCTCCTGGGATGGGCTGAAAGCCAATATATTATTGGACAAGTACAACCCTCTTCCCATGCTGTTAAAAGCAAACCTGTTAAAGTTGTGCTCAGGATCCCATGTATGATCATGGAGGGTTCTCCAAATACCGTTATCATCCCAGTCAGTACCCCTTGTAGGGCCCATGGTTTCATCAGAAGAGTGTTGCTGGAGTGCCCATATCTGATCCTGGGTCTGGAATGTCTGAAGCGTAAGATAGGCATCATCCAACAGCGCCTGAACATCAACCGTTCCGGCTTCCGGCACAACCCCATCTTTGATTTCCTCCTTTAAGTCCGTACAGGAACTCATCAGGAGGACAAAGCTGAAAAAGCTAAATGTACCTATGATTTTAAAAACTTTCATTTTAATAGTTTTTATAATTTTTATAATTAAAATTTAACACTCAGCCCCGCCAAAATGGTACGAGCCGTTGGATAAGGAGTGTATTCAATACCAAAAGAAGGAATACCTTCAATGGCTTTGTTGGTATTCACAACAGGATCGAATCCGGAATACCCTGTAAGAATCAACAAGTTCTGACCGGTGAGGGACAATCTTGCACCTTTAAGGAAACCAGGAAGATTTTCAAATGTATAACCCACCGTCAGGTTTGACAAACGCAGGTGATCGCCGTCTTCGAGGTATCTGGTGGAAGCAGGGTAAGAGTTGTTGATGCTTTCCCCATTGCCTACGAGGTCTGAAGTGATATTTCTTCCGCTAGCAATATTACCTTTTACGAATACCGCATTCGCTGTATTGTTGTAAACCTGATAACCCAAAGCACCACTGATATTCATGACTACGTCAAAGTTACCGATCTGAAGGTCAGTAGAAAGACCAAACAGGACGTCCGGAAGCGGATCCCCTACAAATTGCTTTACAGAAGAAACGGTAGCAATAAGGGTTTCTCCCCCATTCACAGGGTCTTCATAAACAGATAGTCCTTCACTGTTGATGCCATTCCAAACAGGCAGATAATATGCAAACAAAGACTGGCCGTCAGCAATTCTTTGTGAAAATGCCCCGGTAAGACCCTGGCCGTTGATGGCTCCGGTATTGATCGCTGTTCCGAAACCCTCTACTTTGTTGGACAGATAAGTTCCGTTCAGGCTAAGGTTCCATCTCAGGTTTTCTTTTTCAACAAGAGCAAAATTCAAGCCCAACTCGATACCGCTGTTTTGGATGGTACCGTCCACATTCCTGTAAATTCTACCTTCTGTACTTGGATTTGGCTGTGCCAATGGTACGAAAAGGATGAGGTCTTCGGTTGATTTGTTGAAGTAATCCAATGTACCTGTGATTTTGTAATCCATGATGGCAAAATCCAAACCAACGTTAAGCTGTTTACTGGACTCCCACTTCAACCCTGAGTTAGGGTTGTTACGCTGAGTCAGGTTACCGTTTTCATAAGTATAGTATTCCTGGGCAGCACCGGCAGGGAATTCCTGGTTTCCGGTAACACCCCATCCCAATCTCAATTTCAGGTTATCAAATGCATCCGGTGCAAAAGCTTCGTTGTGAATATTCCACGCTGCTGCAAATGAGGGAAAGATACCGTATTGGTTGTCTACACCGAATTTGCTGGATCCATCCGCACGAATGGTTGCTGTGACGAGATATTTGTCGGAAAAATTGAAAATACCTCTCGCAAAATAAGACTGCAATTCGATATCCGGATCATGGAAGGCTTCCACTCTCTGGTCGGTATTACTGGCCGATTCGAGAATATCAGTATAATCGAGGTTAGAATTAGGCGCTAAATCGGTAACAAAAATATTAGTACCTCTGTTGGTATATTTCAAATACTCATATCCCCCCAGCAAATTCAATGAAAATCCTGAAGTGATGTCTTTCTGGTAATTCAAAGTATGAGTGTACTGTACACTACCGAGCTGGTTGTTCCCTACGATTGCCTGGCCACGACCTACAATCCCGTTAAGGTTCAATAAAGGATTGGCAGAAACTCTGCGCTCCCCTCTGGCATTATCCAGACTGACGCTAAACTTATAGTTCAATCCTTCAACAAGCTTAAGGGTAGCCGCCACATTAGCGATTACGCGAGTGATGTTAGTCTGGTCATTGATGTAGTCATTCAAAGCCAGTGGGTTCCTATTTTCCAAAACATCCTGGTCATAGCTGCCGTCTGCTTTTTTCAAAGCCTTGGTCGGGTTCCACTGCAAGGCAGCACCGATCAATGAACCTTCGTAACCGGAATCATCAGATATGGCCGCATCATCCTGTATGACATTAGAAGCAGTCAGGCCGAAATCAAAGGTCAACCGTTTGTTGTCAAAAGCATCAAAAGATGACTTGACCCCTCCTGTGTATTTTCTAAGTCCTGAACCAACGATAATACCGGTCTGGTCAAATACGCTACCGAATACACGATAACTGTAATCGTCACCGCCGCCATTCACACTCAGGGAGTGAGAGTTGGTATAACCTGATTGCAAAATGGCATCCAGCCCGTCGACGTTGTCACCGTAATCATTAGTTGAACTTAGATTTTCTGCTTTCAAAGCGTCGCGGTAAGCATCTCCTGAAAGGTAATCAGGCCTTTTCAGAATGGTGCTTAATCCCTGCTGAACATTGTATTCAATTGAAGGTTTACCGGTTCTCCCTTTTTTAGTGGTGATCAGGATTACCCCGTTGGCACCTCGAGATCCGTAGATAGCTGTTGCGGAAGCATCTTTCAACACTTCGATAGAAGCAATTTCATTAGGGTCAATAAAGGCGAATGGGTTAGAGCCTTGTGATCTACCGAGGCTGGTGACATCTCCACCCGGCTCAGCACTTCTGTTGTCCAACTGGATTCCGTCCACTACGATGAGCGGATCGTTACCGGATCGAATAGATGAAGTCCCCCTGATGTTGATCTTTGTCGCCGCTCCCGGCGCGCCACTGTTCCCTACAATCTGTACCCCGGAAGTCCTGCCTTCCAATAATTGCTGAGGAGAAGAAATGGCTCCTTTGTTGAAATCTTCTTCTCCAACTTTGGATACCGATCCCGTCAAATCGCTTTTTCTGACAGATCCATATCCGATGACGACGATCTCATCGAGCAACTGTCCCCCGGAAAGCATTACATCCACGACATTGGAACTGCCGATGGTAACTTCCTGAGAATTGTATCCTGTGTAAGAGAAGACCAAAACGTCAGACCCCGCAGGAACCTCAAGGGAATACTTTCCGTCAAAATCCGTGATGGTTCCCGTATCAAGTCCTTTGATCAGGATATTGGCTCCGAAAAGTGGTTCCTTGTTATCTGCATCGGTAACCGTACCCGAAATGGTTCTTTGTCCGAACGCAGAAAAACTTACCACCATCAGAATCAATAAAAAATGAAACTTGGTAATGTACATTTTCATACCGTTTAAATAGTTTTGTGAATAATATTTTTGTTTAAAGCGTAATTTTAACTCTATAGATTTGGCGCAAACTTAAAAAAATTCAAACCTGACAAAAAAATTCTTCGTTGCTTTTTTGCAGTGTTAAAATAATTCGAAACAAAATTTGGATTCGAGCATAAATAACACGAAATAGCTACGTTAAATTTGGAGTAGCAATGCCGACTTTAATTACGCGTCTCGTATTTTTTTGAAATAAAATTTCGAAATGAAGTGGCTTTGTTGTTCTAAAGTCCAAATTTAGTCAAATTATCCAAACATCAAACCTTTCAAGGGAAATTTTCCAATTACAATAATATACTTTTTTTTTTAACCGCAAAAACACAAAAATCCCGCAAACGTTTGCGGGATTGATTGTTGTGAATAATTAATAAAAAAATCTTACCTTTCGCAAATGAAAAGAGTAACCATAAAAGATTTGGCCAAAATGTTGAATATTTCAACCTCTACGGTCTCCAGGGCACTCTCTGATCATCCTGACATCAGCCGTGCCACCAAGACCAGGGTAAGGAGTGTGGCAGAAGAGTTCAACTACACCACAAATGTTCATGCACAATTTTTCAGGAAACAACATTCAGGGTTGATCGCTCTTATTTTACCGGAGATCAATATGTTTTTTACCCCCAATCTGATTAAAGGCATCAATAAAACCATTGACCATTCTAAATATTCTCTCATTATTTTCCTGACGAATAACAGTTATTCCAAAGAAAAGGAGGTCATAAAACAATGTCTGGGCTGGGCGGTGGAAGGCGTACTCCTTGCCCTGGCCAAAGATACTTACAATCTCAAACACCTCGACCCGCTGACCAAAGCCGATATAAAATGTGTATTGCTGGATAAAACCCTGGAAAATGAAACCTATCCAACCGTAACCATCGATAGTACAGAAGCAAGCTTTATCGCTACTTCCTATTTAATTAATAAAGGTCACCGGAATATTTTGGGTGTGTTTGGCAGTCCTAATTATGTCATTTCGCAGGATAGGATTAAAGGGTATGAGAAAGCGTTGAAAGCGAATAATATACCTGTCATGAAAGAAAACATTATTTCTGTGGACAAAAGCGAGGATTTGGATTTTATTCTTCCCCCGATACTGAATCACAACAAACAAATTACAGCCCTTTTTGCGATGTCGGACGAAATACTTGCCAAAAGCATGTACCACATCAATAGCCTGGGATTGTCTATCCCTGAAGAAATATCTATTGTTTCCATAAGTGATGGCGTTTACCCTTATTTGACTCATCCTTTAATCAGCCATGTAAAAGATTCAGGGAGCAAAATGGGAAGAAATGCATGCAAACTTTTACTTGACTGGATCGACAAACCCTCCAAAAGCGATTATTCCAACCTGGTGGTTTCCACCAAATTAGTTGAATTAGGATCTGTTTAAATTTGCTTCTTCAGGTTTCATTTTTTCAGAAAAGATAAATGGCAAGTGCCGGAATCACAAAACCGGCCCCCTGCAAAAAGGCCTGACCTTAGACGGCTGGAAACCATTTCCACCGGAATGGGTCCGGTTCTTGTCGTCAATTAAATTCAAGCACCTAATTTGCAATAATTGAAAAAAAAAATTACTTTAGCCGCTCCTAACTCAAAAATATTCCTGTAAAAGCCAACCCCAAATGTTTTCTTTTCAAAATTCCTGATCCCGGGAAACCGGTTTATTTGACTTACTTGCAAAACTAAAAAAAGGATGATATTTTACCCTAAATGGTGGAAGGAACAGGTTATTTACCAGATTTATCCACGCAGTTTCAAGGATAGCAACGGGGACGGCATCGGAGATATTCCCGGCATTATCGAAAAGCTCGATTACCTCAAAGATCTCGGGGTAGACATCATTTGGCTCGGTCCTGTTTATCCTTCCCCTAACGATGATAATGGCTACGATGTAAGTGATTACAGGGATATTCATCCGGAATTCGGCACCATGGCTGATTTTGACCGTTTGCTGACTTCTCTCCATGAAAAAGGAATGAAACTCATCATGGACCTGGTGGTCAACCACAGCTCCGATGAACACAAATGGTTCCAGGAATCCCGACAATCCAAGGACAATCCCTATCGCGATTTTTACATCTGGAAAAAGGGCAAGAACGGAGGACCTCCAAACAACTGGACTTCCTTTTTTGAGGGAAGCGCCTGGAAATACGACGAACAAACCGACGAGTATTTTCTTCACCTGTTTACGCAAAAGCAACCCGACCTCAACTGGGAAAACCCGGTCGTCAGGGCCGAAGTTTTTGACATTGTCAGGTTTTGGCTCGATAAAGGCATTGACGGCTTCAGGATGGATGTCATTTCGCTGATCTCCAAACGGCTGGATTTTGACGATACTCCCTACGAAAATTTTGTGGATACCATCAAACATATTTATTCCAATGGCCCGCGTGTCCATGAATTCATTCGGGAGATGTATGACAAAGTCCTCAGCCATTATGATGTAATGACCCTTGGAGAAGGTCCCGGCATTTCCAAAACCCAGGGACTCCAGTACGTGGGTCACGACAGAGGGGAACTCGATATGATCTTTCATCTTGACCATATGTTCCTCGGGTTCGGTCCCGGTGGAAGATTTGACCAGGAGCCTTATGACCTGAAGGCCGTAAAAAAGGTCTTCAAAGAATGGTACGATGCCATGGGCGCTTCGGGGTGGATCAGTATATTTCTGGATAATCACGATTTTCCACGCATGGTTTCGAGGTTTGGAAACGACCAACAATACAGGGTGGAAAGCGCCAAACTATTGGCCATGCTCGTTTTAACCATGCGAGGCACCCCTTGCATATACCAGGGCAGTGAAATCGGGATGACCAATGTCCAATTCGGTTCGATTGACGATTTTCGAGATGTTGAAACACTCAACTTTCACAAGGCTCTGCTAAAAAACGGGATGCCTGAATCTGAATTCCTTCGCCTCGCCAATGCCAACGGCCGGGACAACGTGAGAACCCCCATGCAGTGGTCTGATGCAAGCCACGGAGGATTTACCACCGGCACGCCCTGGATTGACGTCAATCCTAATTACACGGAAATCAACGTTGAAAAAGAATTGCGCGACGAACATTCCATTTATTTCTTTTACCAAAAACTCCTGTCGCTACGTAAGGGCAATGAAACCCTCGTTTATGGAACTTTCGAGGATTTATCCGAAGGAGCCAATGATCTCTTCATTTACCAAAGAACAGCCAAGGAAGAGCAGTACACCATCGTGCTGAACTTTAGTGACCATGAAAATGGGGCAGCCCTTTCATCTGCCCCCGGCTCCTTGATCTTGTCCAATTACGACCCTGTCAAAACGTCTCTTCAACCATGGGAAGCCAGGTTGTATAGAAAGAAATTAAACTAAGCGATTTGCTGTAAATTTGAAATTTAATATGGACATCAACGCTATTTATACTATATTGTCCAACTTTAAACAATAAACACTTCAAAACAAAATTACCGGCATGAATTTTAACCTAACCGCAATTGACTCAGGGATCATTCTTTTTTACCTGGTCGCCATTATCATCCTGGGATTCTACTTTGGCAATAAACACGAGGACGCTGAAGATTATTTTCTTGCCGGGCGAAGCCTTACCTGGCCCATCATCGGGTTCTCCCTTTTTGCGTCCAACATGTCCAGCAACAGCCTGGTAGGACTGGCAGGAGCCGGCTATAAAGACGGATTTTCCGTTTACAGTTATGAATGGATCGCAGTCCTTGTACTCATTATTTTTGCCGTTTTTTTCCTTCCATTCTACCTCAAGAATAAGATTTTTACCATTCCGGAATATCTTGAAAAGCGATACAGCTACATTGTGAGAGCCTATGCCTCAGGAATCGCCATCGTGTTAAACATCCTGGTAGATATTTCAGCCACTCTTTACGCTGGCGGGCTGGTGGTCAACCTGATATTTCCACAGTTTGCCTTGTGGGAGATCATTGTAGGACTCGCCCTCGTAGCGGGTGTTTATACCATCACAGGTGGCTTGAGTTCGGTTATGTACACGGATGCTGTTCAGGCGGTGATTCTGATTTTTGGATCCACGCTGATTACCTGGTTTGCTTTCAAGGCAGTGGGCGGCTGGGATGCGGTTTACGCGGTAACCGAACAGGAACATTTTAACATCATGAAACCTGCCAATGATCCGAATATGCCCTGGCCTTCTGTTTTTACCGGAGTGTTGCTGCTGGGTTTTTATTTCTGGGGAACCAACCAGTACATCACCCAGAGAACCCTGGCCTCTAAAAACCTCCGGCAAGGGCAGTGGGGGGCTATGTTTGCCGGTTTTTTGAAATTGAGCATTCTGTTCATCATGATCTTCCCGGGAGCCTTTGCCAGGGTATTGTACCCTGACATGACCGAAATGGATATGATCTATCCGACCATGTTGTTCGACCTTTTGCCTACTGGCTTGCTGGGCATCGTCCTGGCCGGGTTGATCGCGGCCATGATGTCAAGCCTAGACTCGGGGCTGAACTCCGTTTCCACTTTAATCACAATGGACTTTGTCACAAGACTCAAGCCGAATCTCAGTTCGAAACAACTTATGAATATCGGGCGGATCGTAACCACTCTTATTATGGCCATTGCCATCGCCTGGGCTCCCCAGATCGGAAGATTCGAAAAGTTATGGGACTATCTTCAAAATACCCTGGCGTGGTTCTGTCCGCCCATCGTTGCCTTATTTGTGATGGGGCTGTTTTTCAAAAAGGTCAACAATACAGGGGCTATAACCTCCATAATCGTAGGCACCACCATCACCGCTGTACTGATTGGTTCCAACATTGCCAATATCGATTTGCATCTGGGTAATTTCCTTTATGTGGCTTTCTTCCATTTCCTGATTTGTTCAGCCGCACTCTTGGTGGCAAGTTATTTCGGCCAACACAAGCCTGATGAAGAACTGGCACAGGTGGTATGGACACCACAGGAATTGAAAGATGAAACCGCGCAGCTCAAGGATCTGCCCTGGTACAAAAACTACAGGGTGCAGGCCTTGTTTCTTTTGGCGATAGTGGTTGTCATCCTGTTGATTTTCTGATCGTAACTTTAACAGGAATAAAAAAAGGCAACGGGAAAATTCCCGTTGCCTTTTTTTTATTCCGTCATTCAACGTTTGGGTCAGTGTGTATGTACGGTTTCAGCAATATATAAGCCAATTTTTTCTCCCTGCTTAATCCCAAATTCGATGGCCGGTCGGTAGTGAATACCGCCATACAACCTGGAAACGGCAGCTTCTTCGGATGCGGCGAAGAAAGAAATGAAATCACGTGCCGGCAGCCCGAATTTCATTTCCGAGTCATCGTGAAATGAAAAATCATCCCCATAAATATGGGTAAGACATACGGCGGCCGATCGTGAAATAACAGAGTGCCCGCTGGTATATTCCGGAAAAGGAGGTGTCTGCAGCAATGGCTTCCATTTTTCATCTATGTATTCATTGATCACTGTTTCAGGGCGCACCACATTGGAGCGATACTTTTCATCCCAACAGGAAATAAAAGCATCTGCCAGGGAAATGGCCGTTAGGGCATAAGCTTCCGATGCTTTGACAAAATTGGCATTCGCCTTTGTATTGGCAATGGAAACAATTTCCATCCAGTGGCCACCCGGCGTAATCTTTTTTGTGGCCAGCATGACGTGGCCCGTCACATTAACCACATAAGGGTTGCAGTCCCAGAATTTGGCGATCTCAACGTGTTCAGGCTCCCCTTTGGCCACAGCATTGTATACTTCCATAGTTTCCTCATAAAACCGGGAACCTTTCTGGCTATTGAATTCCGTTGGCACGGGCGGTTTAAATTGCTGGGCCGAATCCAGTACAAAAGGTCTGATGTTCCTCCAATCCGGTTCAATGCCTTCTATATAAGCCGGGGGCGTAGGGATCCACCTGGCAGGATCCTTTCTGACGGTATATTTCGGAGCCGACCGGGTTTCTTTATAATTGTCCTTATCCGCCCAGGCCAGGATGGCCTGAGCCATTGCTTCACCAAATGCCCTGGAGCGATTATAAACGGCGTCGGGAATTCCTATTTCCAGGAGGACAGAATCCTGTGTGGCCAGGAAATCGGTCATCAACTCTTCTGAAAATATGAGTTTTTTACCGACCAGGTGAAAAGCATAAAGGGCCGATACCTGATAGGCATATTCTTTTGTCGTGTCAGGAACAGGCAAAGATTCGAGGCCATTGAGTTGCCGCGCAAGGGTTTTATAGTTTCCGTCGAGATACCGGGCACATTCGTAAGCCGCGATGGAAGGGTAAGCATAAACCCTGCTGGCTACCGGAGGTGAAAAAATATCGTGTATCAACACATCCGTAAGCTGGGTGACCGAGTGGATCAAAAATTGTGTGTCGTCAATTTCCGTTTTCCATTCTTCTGAAGGCTTTTCGCAGGAAAAAACAAATATTAACATTAACCCTGAAAAAAAACAAAGGCCGTTTCTAAACATCCTTGACATCATTCGCAATAATTTATTAGTAAAATAATCTGAATATTTTCATCGGAAAAAGCTGAAACACATCTATTCCGTCATCTTGTCAGTAATTTCAAGGCCGGCAATGATCAAAATTTAAAGGGTGTGCGGCAAATTTAGAATAATTTTACAAAGATAAAAAATCATTTACCACCCCGAACTAAGGCCTTCCCGAATGGCCCGGTCATATTTCCTTCTGTCGAATTCATAAAGTGAAGGGGCTTTATGAATTCCTCCTTAATTGAGTTTCTTCAGCTCGAACTGCCCATAATTCATGCTTCCTGAAAATTGATTGGAATAATTGAACCAGTCAAATCCGACTTTCAACCGGAAGGTCGTTTCGTAATTTCCTTCATAAATCCTACAGGAAGTGATCACGGTATTAAAGGGCGGCAGGAAAATTTCATTCAGCCCGTGCCCACAGTCGTAAACATAACTCAACTGCAGAGGCTGCCAGGTGCCTGTGCTGTCCAATGCCTCCAAAATGATTGGAATAAACTGGCCATAACCTATAGAAAGGGTATCCGTGGTTAGATTTTTAATGAATACCGGGTAGGCACAATAGCCCGGGCGTTTCCAGGAAGCACCTTCTGCGACCTGTATCGGCTGAGAGCCAATAGTATATGGGTTTGAATTGGGAATGATTCTGGTGGTATCTACAAGCACTCCCAGGCAGAAAAGATCAGGAACCTTAAACCGATCCCAGGAATAATCGTAATAGGATTCAAATTCCGAACGGTGATCCAGCTGGATGGTTTTGGACAATTCCCCTATGAAAACGGGAGGGTAATCCGCCACGGACAAATACTTCTCTTCATCAACAATGCAATCAATATCAAATGTATCCACCAGCACAATCTGAGTCGGATCCATCTCCTGCTGGTCATGTAACTTTTGCATCAAACGATCCTGCTCGTTACAGCCCAAACAGAAAAAAACTAAACATAAAACGGTTATATATTTCATTGTAAACAATTTATTGATGCTTTGAAAATGAAGCAAGCGATCTCAACACAAATATAACCAATTTGTTCTTAACCCACGACATGCGGGATTTTCATAAACATGTATTAATCTTCATTGAAAATATGTCTGTCTTAAAGGGGTAAATTTAAAAATGTTTATGTTCAATTTATATTGCCATATCATAAGCCTCCCTGAGCCATCCGATCAACTCTCCGTCGACTTCGTCAACCGTGGACAACCTGACGCGGTGGGTGCACATGGTACCAAAAGGACCTGAATTTTCAAGACGCCCGTCAACAGGTTTTCCTTTCATTTTCAAGCCAAGATCGATCCTTTCCGTTAAAAACCGTTAAACAATCCTAATGAAATTTTAAAAAAATGAAAAGCAATAAACCTTTGCCGATATTAACGATCATTAGACAAAAGCAATACGTAAAATCGATTTACGGCCAACTTAATAATTCACCAAAACCGCGCTCAAAATGTCACATTTTACTAAAAACCTATTACTGATTCTTTTTTTGCTGCCCCCGGTATTTACACTACAGGCACAAAGTCTTTCTCAAACGGTCATCGGATCTGCAGGCAACCATCAAATGGCCTCCTCGGGAGAGAATCTCCACTGGACCGTTGGGGAAGTTGCGGTTGAAGCTTATGAAAATGACCTCACTCTGGGTCAGGGTTTCCATCAAATGTATTATGACCTTTTTATCACTCCTGTTTGGGATTTGAAACCTTCCATTGATCTCAATCTATTCCCAAACCCCACAGCAGGATGGTTAATACTTGAAAATCCTACGGCAACGCCGGTGAGCGTGATGGTCACCAATCTGCTTGGACAGACACTGTTTTCAACTTCCATCGATACTTATGAAGCCGACTTTGACCTGGCGCCCTACCCAAACGGGCTCTATCTATTTTCTGTACTTTACCACGGCAGGATGATCAAATCCTTCAAAATCAACAAACAAAGTAATTGACTTCAAGCAAAAATTACAGCCACCATCCACGGCTAAACCATCACCCTGTTTAAAAATATCTAAACCAAAAAGTTATGAAAAAGCTATTCACTATTTCCGCACTGTTTTTCTTTTTTCTTTCCTTTATTCAGGCACAGTCTCCTCAGGCTTTCAACTACCAGGCGGTTGCGAGAGATGCGAACAACAACCCCTACCTGAGTACGACTTTGAGTCTTCGGATAAGTTTATTGCGCAATAGCGAATTCGGGATCACTGATTTCTCCGAACGCCACCTTGTCACCACGAGCGACCTGGGTGTTTTTACGCTGAATATTGGAAAAGGTACTGTTTTGACCGGAATTTTTGACGCTGTTGACTGGGCCTCTCATTCTTATTACTTAAAGGTGGAAATGGATCCTTCCGGCGGCACCAACTATTTGGACATGGGCGTGAGCCAGTTACTCTCTGTACCCTACGCCCTGTATGCCCGTGAATCAGGCGACGGAGAAACCGATTATGATACCGACCCCGAGAATGAAATCCAAAGCCTTTCTTTGAATGGTAATGCCTTAATCCTTTCCAACGGCGGTGGTTTTGTGACCCTGCCTGAGGATATGGATAACCAGACATTGACCGTTTCGGGCACCAACCTGATCATTGAACATGGCAATACAGTTGATTTATCTGTTTTGCAGGACGGCGTAACGGATGCGGATGCCGACCCTGAAAACGAACTTCAAACCTTATCTTTTGATATTACGACCAACGAACTTTCTTTGTCCAACGGAAATACTATATCTATTCCCACCGGAGGAACAGATGCCGATGCCAATCCGTTGAACGAGCTACAAAACCTCTCGCTGGACGGCTCTATTCTGACCTTGTCCGATGATGGAGGAAGCGTGGATTTATCAATCCTCCAGGATGGTGTTACGGATGCGGATGCCAATCCATATAACGAAATTCAGACCCTCAGTAAATCCGGCAATACAGTGACCCTTTCCAATGGCGGCGGCTCTTTTGTAGATGACGTTACCGATGCCGATTCAAACCCCCAAAATGAACTACAGCAACTGAGTTTAAATGCCAACATCCTTTCGCTTTCCAATGGTGGTGGAAGCGTGGAATTGCCAACAGACGAAGCGTCCAGCCTCTGGTCAGAAAATGACTCAGGCATAGATTATCCAAGCGGCAATGTAGGCATTAACACCACAACACCTTACGCTGCCCTTGAGGTGTACAACGATGATAGTGATTGGGAAGCCGGTTATTTCTACCTGTCGAATACTGCGAATGGCTACTCGGCGCTGGCTGGCATCACGGAAGGCTCGGGATCAGGTGTTTCAGGAACTTCCTTAGGCGAGGGTGCCGGAGGTTTCTTTGAAAATGATAATGATAACAACCTGGCACTGCAAACGGGAGCAGGCAGGGTGGGCATCGGGACAGATGAAGCCGACGGGCGGATGGAAATTTACCATAATTCTACCCCTTCAGATCCTACCCTGTTACTCCGGGAAGAAGCCAACGATTACGCACGCCTGGATTTCAAAAACACCTTCAATGGTAATAAAAAATGGTCGATCGGCGGTTATGCTGGCAGTTCAGATTATAGCTCAAAACTCAGTTTCCAGTTCAAACAGGACGGTTATGCCGGTCAGGACCACCTGACCATTCTCGGTGATGGTTTTGTCGGCATCGGCAATACTAATCCTGACCAATCCCTGGTAGTGGGCCAAAACATTGGCACCGGCTGGAGCATTCCTGCTATCACCGTGGGCGATAATACCGGAGGCGCTATCGAAGTCGGCAACAGTCAGTACAGTCTTAGTATAGATGCTGCTTCGCCTTATAACAGGATCGCCTCCACCTCTCCCGACGGTTTTGGATTGGGAGAAATCGAAATGCGTACCTCGGGGATTGCCATCGGAGAAAGTCCGGGCAGCCCTGCAGGATATATGATGGCTCTCGTTCACGAAGATTACGGTTTGCTCATCGAACGTGCCGGCACCTCAAACAATTGGGAGATTTACGCGGTAGATAATCCCAACCATAACCTCAGCCTGTTTTCCAATGGTTATTTCCGTGGAGAATTTGACGGTACTTCCGGCGAATACTACTCCGTTTCTGATCGTAACCTGAAACAAAATATTAACCCAATTGGGAATGTGCTCGATCAGGTGATGCAATTGAAAGCTTCACGTTATCAATACAAAGACAACAACCCCGGGCAAAAGCAATCCATCGGCTTCATCGCCCAGGATGTTCAGCAATTGTTCCCAGAGCTTGTCACCGTCAGTGAAGATAAACGCTCGGAAGGCATCCATGCGGTAAATTATGCAGGTTTCAGCATCCTGGCCATCAAAGCCATCCAGGAGCAACAGACACAGATTGAAGCACTCAACGCTGAGCTGGAAGCCCAAAAAAAGAAGGCGGAAGCGTTGGAGGCCAGGCTTGTGAGATTGGAGCGGTTGTTGGAGGAATAGTATTACAGAACCGCAAATATGAGTCATCCCGAATTTCATCTAATCAGATTAAATTCGGGATGAACTGTGTTCATCTCCAAATTTTTTTCGGAAAATCAGAAAATTTTATTTGGCAAAATAATGTTTTAGTCTGTATTCCGGATCAAATTTTTGTCCAGTTATAGCTATAGTGAAAGCGATTTTCAGCAACTTATTGGCCACCGCAATCATGGCTACTTTAAATGGTTTTTTCTTTGCAATATAGAGTCTTTCAAATAGTTCCTTACATACAGGGTTAAACCTTTTGGCACTTAAAGCACATTCATAAAGTAACTTTCGAAGATAGGATGACCCTAACTTGCAGATGTGTGAAGCTCCCTTAACACTTACTCCTGACTCGTATGTCCGAGGAGCTAACCCCACATAGGCTATCAAAGCTTTATATGATCCAAACTTGGTAAAGCCTCCAGTTATTAGGATTAAGGTGGCTACCGTTTTGGGACCTAAACCGGGAATTGATCGTAAAGAAGCCTCTAATTCTTTGTAATGTTCTTTAATGCTATTATTGATAAGGCATTGTATTTCTTGTAAATGTTTCTCTAATTTTACTATTTGGCACTTTATTATTTCAAGGGCTTCTTTACTGGGGTCTGGTACAAGTTCAAAGTTTTTTTGTTGATTGATTAATGCCGTCTTTTGTTTTGTTAATTGTGCAGAAACTGTCATTAACTGTTGAAGTTGTCTTAAATGTGTCGGTGGAGCTGTCCAACTTTCAGGCTTAAATACTTGGCCATACTGGGCAATAACATAAGCATCTACCCTATCTGTTTTTGCCCTCTTGAGATTCAATCGAGAAAAATACTTTACACGCAAAGGGTTGACTACACTAACACGTTTATCATGCTCAACTAAATATAATGCCAACCCTACATGATAAGATCCCGTTGCTTCTATTATGCATAAGTCCTGATCACTAAGGTTTTTAGCAAACTTTTGCCAACCTTGAGCATCATTATTAAAACGGCTTTCTTCTAATAGAGCCCCTTGTGATAAAACGCAGACATCAAAACTATCTTTTGATATGTCAATTCCTACAAAACGATCAGATTGTTTCATACTAAATCGGTAAATTTGTGTTGATAAAATAACTTCTGTTATGCCTCATCTATCTTACTCAGGCTTTTTGCCTAACAAACTGTCCGAGGTGAAACAGAGAAAAGGAAGCGGGACTGGCTATCCCGAACTGTCTTAATGACAAATGACTCATTATAGTCTTATGCCGCTTCCTTATTTTTTCATTTCAAATTTACCAAATTTAATTTCCTGCCCCTAAGGTAAGATGACTCATGTTTGCGGTTCTGACAATCTACTCAACCAATTTCCCATCGCGGGCAAAAATATTCAAAATGGCGCTATCATTACGTAAATCAGGAATGGAACCATCCAACACTTCCCCCGGATAACCCAGTCTGACTTCCAGGTAGCCGTTATATGCCACGTTCAGAGGCTCAATAACTACCCAATCACAGGATTGAGAAGAATACGCCGGGTAGAAATATCCGGTATAAACCAAGGCCCCATTCGCCAATAAAACAAAGCCGACTCCATCCACAGGATAATCTCTGTTTTTGACAATATCAACGCCTTGTTCTGTCAAGGCAAACCTATGGTTCTGAGGATTATAAGAAATCAGGTCCATATAGGACAAAAAGGGAATACTCATCCATTCTACTGTTGAAGGATCAATTTCACATGAATTGCCCACCGTTTCAAAATTGGTAATCAGATGAAAAGCTACCTCACCCGTTGGAGGATCATCACTGTCCTGCCGACAAGCAGAAAACAGGGCCATCATCGTAAAGAAATACAATAATTTTTTCATAAGCCTTATTTTTTTTGAATGATCCTAAAATTACAAATTTTCACAGCATAAATACTGTAAAAATTTGTACTAATCCTTCTTCACCGTACTTCGTCTACCGAAAAAAAATTAATCATTACACTTAATATTCAACTCCTTCATCTGTCCGTCGGGCATAAGCATGAAATATTTATGTTTTTCCACCTTAACTTCCACGGTTTTTGGCGTTTCCGGCTTTGGCGTAAAATTCATCTTCAGGTTAAGCGTGAATTGAACCACAGGCTCATTGATCACAGGGTTGATCACTACGTCAAAGTTTTTATAGGAAATGGGATTATAAAAGAGGGAAGTTTGCTTTTTTACTTCTTTCAACCCTTTGCTTTGCTTGACGGCTTCCAGGGAATAGCTGCTAAAAGCCTGGTAGTTGGAATAAGCATCGTGAGGCGTAATGGCGGCCCGCTGTTCTGAAAAGATCATATTGAATTGGTCAAAATCAATTCCAATGGCTTTGTAAAAACTTTTTTTGGATGCTACAATACGCAGAGCCGCCTGCTGGAGGGAATCGTAAATGGCTTCCAGGTCGTCCACAAAATAATCGACCTTCACCAGGTCGTAGATCTCATTGTCCGCACATAAGGTAATGATGTCGTCCAGAATGCCCGGTTCCACATAGTTGATATGGAGGTTTTTTTGGATCTCGAATCCTTTGGGGACTTCGTTGTAAGTTTTGCTGAAAAGCTTTTTTTCCACTTCAACTTCATAAACAGGAACAAACGATACCATATCAATATGCACGTCCTTACGATCAATCCCCAAGGCCATTACGCCTTTAATGATTTTCTCAATACGGGAATTGATGAGATTGTTGGTGGAATCTGAGGTTCCGCCAACCTGGGTTACATTAAAAACTGCGGTATAGGAGGATGCCTTTACATTCATCAGGGCATTGACTTCCACCCCTACGTAAGGTGATGGCTGACCGGCACGAACCGGCTGCCGGCTGTTCATGGCCACATAATTTTGATTGCCGGCATGTTGTGCGATGATCAATTGAGGTATGAAAAGCAGGAAAAAAAGGAAAGGTTTGAGTTTCATTGTTTTTTATTTGAATGATGATCAATTAATTAACAAGACAAAGGTAAACGGCTGAAAAGGCAAAAAAAACCTGCAATGAGTGTAGCCCCCGTCCGGATGAGGCAAGTGATCCCTTTACCGGATTAACCCTGTTTTCATGGCCAAAATGTGCGCAAAATTGAGTCCTTTAAAAAATCTTACATTTTTAAATGATAGCAAAAGTGTGTAGTTTTGAAAATGAAAATCGGAGGCGGACAGGAGTTGCGGCCCGCTGACAAACGAAAGAATACAAACAAAAAAATGACAAGAATACTTTCCTTCATATTGTTCTTCCTCTTATGCGTTGCGGTCACGACAACGGAGGGGCAGACGATGAACGAAAGTAAAAAGATCCAATCTGTCCCCAAAAATATGAGTTATGGAATGTTACTGGACTCCGCACGGCATTACCTGAAAGTCGATGCAGATCTAAGCATTCAATACGTGGAGGAATCACTGAGAAGCCTCAATACAAAAAAGGTGCGCAGCAATGGAGAAGTGGCCGCTTCCTATGCCCTTTTAGGAGACATTTATTTTTTCTGGAAGGCGTATGACCTGGCGGCCAGTAATTACGAAATCGCCCTGAAGGATATGCGATCCACTGATGACATTATTCCCGTGAAATTAAACCTGGCAAGATGTTTTACCCTCGAAAAAGCCTATGACAAAAGCAATCAAATTCTTTTTTCCCTCCAAAAAGAACGAAAGCTCAGCCCCGCCCAAAATGTCGGCATCAAGGAAGGGATGGGAGACAATTTTCGGGGCCTTGGAAAAATGGACCAGGCACTGGAATTTTATAATGAAGGGCTGGACATTGCCTCCAAAAATAATTTGTCCGGTAAAATCATCGACCTGAACACCAAAATCGGGGAGGTTTATTTTAAAAAAGGGGATGCCAGCAATGCGGAACGCTTTTACAGCAATTCCGTCAATGTGGCCCAGCAGCAAAGTGTGCAGCAGGAGGTCATTCAAAATGAAAAATTGTCCGACTACTACCGCAGCAGCAACCAACTGGACAAAGAGATTGACCTGCGGAAATCCAACCTTAAAAAGGTAGAATCCCTGCCCGGAAATTCGGCAGATACGCTTACCACCCAATCCCTCAATTACGATATTGCGGATGCCTACGTGACTCAAAAAAAATACGTTGAGGCCATCCCTTATCTCAATAAAAGCATAGCCGTCGCTTCGGAAGTCAAAGACCTGAAGACAGAAAAAAATGCCTTGCAGCGGCTTTCGGAAGCCTATAAAAATGTAGGCGATTACACCAACGCGCTGGAAAGCTATCAAAAATATGTGGACCTCGTGGACCTGCTGTACAAGGAAAAAGAAAAAGAGATCGAGGATGTCGGGGAATTCAACAAAGCCCTGGCCCTTCAGCAAAACAGGATCAGTATCCTGGAGAAGGACCGGGAACTCTCGGAGAACAAAATTGAGTACATCGAAAAGGAGCAGCAACTGACGGAACAAAGCAATCGCCGGCAGCGGTACATTATTTATTCCCTCATCGCCGGACTGGCACTGCTGGTGGTGGCCGTTTTTATGATGTATAAAAGCAACCAACAAAAGAAAATAACCAACAACTTGCTGGCGCTGAAATCACTGCGCTCCCAGATGAACCCGCACTTCATCTTCAATGCCCTGAATTCCGTCAACAGCTTTATCGCCCAAAGCGACGAACGGGCCGCCAACAAATACCTCACAGACTTTTCCACCCTCATGCGGGCCGTTTTGGAAAATTCGGAAAAGGACTTCATTCCCCTTTCGAGGGAAATAGAACTGCTCAGCCTTTACCTGAAATTGGAACATGCGCGCTTCAGGGAAAAATTTGACTACACGCTGGAGATAGACGAAAAAGTGAATGTCGATGCTTTCTTCATTCCCCCGATGTTGTTGCAACCCTATATTGAAAATGCTGTCTGGCATGGCCTACGTTATAAAAAAGACAAGGGGCACCTGGAAGTAAAACTCCTCCAAAAAGATAAAGAAACCTTGCTCATCACCATCACCGACGATGGCATCGGGCGGCAAAAGTCCAGGGAGCTAAAAACTAAAAACCAACTCCTGCAGCAATCCAAGGGCATGAACAATGTCTCCTCACGGATTGCCATTTTGAATGATATGTACAAGGATAAGTTGTCGGTAAAGGTGACCGACCTTCACGAAAACGGGGCCGGCACACAGGTGGTGCTGGAGTTGAGGCGGTGAGGAAATCCACGAAATCACTTTTAAATTTTACATTTATCATTTTACATTTTGACTTAATTCCCCCACTTCCCTCATCCAAACCACCGTTTCACTCATTCCTGGTTTCATCCAAAGGGCTTTGCCCCTACCTTTGATGAAAAATCCAAGAAAATGAAATCATTAAAATCAATCTTTTCCCTGTTTTTGTGTTTTATCGTTTTGAACACGACCTCACTTTTAGCGCAAAACGACCCGATCGCCCAATCCATGGCAGTTGCCAATGAATCCGTTTCCACCGCCACCGACAAAACGATCAAGGTGGCCTTGTTACTCGATACCAGTAACAGCATGGACGGCCTCATCGACCAGGCAAAAGCGCAACTTTGGGATATCGTAAATGAACTGGCGATGGCCAAATGCGAGAACCAAAAGCCAAACCTGCAGATCGCCCTTTACGAATACGGCAACGATAACCTGCCCGCTTCGGAAGGCCATATCCGCCAGGTATTGGGATTCAGCGATGACCTGGATGACATCTCAGGAAAACTCTTTTCTTTGACGACCAATGGAGGCAATGAATTTTGCGGACAGGTCATTCAATCCTCGTTAAAACAACTCGAATGGGGCAACAACGCCAAAGACCTGAAACTGATCTTCATCGCCGGAAACGAGCCTTTCACCCAGGGTACGGTAAGTTATAAAAGTGCTGCCGAACTCGCCAACGGAAAGGATGTCACCATCAACACCATCTACTGTGGTAATTTCGAGGCAGGCATCCGCGAATCATGGAAAAACGGGGCTGACCTGACAAAGGGTGAATACATGGCCATCGATCAAAATAAAGTGAGCGTGCAAATCCCGTCTCCTTACGATGATGCCATCCTTGAATGCAATAATCGCCTCAACACCACTTATATTCCTTATGGGGAAGTGGGTTATGACAAAATGCAGAATCAGAAAATCCAGGACAGTAATGCCCAGGGCTACAGCAATGCCAATGCCGTAAAAAGAACCATCAGCAAAAGTTCTCATTTTTATAAAAACTCCTCCTGGGACCTCGTGGATGCCGAACAGGAGAAAGACTTCAGTTATCAAAAGATCAAAAAAGATCAATTGCCCGAAGAACTCAGAGGCAAATCCATTGAAGAACTCAAAGTTCTGGTGGAGCAAAAAAGGGCAGAACGGCAGACGATCCAAAACGAGATCCAGACCCTTAACACGAAGAGAGTGGAATACGTCAATGAGCAGAAAAAACTCAACAACACCATCAACGGCCTTGAAAATGCCATGATCAGTGCCATCAAAAAGCAGGCTGCGAAGAAAAATTATAAATGGGAGGATTAAAATCTTCTTTATGAACTATGTGCCTATGTGTTGAAAAGTAATGCATAGGCATATTGTTTTTATTATTATTTCCTTTCAAGGTCTTTTTTGAATGCTTCTGTATTAATTACTTTGACTTTAGGGAAACTAATCGTCTTCAAAACATTAAAATCTTTGTCGTGACTAACGATATAATCTGCATTGGCTGCGATAGCGCAGTCTACAAATTTATCATCATCTTCATCTTTTAGAAGTCTAAATTGAAAATATTTTGTTACGAATTCTATATTTCTCAAATTGTCAAATACCCCCATTACACTTTCACTTATATCAGCCCCCATATGCCTTTCAATAATTTCTGAGTATTCTGATAAAATATCTGTTGTGATACAAAGAGTGTATTCTTTGTCAATCAATTTTTTAAAAATCCAATGCAATTTTGATCTTTCCGAAATACTGACCAATAAAACATTTGTATCAAGTACAACTTTTTTCAAAACCGGTTATTTTGATTTTCTCATTTTCGTATCCAGCATTTTATCAACATCCTCGTCTGTCCAGGCTTTTTCATCCCAAACTTTGTTGGCAGATTGAATAGCTCTATTCGCAAAATAATCAGCAATAACCTCCCGTAATTTTTGCAATTCTTCGTTATCTAACTGATAGGAAAAAGCTTTAAGAATTTCCAATTGAACATTTGTTAATGGCTGCTTTATATCTTGCATATACAATTGTTTAAATTTTTATAAAGATAGTCAATTGTATAATAAAGTGCAAAGCATAAAAGTTCCTGCCTGAATTAGGATAAAAATTATGTCCCCATCTCTATAACCTTTGACTTTTAGCAATTCACCTTACAAAAAAGAAAAAATTAAAAAAAGGCGTTATGATTTAAAGCAAATGTGTTTACCTTGGATTAAGAAAAGAAAGCCTCCTTTTTTCAAACCAACGTAAATCATGCTAAACCGGCACCATCTACCGTTTTTATTTGTGCTGACCATCTTACCTCTGGTCTTCTTTATTCCAAGGGGAACTTCTGTAACTACACTCAATTATCATTCGGTTTCAGACCTGAGATATTTCGGGGCATTGCTCGACTCCCTGCCCCAGGGATTTAACGATCTGTTTGCAGGGTCAGGTGAATGTGTCGCCTGCCACGGTTTTGATACGGCCGGCATAGCCAGTATTGACCTGGCAGGAAATGACATCAACGTCGTCGATGACTGGCGCGCTACGATGATGGCTAATTCCGCCAAAGACCCTTTCTGGCGGGCCAAGGTGAGCCATGAAGTGCTGGAAAACCCGCAGTTCCAGGAGGAGATCGAAAGTACATGCACCAAATGCCATGCGCCGCTGGGCAATTACAATGCCCAATACAACGGGAATCCTCATTATTCCATAGCCGAAATGGTGGCTGACTCGATTGCCCTGGACGGCGTTTCCTGCCTGGCTTGTCATAAACAAACGACAGAATTATTGGGAGACACGCATTCCGGGATATTGCATTTTGACACAGCAAAAGTGGCCTACGGCCCTTATCCTGACCCGCTCCATTCGCCCATGGCTATGGCAACCGGCTATGCCCCTACGTATTCCGAGCATATCAAAGATGCCGGGATTTGCGCGGGCTGCCATACCCTGATCACCCAAACCGTCAACCCCAACGACGGCACAGCTACGGATCACCATTTTGTGGAGCAGGCCACTTACCACGAATGGCTCAATTCTTATTACAATCAAAACAATATTACCTGTCAGGCATGTCATATGCCGGTACTGGCAAAGGGAAGCGTGTTTATCGCTGCGGGCTATGAAACAGAACCGCGGGCTCCGTTCTCCTTACATAAATTTACCGGGGCCAATGCCTTTATGGTGCAACTGATGCGCGACAATAAAGACGCCCTGGGCATCAATGCAGAATTGGAACATTTCGATCAAACGATCAGTTCCACTTACGATATGCTCCAAAATCGTTCCGTGAACATGAGCATCGAAGGGTTGAATCGGACAGAAGATACCGCCTTTATAAGTATTACATTAGAAAATAAAACAGGCCACAAATTTCCGTCAGGTTATCCTTCCCGGAGAGCTTTCCTTCGGGTCACTGCCACCACACAGGAAGGTGATATTATTTTCCAGTCCGGAAACTGGGATGAAGATTATGAAGTGAACGGTCAGGATCCCGTTTTCGAACCGCATTATCAAACCATTCGTGATGAAGACCAGGTTCAGATATACGAAATGGTGGTGGCCGACTACAACGGCAACAGAACGACCGTGCTGGAATATATGGATCATCATTTAAAAGACAACAGGCTTCCTCCTAAAGGTTTTACTTCTTCTTCTCCGGTATATGATACCGTGGCCATCGTGGGGAGCGCCCTTACTGACCCTGATTTCAACAAAGAAGCAGGCATGGAAGGGAACGGGAAAGACAAGGTATTTTACCATATTCCGCTTCAGGGTTATGCTGGTAATATTACCGTAAATGCAAGGCTTTATTATCAGACCGCCCCTCCGAAGTGGATGGAAGCCATGTTCGCCGAGTCTACCCCCGAGATCGAAACATTCAGGGATATGTTTGAAAACGCCGACAGAACCCCTATACTTGTGGAAGAAAAAAATACGGAATTCGACGGTTTTGTGTCAACAGAAAGTCCGGGAATAAAAAATTCCTGGGTGGAGATCCGATCCATTGACAGGGGAGCCGGCAAAGTCAACATCAGCTCCACTTCATTACACGATTTGAATATTTTTGATATTTCAGGAAAATTAATTTACCAAACCCGGGACAAATCCGGGGATTACAGCATCTCTTTGAGCAAACAAAGCGGCCTCTTAATCATACAGTTTCAGAACAAAGCCGGAGAAAGCCGATCAGAGAAAATCTATTTTTATTAAAAATCTATCCACTTGCCGGCCTTTGCCGGAAAATTCGTAACTAATTTTTGATTATGACAAATTTTCTACAAAAACTTCCGCTTTTACTCGGTCTGATTTTGGCGCTTCCCGGAGTCGCCCAGGTAACCTTTACCAATCAGACCGCATTATTGAATCCGGTGATCGGGGCCTCCCTGGAGGACTGCACCGTTGATATGAATAATGACAATCTCGACGATATCGTCAGGATTACCACCGGTCATATCTACATTGATTACCAGCAGTTGGACGGCACCTTTACCCAAAAGGATTTTGCCATGAACCTGACTGTGTATCCTACCTGGAGCATGTGTGCCGGCGACCTCAATGAAGATGGGTTTAACGACCTTTTGCTGGGTTCCGGAAGTGCCGTTTCATTTGTTTATTCCAACGAAGACGGTACCGCTTATTCGGAAGTGGCCCATCCCGAATACATTTTTTCACAACGGTCCACCATGGCCGACATTGATAACGACGGGCACCTCGATGCATTCGTATGCCACGATGTGGATTTGAGCCACCCCTACCGCAATGACGGTACCGGAAATATGGTCCTGGATCAAACCCTTATCGTCACCGCCGATCTGGCCGGCAACTATGCGGCACTTTGGGTGGATTATGATAATGATAATGACATTGACCTTTACATCACCAAATGTCGTGGCGGAGCAGCTCCCGGAGCCATCGAACGTACCAACCTGCTTTACCGCAACAATGGCGACGGCACCTTCAGCGAGGTCGGCGAAGAAGCCAATATGAATGATAATGCCCAAAGCTGGACTACTGTTTTTGAAGATTTTGACAATGATGGCGACTTCGACGCCTTTATCGTCAACCACGATTTTCAAAACCGTTTCATGCGCAACAATGGCGACGGCACTTTTACCGATATTATCCAGACCACAGGCATCAACCCTAACGATCTCGGTGCCTGGGAGAACGCCGGAGCAGATTTCGACAACAACGGTTATGTGGATATTTTATCAGAACTTGATTTCCAGCTCCACCTGAATAACGGGGACCTCACCTTCACTCCGACCAATATTCCTTTCCCCAACGGTGGTATCGGGGATTTCAACAATGACGGTTTCATGGATGTGATCCGCGGCAATGACCTCTGGATCAATGATGGAAACGAGAACAACTGGGTCAAGATATGCCCGCAGGGTTTCCTGAGTAACAAAAACGGGATTGGCGCACGTGTGGAGATTTATGGCGAATGGGGCCGGCAGATCCGTGAGATCCGCTCCACCCAGAGTTTCAGCACCATGAACACTCTTGCCGCCAATTTCGGAATCGGAACGGCTACTGCCATAGATTCAATCGTGGTGAGATGGCCTTCAGGCATGAGAACAAAACTCGATGCGCCTGCCATCAACACTACACACATTATCCCTGAGGCCGAGTGCCTTTTGGCCGAGGAGACCATTACCGCTGCAGGGCCGACAGCAATTTGCCCGGGTGCTTCTGTTGTGCTCCAGGGACCTGACGGTTTTGCTTCCTATACCTGGAGCAATGGAGCGACCTCTCAAAACCTTACCGCTACAACACCCGGTTCCTATAACCTGATCGCCAAGGATGAGGGAGAATGTGTTGCCCTTTCCAATTCCATTACCGTAACCTATATGGATGATCCTAATCCCGTCATCAGTATCAACGGGGAAGAACAATTTTGCCAGGGAGAAAGTGTAGAACTGGTGGCTTCATCCGATCAAAACCCGGTATGGTCCAATGGCATGTCAGGACAGAGTGTAAACATTACCACATCCGGATTTTACACCGTTTTCACGGAGTCCGTTTGCTCGGAAGAGCAATTGCCTTCCGAGTCTGTGGAAATCATCGTTTTACCGGCTGAAGCTCCGGAAATAACGTCCGTTGAATTTGATAATATGCTGGAATCCCAGGCCACTATTACCGTCACCGGGGACAGCCTCAACTGGTATAACCAGGAAATGGGTGGAGAGATCATAGGCAGTGGCAATACATTTATTACGCCTCCGATAGTGGAGGAAGAAACCACCTATTTTGTTGAGTCGGTAAATGTTTTCGGCGGCGCCCTTCAGGATGGTGGCAAACCGGACATTGAAGGTACCGGAGGACTTCCGTCTTCGGGAGCTTACAGCTATTTCAATGTTTGGGAGCCTTTCACTTTATTGACCGTTGACGTTGTCGTACCGGAAAATGCACCCGAAGGACCACGAACCATACAACTGGTGGATGGTGCAGGAAATATCCTGGAACAAACCTCGGTTGACCTCACAGCAGGGCTGCAGGTGCTGGAACTGAACTGGGAAATACCAATTGGCGATATGATGACCTTGCGTTGCCCTGAGAACAACCTGTTCCGCAATAACGGAGGGGTCAATTACCCATATCCAATCGGCGATGTAGGTTCCATCCTCACCTCTTTCTTCGGGGATTCCTACTACTATTATTTCTACAATTGGAAAATTAAGAAACTGGAAGAATTTTGTGTTTCGGAAAGGACTCCAGTAACCCTTTACATCAATAATCTGGATGAATTACCGGGCATTGCCGACATCAGATTGTTCCCCAATCCGGTGGATGAGCAATTGTTCATTTCCTATACTGCCCTGGAAGACAAAATGATCAGTTTCAGGTTGTTCAATTCCATCGGACAGGAAGTGAGTAATATCAGCAACCTGATCACTTCCGCAGGTGCAAACACTCAGAAAATTGAGGTAAAACACCTGCCGGCCGGCCTTTACACCTTGCAGTTCCAGGTGGATGGAAAGATCGCGACGGGAAAGGTAGTGGTAGAATAATAAACCTTTACACCGCACAAATCCATTACAGGATTTGTGCGGTATTAGATGAGAGATCCCGGAATTTCAAAAACTGTCTTTACTAGAAATTATATGATTATTTGAAGTATTTTTTAAATGTAAAATGTAAAACAAGGAATTTAAAACCTGCCTGCAGACGCAGGAAGGCAGGTGTAAAAGTGAGTGGGCAAAAGGTGTGGGTTTGGCAGAAGAAGTCAATTTTTGCCTCGAAACACCTAACCCAAGCCCAAACACTTCTAAATTTTGCGGTTACTTGTTTTACATTTTGCGGTTTATCTCTTTTTTTGAGTAATAAAAAACCGTCACCGGGATCAGAATGCTCCCCAATATACCAATGAAAAATCCTCCAACCCATTCCTCCCGGGACAAAAATGGAGCCCGGTAAAATCAATGTATAAATACTGAAAGTTTTTACAACTTTTTATAATTATATTTTACAGGATCGGCCTCGGCCATTATCCGGTAGATCACTTCAAAAACATTTTCAGGGTTAGGTTTTGAAAAATAATCTCCGTCATCACCGTAGGGCGGACGATGTTGTGCCGCAGTCAGGCAATAGGGCGCTGCATCCAGGTATCGATAACCTCCCTGAACTTCAAGTACTTCACGCATCATAAATGCGGTAGCACCTCCCGGAACATCTTCATCCATAAATACGATTCGGTTCGTCTTTTTCAAAGACTCGACAATGCGGTGTTCAATATCAAAAGGAAGCAAACTTTGCACATCAATCAGTTCGACTGAAATGCCTCTGCTTTTCAACAATGCCAGGCCTTTTTTCGCTACGCGAACACAGGAACCATAAGTTACGAGTGTTACATCTGTGCCGGCTTCCAATACTTCGGGCACCCCAAGCGGAATGGTAAATTCGCCGAGGTTGTCGGGCATTTTTTCTTTCAGTCGGTAACCATTGAGGCATTCCACGATCAGGGCCGGGTCATCGGACTGGAGCATGGTGTTGTAAAAGCCAGCCGCCTGGGTCATATTGCGCGGAACCAGTACATACATACCCCTCAACGAATTGAGGATCATTCCCATCGGTGAGCCGGAGTGCCAGATTCCTTCAAGCCTGTGGCCGCGGGTTCGGATAATGGCAGGCGAATGTTGTAAACCATTGCTCCGGTAGCGCACGGTTGAAAGGTCGTCCGCCAAAGGCTGCAAACCGAAAACAAGATAATCGAGATACTGGATCTCTGCAATGGGCCTCAACCCACGCATCGACATCCCGATAGCATGGCCGACAATCGTATTCTCCCGGATCCCGGAATCAAAAACCCGGTCGCTTGAGTATTTTTCCTGCAATCCTGCCATCCCCTGGTTAACGTCCCCAATCTGTCCAACATCTTCGCCAAACGCGTAAAGGTTCGGGTATTTGTCAAAAGAGAGGTCAAAAAAGTCATTCAGAATCTGGTAACCATTTTTCAATACAGACTTTTTTGAAAATACCGGAGGAACAACGGGAACTTTCAATGCTGATTTTTCGCTGGTGCTGTAAAGATTGGTATGGTAATGATTATGCCCCCTGGATTCCACTTCCAGTATCCATGTTTCAAGGGGTTCCATTACCGGGTTTTCCACGTTGAACAAGGCATATCGCATGTGGCGCGCATTCTGAAGAATCTCCGTTACGGTCGGGTTATGGAGTCGGTTCAGTTCTTTTTTTATAGTTTCCACCTCCTCGTTATAGGCAGGCATAGTCTGATAAATTTCCAACAGGGCCTGCTTCCTTTGCTTTCCCGGAGCAAGGTAATTGTTCCAGGCTATTTGTTGTTTCTGTTTTACTTCTTCCTTGGCAGATTCGCGAATGGCCTCCGTTTCCTCTCTCGTGGCGATACCCGATTCGATCATCCAATTTTCCATTATAAGGATACAATCTTTTTCTTTTTCCCATTCCAGGCGCTCCGTGGATTTATATCGTTCGTGAGAACCTGAAGTAGAGTGTCCCTGAGGTTGAGTCACTTCCTCCACATGGATGACAGAAGGCCGATGGTATTTGCGCACCCGGCCGGAAACGTTTTTATACAAGGCCACGAGGCCGGGATAATCCCATGCTTTGGCGGTATAAATTTCAATGCCCTGATTTTTATTTTTATCGTAGGCAAATCCGCCGAGCACTTCGGAGATACTGCTTTTGGTCGTTTGCAGTTCAATAGGCACACTGATCCCAAAGCCATCATCCCATACTGATATCAACAGCGGTACCTGCATGACCCCCGCTGCGTTAATGGTTTCCCAGAAAACGCCCTCAGAAGTACTGGCATCCCCGATGGTGGCAAAGGTGATTTCATTGCCTTTGTGGGAAAAATTTGTCGTGGTAGCCAGGGCTTTATTGAAGCGGTATTTTTTGGAAGCTCCTGCCAGCCCCAGGGCACGGGCCATCTGCCCGGCAGTACAGGAAATATCCGCACTTACGTTGTAGGTTTCAAGATGGTTGGTCCAGCGGCCTTCCTTGTCAATTAAAGGCGTGGCAAAGTGGCTGTTCATTTGGCGACCTCCTGAAAAAGGATCGTTTTCAGGATCGGCGTATAATTGAGCAAAAAGCTGTTCGACCGTTGCCAGCCCCTTGGCCAGCATGAAGGTTTGATCGCGGTAATAACCGGATCTGAAATCGCCTTTTTCAAAGACGCGGGCCATGGCCACCTGGGGAACTTCTTTCCCGGCACCGAATATCCCGAACTTTCCTCGTCCTGATAAAACGGCCTTTCGGCCCAGCAAACTTACCTCCCGGCTGATACAACAAATTTCAAAATCACGAAGGATGGAAGCCTTACCGGCAGGAAATGCTTTTTTTGTCTTTGAATCTGGATTCAATACAATATCTTTGGCCATAGGTAAATTTAGGTTAGGACTAAAAAAAAATTGGGCTTGGTCAAAATATAATTTGGAAAATACACTTTTTGGTTTTGCTAATATAAGGTTTGTTTTTCGAAAATCAATAACTTAGGTATAATTATCTTTTTCAACCCTATATCTGCTACGAATTACAAATGGAGTATCGAGGTTTTTTTAAGGTACTTCATGTAAAGAGGCAAAATGCTGAATTGCTGCTTTTGATTTTTTTTGATATTCCTCAAAATTACAGTATTTATTTTGTTCGGGGAAAAAAATCTGGAAGGGTGTTACCAATAGACTTTCAATCCGTCTAAAAATTTGGAATTTCAGGGTTTAACTTTGCATTAACAAAATATAACTTTTCAAAGTTTACATATTACTTTTTATCCGTTAAATTTGCCTCTCGGTATTTCATACTGAACATTGATCAAAAATTAACTAAACAAAATTCAATAATGATGAAGAAATTTCTTTCTGTATTAACGCTTGTTTTTGCTGTTTCTGTTTTTGCTATGGCTCAACAAACCACTGCACCTGTAGCTGTTTCCGCTGAACAAGCCGTTAAGGTACCTGGTCCTGCAATTACCTTCGAATCTGATCTCGTAGATTACGGAACCATTACCCAGGGATCTGATCCTTACCGTTTTTTCAATTTTACCAATACAGGCGATGCTCCTTTGGTCATCACTGCAGCGAAAGGAAGTTGCGGATGTACAGTTCCAACCTATCCTAAAGATCCTATTCTTCCGGGAGAAACCGGCCAAATCAAGGTAAGATATGACACTAACCGCGTTGGTCCTTTCACCAAGCGTGTTACTTTGACCATCCAGGACATAGAGGAAAATTCAGTATTGACCATCAAAGGCAATGTTGAAAAGAAAGCTGAAGAACCAGCTGGTGTTCCTTCAAATGATGGCGGAATTTTCAAAAACAACTAATACTTGTTTTGTTCATTTCGAATATTATATCCTAAAATAAAAAATCCCTTTGGGCAAACCCGAAGGGATTTTTTATTTATCACCTGAATAAAAAGGGATTCCACAATACCTAAATGAAAAGACCCTTGCAGTGTTGCAAAGGTCTCTAACCCAAACAAATAAACACAAAAACTACTTTAAGATATACAAAGCTAAATCTTTTTCCACTAACAGGCAATTATTTTGATGTTTTTTCCTAACCTTAATATAGTCATCACCGGCCCTGAATCTTCGGGCAAAACCTGGTTATCGCAAAGTCTATCAGAACATTATGAGACTATCTGGACACCAGAATTCACCCGTTCGTACCTCAAAACGATAGATCGGCCCTATGTTGAAGAGGATTTGCTTATCATCGCAAAAACACAGTTGGAAAAACAAAAATCCGACCTTTTGTTAGCCAATCGCTTCCTGTTTTCCGATACGGGTTTACTCGTGCTCAAAATATGGTCAGAGGTCAAATTCGGACGCTGCGCCCCCTGGATAGACCGGGAATTAAAAAACGGGCACTATGATCTTTTTCTTTTATGCGCCCCCGACCTTCCCTGGGTTTACGACCCTCTTAGAGAAAATCCGGATGACAGGGCACTACTTTTCGAACGATACGAAACTACGCTCAAGCGTTTTGAACTGCCCTATGCAGTCATAACGGGCGAGGGCGAGGCCCGTCTCCTCAATGCCACACAGGCGGTGGAGCGGTTCCTTCTCACACCAGGAATCAGTCAATATTAAAAAAAACAGGTGGATGCTTTCCTTTTTGTGTTTCATTGAATACCTTTGCAACGCTTACATGACACATCAGAAACAGATTTCAACTCCCAGTTGTAATTTAATTACATTTTACTAAGGCGAAAAGTATTATAGAATCAAAGTCAGGCTGCACAAAATGAGAAACAACATTGTTTTCTCTTTTGGGGCTGTTGTGCTTTGGTCAAAGAATTATTGTCCCCAACACACGCAATCCAATCGTGTGCTTTCGCCCTTCCGCTACTCGCGGGAGGGTTTTTTTATCCCTCACATTTAAGGCCGGTATACTAAAAAAGACAACCGAATAGCCTATTTTTGTCCGATCAATCAAAATGTACCATTTCAAATATGACCTACCAAAATTTACAATTATCCGAAGAAGAAGGAATCCTCATCGTTACCATCAATCGCGAGAAAGCGCTGAATGCACTCAACGGGCAAACCATGAAGGAATTGCACCACCTGTTTGCTGAAGATGCTCCCGGGAGGCCCCATATCAAAGGGATCATCATTACCGGGGCCGGCGAAAAATCTTTCGTGGCCGGGGCCGACATCAAGGAATTCCTTAACCTTAGCGATATAGGCGGCGGCAGAGAAATGTCTCAATTCGGGCATGACACATTTTTCCTGATTGAACGCTTTCACAAGCCGGTCATCGCCGCCATCAACGGATTTGCCCTGGGCGGTGGCTGCGAACTGGCCATGGCCTGCCACCTCAGGATTGCCGGTGAAAAAGCACGTTTTAGCCAACCGGAGGTAAGCCTGGGCATCATTCCGGGTTACGGAGGCACCCAACGCCTTATCCAGTGTATTGGTAAGACAAAAGCTATGGAAATGCTGATGACAGGGGATATGATCGATGCCGCCGAAGCCCATCGACTTGGACTCGTCAATCATGTGGTGCCGGCAGGTGAGGAAGTGACCAGCAGCAAGGCTCTGCTCGGAAAAATCGCCAGCAAAGGACCTGTAGCCATTGCCAAGATCATCGAAGCCGTCAACGCTTATGCACAGCATGACGTAGATGGGTTTGCCAAAGAAGTGGAAGCATTTGGACAAACCACCAATACCGAAGATTTTGTGGAAGGCGCTACAGCTTTTGTGGAAAAGCGGAAGGCCGAGTTTAAGAATAAGTAACTCTTTTTTTAGATTCCTGATCGGCTTTCTCTCCTCTGGAAAGCCGATCAGGAGCTAAATGATCAATTATTAACTGACGTTACGCGGACAGATCCAATAATAAATTATTTTGATTCTTTTTGGAAAATGGTTCTCGCCCGAATATCAGATAGGCACGTTGCTTTTAGCTTTTGAAATGCCTGTTTTAGATGTGTTCATTTTGAATCCTTTATCTTTTTTTCCGGCCAAAAAAAGATAGAAAAAAGGCCTGGAAATGCAAGGCGGCAAGCTCAAACCCGGTATTATCGGATGGCATAATCGAAGGTTTTATCAGGCTCTTTCGTTTGATATAAGGCGATTTTCCCGTTAAGTGGCACCGATTCCGTTTACTTGGGAATTGAAATAACTTAAACATCCACAGATAAGAATCATTTTTTGTTTTTGCCACTTCCCGAAGCCATCTGACGCCTTATATCTCTTTGAGCCGCTGTGCATTTCCAATTTTTGAATTAATCAGAACCCTTCCCGGAATTAATTTAAAACAGAGTTAACGCATAACGTCAATTATTAATGCCTTTATCTGCATTGAATACGTCGATGATTGAATCCTGTAACCCTTCATCCGTCAGGATATACTGGAAATTGCCAAAATCATTGGCGGCGATGCCTTCAAAATTTCGTTTATCTGGGTTGGCTCCCTGTTCTACCAGCAGGTTAGCCAGTTTTTCATTGCCATTTTGTGCCGCGGCCATGATCGGTGTCGTCCCCATAATATTGGGATGATCAGGATCGGCCCCTCTTCCTAAAAACAATAGGGCTATGGCATCAAAACCTTTTTCCACCGCAACATTTAACCCGGAATTTTCCATAAAATCCACCTGGTTTGGGTCGGCGCCGTAATCGAGTAATAGTCTTACCATCTGCTCATTTCCCTGGGCGGCCGCCAGGTTCAGCAGAGGCTCTCCAAGTGGTGTTTGCCAGTTGGCATCCTTACCCGGGTGATTGCTTTTAAACAAAAGCACTCCTGTCATTACCGTCAGGCCATTTTCAATCGCAAGAAACAAGGGGCTTTCCCCGTTATCATTGGCTTTACTGGCATCGGCACCATTGCGGATGAGGAGCGCAACGGTCTTTAGCTGGTTTTGCTTTACAGCCTGGGCAAGCGGGGTTACCCCGTTGGATTTTCTGTTGACATCCGCTCCCCTGTCGATTAAATTCTGGAGCAGGTCGAGGTTGGCCAGGTCGACGGCCAGGTACAAAGGAGCCTCTCCCTGTTCATTTTTCAGAGAAGGCTTGGCACGAGTCAGGAGGATATTGGCGATTTCGGCACTCCCCAGCTTGAGGGCAAGGCTCAGCGGTGTTTCTCCTGCTTCATTTTTGTAATTCGATATGGCGTTCTGAACCAGGAGTTCGACCATTTTTAAATCGCCGTTCAGAATAGCCTGGGTAAGGATGGTTTCTCCCTCTTCATTTTTGAGATAATAAACAGAAGAATTGAGTAAGCCCGCGACCTCTTTTGTATCTCCTCCGTTAACGGTTTCAAAAACCAACCTTTTCTTTTCTTCCATGGTAAGTTTTGATAAATCGTCCCCGGGGATTTTAGGGTCCTCCACAACTGCTGAACTATTGGGTTCCTCTGAAATAATTTGAGAAACAGCGACCTCTTGCGCAGACAAATAAGTCAAAGGCAAAAGGGTCATGGCTAAAAAAGCAAAAAGGGTATTCTTCATGATGCACAATTTTTGTTAAAAAAGTGTAGACTTACCGCATAGCATTATCATGGTTTTAATTTTGATTAAAACATTATTAAAATAATCATTACTCTGACTGATTTTTCAGTCATGGAGTAAACCAAGGAAAGAGAAAAGAAAAAAGGAAATTACCGGAAGTGAATGCTTTTGTTGTTTGTTTTGGCCGGCATGGTGTATAAAATGCATATTCAGGCCTTTTTATTTTACGAAAATGAAAAAATTTGTTTTTTTTATTAAAATCTCCTTACTTTTCCTTAACATTGATTGTTTATACAGCATCATAACACTAAATAATACTGATGCCTGTAAATCAAGGAAAAATTACTTTTCTTTGTACCTTGAAAAATAATTGAATCACTAAAAGCTTTATAATATGGCTATGTCAAAACTCGATTTCATCACTATTTTAATTGTTGCCATTTGTGTGGGTGCGCTGGGATTCCTGGTGTACAAAACGGTCCGACTGATGAATCCAACGGACGGAACGACCACAGAAGTCTCTGAACAAAAGGATACTACAACTTATGACCCGGCGGATGATTACACGCTTGATGATGAGGGGGATGTCGTTTCTGATGATACTCCTGCTTCGGGGGAAAGTTCAGAAGATGTACCTGCCACCGCTGAAGATTTCCCTGTTACTGAAGATGCTGCCGACCAGCTCACCGAAAAGGAGGAAACAGCCACTAAAACGCCTGAAAAAACCACGCCTACTTCCTATAATGAAAGTACCAAAACAGGAGCCTACATGGTCTTGGCTGGTTCTTATAAACAAAAGATCAATGCCTCCAATCAAGTCAGCAAACTTAAAAAAATGGGATATGATGAGGCAGCAGTAGAGCTTTTTAACGGGGGGGCGCTGGCCGTAGCACTGGTGAACCGGTTTGATTCCTACAATGAAGCTGCCAAATTAAAAAAAGAACTCGAATCGAAAGGGTTTGATGTTTTCATCAAAAAAAAATAAAGTAAAGTAACTTATGGAATTTACCGTTGAGCCCAAAGAACAACAAAAACCGGATCCAAAACCAGGCGACCATCTCAAAGATAAGCTGAAGATTTTTTTAAATAACGCCTGGAATTTCCTCAAATCACCGGTTTTTTTAAAAAACCTGGGCGCCATATTCCTGTTCCTGATCCTCTGCTTCTGGATTTTAACCGTATTGCTGAAAGTGTACACGCATCACAATGAATCTATGCAGGTAGACAATTACGTTGGCATGGACCTGGAAGATGCCCGGCGTAAGATCCGCAAAAAAGACTTCCGCATTGAAGTAAAAGAGATCTTTGGACAACCCGCCAACAAGGTATTGATGCAATATCCCGAACCTTTGTCCCGTGTTAAGGAAGGCAGAACCATCTACCTTACCGTGAATAACGGTAAAATGGAGGAAGTTGAAATACCCGATTATTCGGATATGGATAATTACGACACTTACAAAAAGCATCTGAAAGCAAGAGGGCTCAACCACATTATTGAAAAAGAATTTAACGCAAAATATTCTGAAAATACGATTCTTTACATCACCTACAAAGGCAAAAAGATTTCCGGGCTCGACCTCCGCAGAGGCGTAAAAGCCCATAAAGGAGATACGATTAAGTGTGTGATCACAACCCGGTTTTCTGCCACCGTATCCTTACCCAACCTCGTTTGCCAGGATTACGAAGCTGCGACCTTTCTGCTAGAAACCCACGATCTGATCATCGGAAGGATATTCGGTGATGTGGCTGACAGGAACAGTGCCTTTGTCTGGAAACAGGATCCTCCCTTCGAGGCAGGACAGCAGATTCAAAAAGGAACACAGGTGGATGTTTACCTGACGGATACTTATCCGGATGGATGTAATTAGTCCTGTGTAGCAAAAGATTCATTATAATTTTTGAATAGGAAAATTTTTCAGATTTTTCCTGGAAATTAAATTTTTTAAAAGCCATCTATCGCCCTGTGATTATTGGCTTTGAACATTTAATCGCCGAATACCATTAGGTGCAGCGCACCTTAATCTTTGTCACCAAACAAGAGGAAAGAGGTTTCAAGGTGCAGAGCACCGCAACCTTTGTCACCAAACAAGAGGAAAGAGGTTTCAAGGTGCAGAGCACCGCAACCTTTGTCACCAAACAAGAGGAAAGAGGTTTCAAGGTGCAGAGCACCTTAGATAGATTGCGGTAATTAAAGTAAATTAAACAAGGCCTGGGTTCTTGATGATATTTCCCCGGGCACAAAAGCACTGGGCAATCGGAATTTAATTTAAAGCAATTATTTTTATTACACGGAATTGAATTCAAACAGAAGGCCCTGTTTGAAAAAAGATCTTTAGCACAACGCTAATTTAATTTCCCAACACTCTGACTTTCAAACCAGTCGATACCGAAAAGGTATGCAAGACATCCTTGAAGGGTCCCAAACCACCGCCGTAATAATATAAAGTATGTTGGTAATTGGCTTGTGAAAAGAAACTCCAGCGGTCGCTGATATATCTTTCAAACCCGAGGCTTCCATTCACACTGAGGTAAGTATTTTCCCGAAGTCCTCCCTCCTGGAAAAGACCTTCTGACAGCCCGCGTTCCAGTTGTTCGATAACACTATTGCGCCCCCCGTAAGTAGAAGGCTCATCCCTGCTATCATCCGAAAGCTCTGGAGTTCCGACATGGTAAAAGGCCTGGGCGGTAAAATGGATGGCTCCGCCTGCTAAGGCATACACGCGCCATTTGCCTTTGGAAACAAAATCATACTTCAGATTAAGTGGAACGGAGAGGGTATTGAATTCAAAAAACTTAAAGGCCTCATTCTTAAATCCTTTTTCAACATTTCCGGCCACAAACTGTACTTCAATGGGTTCATACCTCTTGGAAGTATAAATGAGTCCGGTTTCCACTTCAAAACGATTGACGCCGAAACCTGCTGAAATTCCACCACTGTACCCCAGCGCGTAACGGTTAAGGGAGGGAATTTCCTCTCCCCCGATGACAGAAGGCTGGTTGATGATATGATCCACATTGGGTGATCCGTACATTCCTATCCGAACGATGATATTTTCCTGGGGAAACTTAAACCGATCCCTGCCCAATAGCCTTTTGGAAGGTTCCAAAAGAGCGATTTCACCGGAAGTCAGTTCTTGCACGACGGGAAGATGTATCCTTATCTCCGAATGGGTTCCTACAGGCGAAAGACCCAAAGATCTTGGTGTATTGTTTTCCAATAAAGCCATGGCTCTGGCTTCGATAAAGGGCATTTGAGTTCTATCATGAAGATTGGATAAGATGCTTATTCCATCCAATCCTGTTTTTTCAAATCCGTTACTTTCGGCAACATTTTCCATGAAACTTTCGGCAGGTTGAGCTTCAGCAGCGTTGGAATGAAGCTTTTCGGCCTGCAAATCAGGGACATTAACAACTTCCTGGCGGTTGGCACCGGAGTTATGAACGATAAGATTTTTATCCGTATTTACGGGAGCGGGACGGGTTTCGGTGGGAATGAACCGGCCGATGGTCAGCAAAAGCAGCAACATCAGGCCCACTTCCATGGTTTTCATCCGGAAAAGTTCCTGGATAAAATAAAATTCTCTTTCCAGTTTGCCGGCCATTAATTCCCAGTGGGATTTGTTGAACGGCTTTTCGTAATTGTGCAGTTTTTCGTAACTTATCTGGTCGATCATCTCATTTTCGGGAACGGCATTATCCTCCACGGCTTCTGAAGCATTCATCTTCTGCTCCAGGAAGTCCCAGGATTCAGGAGCTAAGGACGGTTCCAGCCCTTGCATTTTTTCCTTTATGAAATCATCAAATTCCCTGTTATTCTTCATCACCCGAAAAACGCTTATTTAACAAAATTTTTAATTTAATGCGTGCCTTTACCAGATTCGATCGGGAGGTACTCTCCGTTATCTGCAGTAAATCGGCAATTTCTTTGTGTGCAAACCCTTCAATAGCATAAAGGTTGAACACCGCCCTGTAAGCAGGAGAAAGCAGTTGAATGGCCTCCAGTATCTCCTGTTCCGTACACTGGCTCACCGCATCTGCATCACTGCTGCTGACTTCGTAGGCTTCTTCAAGCGTACCCGTTCTGCGCCTGACTTTTTTCCGGTAAAAATCAATTGCCGTATTGATCATTATCCTTCTCATCCAGGCGGAAAGAGATGTTCCGAGTTGATATCTTCCAATGTTTTTGAAGATTTTGATAAAACCTTCATGTAAAATATCCAGGGCATCCTCCCCATCGTTGGAATACCGCAAACAAACGCCCATTAAGACGCCGTAATACTCTTCGTACAGCATCTTTTGGGCCCAGCGTTCTTTGCGAATGCAGGCTTTTATCAGGTCTTCCTCCTGATGATCGAGTTGCAATGCGATATCCATCAATAAACGGGCATTTGGTAAATAAACAGCCTTCTACTTGTCAAATAGAAACCCCTAAATTAGGCAATATCCGGTAATAATCGAAAATTTTAACGTTTACCGGTCGGCCGGGAAACAAAGAGAATTTAACAAATAAACCCCAGGACATGTTTAAACCTGCTCTCGAAAACATTAACGCCCCCCGATCAATAATTGCTGCCTGGCATAGGGGATAAAAGACCACTTTGTCATCATTTGAATGAACGTTCTTGTTCTCACCTTTAAAAAACAAATTTCAACACCATGAAAAAGATATTATCACTCGGCGTTTGCTTCGTTTTTATTTTCCAGGTGGCCCGTGCACAGGAAGAAACCCTGATCAGCGACCTCAGTTTTACAGGAGCCTTTGGCGGTCCCATTCTTGAATTCAGCCAGATCAACGGTCAGCTTACGGCGGACGTTGGCGGCGGCGGCGCCCTCATCCTCAACAATTTTTTCCTCGGCGGGTACGGTATGGGGACCAGTTTTCCGGAATATACCTATGAAAACAAAACCTACGACATCCTTTTCAAACATGGTGGACTGTGGATGGGTTACGTCCAGAAGCCTTACAAGCTGCTACATTTTTACAGCAGCTTAAAAATTGGCTGGGGCAAATCAAAATTGCTCCTCGAAAAAGAGGCGCCCTATTCAGACCGGATCATCAGTCTGCTCCCTGAAATCGGCGTGGAACTCAACGTCACAAAATTCATGCACATCAGCTTTACCGGGGGCTACAGGGTAGTGAGCGGGGTCAACAAACTGCCGGGACTGACCAACGAAGATTTCTCTTCTCCTATCGGAAACATCACCTTTCGCTTCGGGGGATTTGCCTCAATAGATGATTTCTAGGAAATTATTTAAAAAAAAGATGACCGGAACTTTTTTTGAATAGTTTTTTGTTATAAATTTGCATCGCTTTTTAACCAAGGTACCTGCCTGGTGTTGAATAGCGAGGCAAAAAGACCTATAGTGTAATGGTAGCACTCCAGATTTTGGTTCTGTCAGTCAAGGTTCGAGTCCTTGTAGGTCTGCAAAAGCTCTGAAGCAATTCAGGGCTTTTTTTGTTTTTATGTCTTTCGTATCAACGATACCTTTCCTGATTGGCTAAACGCCCTGCAAAAGCATAAGGTTTGACATTTTTTTTGTAAAAATCACCGCTTTTGTTTATATTAGCGGTGATTTTTACAACAATGTCAAAAGAAAAAACACTTCTCGAATTTATCAGGGAACACAATGGTTATGTAAGAACCAGGGATGTTCTTGAAGGTGGTTTCCATAATCATTATCTAAACGTACTTGTGGAACAAGGCGAAGTATTGAAAATAAAAAGAGGGCTATACAGACTATCCAACCTAACCCCTGACGATGAGATGGAGGAAATAAGCCGGATGATTCCCGATGGCGTTCTATGTCTGTTTACTGCATGGAATTATTACGAACTCACGGACTTCGTACCTCCTGAATATCATATTGCTATTGAAAAAAACAAAAAAGTCCTGCTCCCGGACTACCCTCCCATCAAAGTATACTTTTGGAGTGAACAATATTGGAGTCTGGGTATTGCAGAGATTAAAATTGGCAAAACAACCGTAAAAATTTATGAGAAAGAAAAATCTGTATGTGACGCCATCAAGTTCAGGAATAAAATCGGAAAGGAGGTAGAGAAGGAAGTGCTTCAAAACTACCTCAAAGAAAAAGACCGGAATATTGAAAAACTCCTGTATTTCGCCCGATTGCTAAGGGTAGAAGCACAGATGAAAACTTATTTGAGCATATTACTATGAGTGAAAAGAAAAATACCGTAGCATCGATCAAATACCTTTCCATCAGGCTGCGGTTCCACTTACAGAATATTTGTTTTCCATCATCGACAATGCAAATTCTTTACAGGCTTCAATATCTTCAGATTCCAGAACAGGGTATTGTTCCAGAATTTCTTCCCCGCTGGTCCCTGCCAGTAAAAACTCCAGAATAGTTTGCACCGTTATCCTGTACCCCCGAATGGTTGGCCTGCCATTACAAACCTTATCATCTATTGTTATTCTTTTTAATAATTCACTCATATTGCTTTTTTTGGAAATTTTCCCTTCAAAGATAATGTATTTACTTGTTATAAACCTGCTTGTCCTGATTTTCGTTCTAATTTCAATAGACACTGAACCGTTCAGCGAGAAGCTTTAGAGAAGGGGGTCGATCTCCCTTTCATGAACCCGCCTGGAATGGACGGAGCTGGATATATGATGTGCGTATGGGGGCTCGAAGCTGCCAGCCTTATCCTGTCCCATAAATCATGTCGGTTTAGTTTTAAGCATGTAACCTAATTTCTTAAAACATCAAATTGCAATCGCTCCGATCGATCTTTTTTATTTTTTTATCGGCATGCTTCGGACATCAGGGGATGTCCCCTCGTCTTAGCAGACAGTTACCCGAGCCATATTTTAGAGGGCATGATGGGAGTCGAACCCACGAATTCAGGATTTGCAGTCCTGTCCCATTACCACCTGGGAACATGCCCGTATTTGAAATGTAAAATGTAAAACGCTAAATGTAAAACCGAACGAAGTGAGATCCCGCGAAAAGGAATCCCAAGGGCCGGGATGTAAAAGGAAGTTGTGGGGGTTGAGAATTGGATATGGGAAAAAACCTACAACTTTTACATTTTACATTTGATATTTTACATTCTACATTCCTTTGGTGCTCAGGGGCGGACTCGAACCGACATTTTCAACCCTTACCTGACTCCGGCATATCAGACCGGGCGGTTACCTGAGCATATACTTTGTGGAGGACAAGGGATTCGAACCCTCACTACCCTAAACAGGCAGACTGCTTTAGCAAAGCAGCGCAGCAAACCGTATCTGCCTATCCTCAATATTTTTTTTGGAAAACAACTACGGATGATAAATCTGGAAAAAAGAAAGAAATGCCGCCCGGAGCTGTTTTCCAACAGTCCGGACTCCTATGAGTGGAGACTGTTAGAAAAGGGAATACTGACAACAACTTGTAATTCGAAATTCTGAAAAACGAATTCCGGCAAAGGCGAGGTGCCCCTGAGTTACAAGTTGTGCCGACCGAATTTCGGCACCGATACTTTCTGTATGTCGATAAGTATGTGTCATAAAAGGTTCCCTTCCGGGTTTTTTAATGATTTGAAACCTAAAACTAAAGATTCAGGAAAAAAGTTCCATGGAGGAGGAAAAATGTTGTTTGCCGGGCCCGGCCGGCATGTATCGGGCAGAGATGACACCTTTTTTCCCGCCTTAATGGCCCACACGCGAAGATGTCACATCGGCTTAGCACCTACGCCGCCTCGATCTCCAGTAGCACGATCGTATTTTCCCAACAATCATCCGAAAGTTCATAATCGAGCAGTACCTCGAAAGGATAGTCAGTGATATCATCGGCGTTGAATTCACTGCCTTCCGGGAAATCTAAAAAATGATAGTTTTGTCCGTCAATTTCAATAAACCAGCCGCTGCAACAAATGGTCGGACAGGCCATAGGATTAGGGCCGGTAATGGTTCCGTGTACCATATTATTGGTCGGAGAAGTTGCTTCCTGGTGACAATTGGCAAACATCAGTAACATGAAAATGGCGGGCAAAAGTAATTTTTTCATATCGGCATTTTTTTACTAAACAATCTAAGGTTCAATTATATAGACCTTCAAACGAGATTAAAGGGTTGGATCAATTCGAACGTCTTAATTTCTTTGCTTAAAAATCATCTTTCAAATTGAGCACTTGGACTATTTTTTAACACATAGGCACATAGAGTACAGCAGCTTTTTTGACTAAACTCATGGAGCTATCCCGACCTACTGTACTGGATGTCGCGGCGCTTCATCTACCTGTGGCACAACGGAAGACAGGTTTGAATTTTAGACTATTTTAATTCCCGCTCGCCATCATGATAAAATTGTCCTTAAACAGCTTTATCGCAATGGATAAGAGGATGATACCAAAAACCTTTCTCAGGATCATCGCCCCGCCGTTACCCAGTTTTTTTCCGATCCAGGTAGAAGATCTCAGTACCAGGTAAACGAAAACGATGTTTAAAATAATGCCCATTTGTATATCAATCACACTGTATTTCGCTTTGAGTGCGATAATGGTGGTCATGGTACCTGCCCCGGCCACGAGAGGAAAAGCAATGGGTACAATACTCCCTGATTTTGTGTCTGGCGGATCGTGAAAAATCCGGATACCGAGGATCATTTCCAGGCCAATTAAAAAAATAACAATTGCCCCGGCCACGGCAAATGAGGGAATGTCCACCCCGAACAATTTGAGGATGGAGGCTCCGCCGTATAAAAATACAGTCATGAGCAACAATGCTACGATGGAAGCTTTCGCGGATTCAATCTCTATGCCCTTCTTTTTCATATCGATCAGCACAGGAATGGAACCGATGATATCAATCACTGAAAAGAGGATGAGGGATACGGCGAATAAGTCTTTAAAGATCATGGCAATTTAATTTTATTTTTGGGGCGGCAAAGGTATAGCTTTACGCCATCAATACTTCTACATTTTATATTGGATATTCTACATTCTGCAGTTCTGGTATGCTTCTATGTATCTTACCCCTATCCTTTCTGATTTAGGATTACAAATTTTAAAACCGTTAAAATTTAGAAAAAAGATATCCGGGGTGCTGGACCAGTATGTAAAAATTTAAAACACATCAAATAACCTCAAAATCGCCACGATCACCACCACCACCAAAACCCGATGAGCCCAGACATTGGCTTTGGGATGTTTCGCCGCCACATTGGCCATAACATATCCTCCGATCATTTGCCCTACCGCCATAATAGCGCCTATTTTCCAATCGACCAATCCCTTGTAGTGAAAGATGACCAACACAATCGCCGTATAAACGGCCACAATGAGCGATTTAATGACATTGCTGTCCATAAGGCTGTGGCGGGCACCCAGCACCATGATGGCGAGAAAAAAGATCCCCATGCCCATTTGAATGAACCCGCCGTAAAAGCCAAGGGCCAAAAACATCGGCACGATAAACCACATGGAGGGCGGGTTGTCAGTATCCGTCTCACGAAGCCATCTTTTGGGTTTGACCAACACGACGACCAGCATCACGATCATCAGGTACCTGAATACCTGGATAAAGGCTTCATTGGAGATGCGGGTGGCCACGTAAACCCCGAACATTGCCCCGATGATGGTGAGGATAATGTAATAACGGCTCTCAAAAATATGGAGTTTGCCTTTGCGATGGAATGCATAGGTGGAGGCCACCGTCTGGGAAAGCACCCCCACCCTGTTCGTTCCGTTGGCAATATTGCCCGGCAGGCCGAGCAGTTCCGTGAGGATCGTCAGCGTAATGGCCGAACCGTTGCCGGCGAGGGTATTGATGGCCCCCGCGAGCGCGCTGCCTACAATGGCGATGATGTAGTGGTAATATTCCAGTTCCATTTATATGCTTTGACAAAGTTCAACGAGCACGCCGTTGGCACTTTTGGGATGAATGAAACAGACGAGCTTATTGTCGGCCCCACGTTTGGGTGTTTCATTGAGCAGCTGAAAACCTTCCTGCCGCAATCGCTCCATTTCCTGCCCGATGTTTTCCACTTCAAAGGCGATATGGTGAATGCCTTCCCCCTTTTTTTCAATAAACCGGGCAATGGGGCTCTCCGGGTCGGTGGCTTCAAGCAACTCGATCTTTGAATCGCCGGTTTCAAAAAAAGAAGTGCGTACGCCTTCGGAAAGGACTTCCTCTATTTTGTAATGGTCTTTGCCGAGAAGTTGTGCAAAAAGCGCGTTGCTCTCTTCCAGGTTTTTGACGGCAATGCCGATGTGTTCAACTTTTCTTACCATGGTGTTAAATTAGGATCATAAAGAAAACCGCAAAATAGGCATTTAACCGCAATGAGCGCAAAGAAAGCGCAATGGACGCAAAGGTTTTTTGGCATAATAACGGCTATTTTTACATAATATTCAGCTTTCGATACATCTCCATCATTTGTATTGCCGCTTCGTCTCCGTCAAATTTTTTTACATATTCATACCCCTTGGTAATCATATGTTGTCGCAACTGCTCATCGGTCAGGGCCTTTTCTATCGCTTCCGCCAATGCCTCAATGGATGCGGGATCCACCTGTAGGGTATCCGGGCCACCAGCTTCGGGAAGGGAGGATACGTTGGAAGTGACCACGGGAGTGTGACTGTACAAAGCTTCAATGACCGGTATCCCAAACCCTTCATAAACAGACGGATAAACAAAGACTTTAGCCTGCTGGTATAAAGCCGGGATATCTTCAAAAACAGGGGCAATAAAAGAAACCTGCTCTTCCATTCCATGTTCAGCCAAGAATTCATGGACCTTATTTTTATAGGCGCTGCCCTCACCGACCACCACGAGGTGAGGGGTTACATTTTTGGGGAGTATTTTTATGGCCTTGACGATATTCAGCAGATTTTTGCGTTCTATCACCGACCCCACATACAGGATAAAATCCTGGGGCAGGTTGTATTTTTCCAACACCGCATTTATTTTTCCGACCGTCCATTTTTGCTTGAACTGATCGTTGCAGGATTGATAGATCACTTCAATTTTTTCGGGATCGATGTGGTAAAAATCGATGATGTCTTTGCGTGTGCTTTCGCTGATGGCGACAATTTTGTCGGCATGGCGGCAGGCATATTTAAATTTCGCATCATAAATCAAATTGTCGATGGGTTTATACTGTTTCGGGTAATGTTTAAAAATGAGGTCGTGAATGGTGACTACAGATTTGATTCCCGTATGCTGGATGCCCAATGGAATCTCATGGCTAAGCCCGTGAAACACATCAATTTCGTGTTTCTTCAACATTTTTTTGATGCCCAGGGATCTCCAGAACACTTTTTGAGCACGTTTTGGCCTATGCACCTGAAATCCGGGGCTATTGAGAAAAAAATTGGTGGCCGGCAAGCTTTTTACTTTAGGCGTATAAAGGAAATAGACTTCTTCAGGAAAATTGGCGGACAGGTCGAGCAAAAGCGTACGGCTGTAATTTCCCAGTCCGGTAAAATTATTGAATAATCGTTTTGCATCGAAGCCTATATTGAGCATTGAAATGAATTTAATTTGAAATACGCATGATCTGAAATTTAGAGGATGTTTATTTAGTCTCTCGAAAACCAGCCCCGTACACGAATAGCCGCGAGCCGCAAGGGCGTAAAGTTTTGATTTTTTAAAAAATCTCCTCCGAATAATTATACCCTGTGTTACTTTTCAGAGAATCGGGCGTTATGTTTTTCGGGGCAAAGAAAGTTACGGGGGTTAAACAAATTTAGCATAAGGATACAATATTTTGTTAAAAAAACGTTTATACCTCCAAATAATGGCTTACGAATCGTTATCATTATGGATTCCAGGAAATCAATTCATGATAAACGGTTAAACACCCTTCGCTTTACTCTGCAGCCGGATAGATACACCCGTATGAAAATTAAAAAGGCAAAATGATAAATTTAAAATTTAAAGGAATTGATCCGTTTTAAATTTATTATTTCAGCACCTTTTACTGATATGTTACTAAAGGCAGGTTTTGCGTCTTAATAAAAGTTAACGACCTTAAAAAGTTGAACTATTATTTAAAAAATATCAATTAACCTTTCTTTGAAAGGATTAATTTCAACCAAAGCCTGTGAGTTTACAATGAAAAATTGCATATTCACAAGTTTAATTAAACGAGAAAACACATGAAAAAATCATTTGTTTTTGTTCTGTTTCTGGCACCGGTCATAGGATTATTGAGTTTTGATTTAGCTGCTATCACCCGCGCCATCAATGATGGAGACGCGGATGCTTTAGGACAATATTTCGGTCCAAAAGTTGAAATTTCGATTGCAGATGATGGAAACGAATATTCCAAACCGGCCGCTATTGAAGCCGTTCGAAAATTTTTCGGCAAAAATCGTCCTTTATCCTTTGTACAGGTACATCAGGGCACCTCCAAAGGAAGTGCTGCGCATTACTGTATCGGAAATATGGAAACAAAGGACGCCACTTTCAGGGTTTACATTTACCTTGAAAAGGTGGCAGAAGATTTTAAAATCAAAGAATTGCGTTTCGATAAGGAATAAAGTCCTCAGCACTTTATTCAGTAACAGGGGTAAGCCAATGTAGGTTTATCCCTGTTTTTTTTAAACCAGGCTTAGAAAAATGTACACATAAGGAACTACGAGAAAAAAGGCATCAAACCTGTCGAGCATCCCGCCATGTCCCGGAAGCAAATTCCCCGAATCCTTAATATCGTAACTGCGTTTGAACTTGGATTCCACCAGGTCGCCCAGGGTGCCAAAAACACCGCATATCAGGGCCAGGGCCATAAATTGCCAAAGTTCGAGAAAATCCTCCTTGAAAATATAAAACAAGGCGATGCTGACCAACATGGAAAATACCCATCCGCCAACGGTACCTTCCCAGGTTTTTTTCGGTGAAATTTTCGGAGCCAGTGGCGTTTTACCGATTAAAGAACCTACCAGGTAGGCCCCTGTATCACTCGACCACACCAACAGCAACATACTGAATATCAGGTAGGGGCTATAACCCTCCAGTGTAAAAAATGCATCCGTCAGCAATAAAGTGAGCGACCCGCCAATGTACACGGCTCCTGCAAATAAATAACCTGTAAGGTGGAAAGGATGCGCCGTCTGTCGCAACAACTCATAAATAAAAACCAAAAATACCCCTCCGATGAAAAGGGAATAAACCCACAGGGGAATGTCCAGACCGAGGCGCCCCATCGCCAGCAAAAAGTAAGGGAAAAGGCCGAAAAATATTCCAAATAATCTCAATCCGGTATGCTTTCCATCCTTCAGTACGATGCCTGAAAATTCCCAAAGTGAAAGTGCGCCAATGATACCAAACAGCAGGAGAAATGAGGTCAATCCTCCAAACAACCCTCCCAACATTACGGCCACAAAAACGATAGCAGTAATCAACCTTTGCACGAAACCTTTCATTCCAATATCTTTAATACTTAGTAAGTAAAATAGCGATCCTTTCTGTTTTTAAGAAAAGGCACGGTCATACTGTATCCTCTTTTTTTAACGCCCGTTTTATATGCAGTGCAAGCGCAATGGTAAAAATCAAAGAGATGATGCCCAGGAACCATGGCGGCTTGTCCACGCTCCCTGCCTCCATATTTTCCATCAGTCCACCGGCAAAATACTTCAATATTACCTGGATACCGTTAAAAACCAAATGTGCCGTAATGGGCACCCACAAATTCCGGCTCCAGCTAAACAGGTATCCCAATATAGCCCCCAACAGAAATCTCGGGAAAAATCCCTCAAATTGCATATGCATCATACTAAAAAGGAAAGCCGTGACCCAAATGGCCGTGTGTTCATTCCTCAACGACCTGGTCAGTACCTTCTGAAAAACGCCCCGGAATAAAAGTTCTTCGCCTATTGCCGGCACGATGGCTATGATGAGCAGGTTGAACAATAACTCTGCCGGGCTGTCCATGGTGAGCAGGGCATTGATCATCTCTTCGGCTCCTTGCTCCAGGGAGGTGGCCCATTCCGGTAGCGGTATCTGCATATTGATCCAATAAATCAGGCTGGTAAAAGGCATAGCCACAAAAATAAGGACGCTCGCCAAAGCGAGGATACGGGGTTCCGGTTTCACATTGAGGGAAAGATATTCGTACCATTTATTACGCCGAATAAAAATGGCAAGCAGCAGGCAAGGCAGTGTAAAGGACATAAAGTGTACTGCCAGGTTGGCAAAACGAACCAGGTTCCTGTTGCCCAGGGTATTATTTTCCCCCAGCGTTTTCAACAGCGTTTCCAGATCCTGGCCGCTGCTGCGGGCAATCATTTGGGCGATCTGGCTACCGCCCCATCCGAGGATAATGACCAGGAATATAACAAAAAGAATCTCCACCAATCCCGGCAATTGTCCAAAGTTTGGCCGGTTGTCCACGGGTTCCCTCTCTTCGGTTGGATCAGTATATTCCATGTTTTATTTTAAAAGATTAAATTTGCGGTAAAAATAGAAATAAAAAATGGCTCGACTCAGTGTAAACATAAATAAAATAGCCCTCATCAGAAATGCAAGAGGCGGTAATCTGCCTGATCTGGTACAGGTAGCTAAAGATTGTGAAAAATTCGGAGCACAGGGCATCACCGTCCACCCGAGGCCGGATGAACGACACATCAGGTATGCCGATGTCCCGTTGTTGAAGGAAGTAGTCCAGACAGAATTCAATATAGAAGGCAATCCTACGGAAAGTTTCCTGGAGATGGTGCTACGGCATCAACCGGACCAGTGTACCCTGGTGCCTGATGATCCCGATGCCCTGACTTCTGATCAGGGGTGGGATACCATCAAACATGAAATTTTCCTGAAGGAGGTGATCGGTCGGCTGAAAGCAAAAGGCATCAGGGTATCCATTTTCCTCGATCCGGTGGAAGCCCAGGTGGAAGGAGCCAAAAAAGTCGGCGCCGACCGCATTGAATTTTATACCGGACCTTATGCCGAGTTTTATGCGCAAGATCGGGAAAAAGCCATCCGGGAGTTTGTCCGGGCGGCCAGGGTGGCCAACGATATAGGCATTGGGATCAATGCCGGCCACGACCTCAACCTGGACAACCTCGCGTATTTCAGGCAGATGATCCCCGGGTTACTGGAAGTTTCCATAGGCCATGCCCTCATCAGCGATGCGCTTTATTTCGGGTTAAAGAATACCATTCAATTATATTTAGCCCGATTATCAGAATAAATTTAACTTTTAATTAACTTTGTGGCAGCACATTGGACCATTCAAACGTATTGTTCAGTGGAAGCTTACGCAACCAACGGACAGAAACAAAAGAACATAATAATCCTTACACTACTATTCTTGTGAACATATTCAAATTAGCAAATCCCAAACGCTATTTGTTTCTACTTCATTTTCAGTAAATTAAATTGTCTGCAAAAGGCTTTTTTAACAAATTTGGATAAAACAACTTAATGGATATTTCATTTTAATTTTTTTATCGCTTGGCTAAAATCTTGTTTTATATATAGGACAGGAGTTTGCCCGATTGTATTATTTTAATTAAATCTTTTTTTAACTAAATTGGACTTAAGTATGAAAAGACTATCACTAGTTTTGACATTTGTGTTCTTTGCATTTGGCTTAGCCATGGCACAAAGAACCGTAAGCGGGACAGTTACTGACGCCAAAGGGGAAACCCTTATCGGCGCGAGCGTTCTCGTGAAAGGTACCACAACCGGTACCGTTACAGATTTTGATGGAAAGTACTCGCTTTCCGTTCCAGAAGGAGCCAAAACCATTGTATTCAGTTATACTGGTTTTGAATCTCAGGAAGTAGAACTCGGCACCAGTAATGTTGTTGATGTTATTATGGCAGAAGGAGTTACCCTTAATGCTGCCGTAGTTACGGCTCTCGGTATCGAAAGAGATAAAAAATCTCTCGGTTATGCTACCCAGGAAGTTTCAGGGGAAGAAGTTACCAAAGCAAAAGATGCTAACTTCATCAACTCCCTTTCCGGTAAAGTAGCCGGGGTGGATATCAAGAGAAGTACCCAGATGGGGGGATCTTCTAACGTTGTGATCAGGGGTGCTAAATCCTTGTATGGCAGCAACCAGGCACTGTTCGTTGTGGACGGAACGCCGATTTCCAATGACATCACTAATACTACCAACCAACAAACAGGCCGCGGTGGTTATGACTTTGGTAACAATGCCATGGACATCAACCCTGAAGATATTGAGTCTGTTTCCATCCTTAGGGGTGCTGCGGCAACCGCTTTGTACGGATCACGCGCTGCGAATGGTGTTATCCTTGTTACTACCAAAAAAGGAAGCAAGAAGAAAGACCTTGGCGTTACTATTTCTTCAGGTATTACTACCAGTGCCATTGACAAATCAACCTTTGTTCGCTACCAGAAGCAATATGGTGGTGGTTATACTACAAAGCTTGGATGGTACCAATCAGATGGCGTAGAAGGCGATCCTCCTGGATTTGACTATTTCGATTTCGGCAATGGAGCAGGTAGCCAACTTAGTGTGGCAACTTACGAAGATGCTTCCATGGGACCTGAATTCGATCCTAACCTGATGGTGTACAGATGGGAGTCTTACTACCCTGAATTGTCCACTTACCAGCAGTTGGTTCCTCACGTTGCCGCAGAAAATGATGCGTCAACCTTCTACGAAAGAGGATTTACCTACAACAACAGTATCGCTATCGATGGTGGAGGCGACAAGAGCCAGTACCGTTTGAGTTATACTAACTTTGACCAGACAGGTAACCTGCCTAACAGTAGCCTCAAGAAAAACACAATCGCTTTCAGCGGTGGTTATGATGTTACCGATAAATTGAAAGCTTCGTCTTCCATCAACTTCGTCAATACGAAAGGTTTGGGAAGATACGGAACAGGATACGACAACAGGAACCCTAACCAGTCTTTCCGTCAGTGGTACCAGGTGTCCACTGATATGGTAACATTGAAAAATGCTTACTTCGACACAGGTAAGAACATTTCCTGGAATCCTTATGGTCCTTTGGATCCTTCCATTTCCACCACTCCGCACTACTTTGACAACTATTACTTCGTACGTTACGAAAATTTTGAAAGTGATGAACGTAACAGGGTTATTGGAAACACTGCTTTAACCTATGAGTTTAACTCATGGTTCAGCCTGATGGGACGTGTATCTATGGACCGTTATGATGATATCCAGGAAGAAAGAATCGCAGTTGGATCTGTTGATGTACCTATGTACTTAAGACGTAACAGGAATTTCTCAGAAATGAACTATGACCTGATCGCGTCTTTCAACAAATACTTCGGTACTGACAATAAAATCAACTTTGACGGTAACCTCGGTATGAACATACGCAGAACGGCATATTCTTACATTGGTGCTTCCACTAATGGAGGTTTGGTTGTTCCGGGCATCTACGCTTTATCAAACAGCCTTAATACTCCTGCGGCTCCTAGTGAAAATGCTTATCAGATTGGAACCAATGGATACTTTGCCAGAGCAAGTGTTGGATATGACAACTTCCTGTACTTAGATCTCGCAGGACGTTATGATATATCTTCTACATTGCCTAAAGCAAACAATGGTTACTTCTACCCATCAGCCTCTTTGAGCCTCGTGTTCTCTGAATTGATGAATTCTTCTGTATTGAGTTTCGGTAAATTGAGATTCAACTACGCTGAAGTAGGTAGCCCTGCTCCTGCACAGTCTATTTTGAATACTTATAGCCTTTCAACTCCTTTTTCTGGACTTGCATTGGCTACAGCAACAGGCCCTGAAAAGAATCCTGACCTGGTAGCTGAGAATACCAAGAGTCTTGAAGCTGGTTTGGAAATGAACTTCCTGAACAACAGAATTGGATTGGACTTCTCTGTTTACAGATCTAATACTTACAACCAGATCATTCCTGTTTCAGTAACAGGAGCTACTGGTAGCTTGTCCAGATACGTGAACGCAGGTAACATTCAGAACCAGGGACTTGAGTTGGCTTTGAATACTGTGCCAATCAAAATGGGAGACTTCCGTTGGAACCTGAACCTGACATGGGCTAAGAACCAGAACGAAGTAATTGAATTGTTTGAAGATCAGACCAATATCCAGTTGACAAACGTACAGGGTGGAGTAACCATCAACGCAACCAAAGGTGAGCCTTATGGTGCACTTTGGGGAACCAACTACGTTTACCACACCAATGGAGAAATTATTGTTTATCCTCACCCATACGGAGGAGTACGCCCAAGGAAAACAGCTTCCCCTGAGGTTATCGGAAACGTAAACCCAGACTGGAAGGGAGGAATCCTGAACTCATTCTCTTACAAAAACCTGGCATTGAGCTTCCTGATCGACATCCAGAAAGGTGGAGACTTCTTCTCACTGGATATGTGGTACGGAACATCTACAGGTCTGTATGACTTTACTGCCGGAAACAACGATAAAGGAAATCCAATCAGGGATTTACCTGCCGACGGTGGTGGATTACCAATTGGTGGTGTGCTTCAAACCGGTACAGATGAAGATGGAAAACCGATTTCTGACGGTACCGTAAATACTGAATATGCTTATGCATCAGATTATTATTCTTCATTTGGTAGCGCAATTGCTCCAAACGCTGAACACATTTATGATGCTTCTTACGTAAAACTGAGAGAATTAACATTGACTTATACGCTTCCTTCAAGATTATTTGAAAATAACTTCATCGGAGGAATCGACTTGTCACTGATCGGAAGAAACCTCTGGATTATCTTCAAGAACTCTGAATACTCTGACCCTGAAGCTGGTCTGAGTGCAGGTAGTTACTTAGGAAACCAGTCAGGTGCTTATCCTTCTGTTAAAGAGGTCGGATTCAACCTTAAAGTTAGATTTTAATTGAATCGTAAAAATTAATAGGAAGAAATGAAAACAGGATTGATTTTTCATCTTGTTTTCGTTTCCTCTGAACATTAATTAAAAATTAATAAATATGAAAAAAATAATATTTCTCGTCTTAATGGTTTTCGTGCTCGGAGCTTGTTCAGACAATATCTCTGACCTCAACATTGACACGAAAAAACCTGAAGTAGTACCGGCAAGTTCCCTTATCGGTCATGCCACGCTCAACCTTTTTGATTTAATGACTGAAACCAATGTGAACTGGAATAATTTCAGATTATGGGCACAACAGTGGTCACAGACTACTTATGCGGACGAATCAAACTACGAACTGGTTGAACGTAACGTAAACGGTAGAATGTGGAATACCATGTATGCTACTGTACTGCGTGATATCAAAGATGCTAAAAAGTTTATCGAGGCCGATGTGGTTTTGACACAGCAAGTAAAGGACAATCAGTATGCCATCCTGGCCATCATGGAAACTTATGTTTATTCTGTGCTCGTGGATGTTTTCGGTGATGTTCCTTTTACTGAAGCATTAGCAGAAGGAATCATTACGCCTGCTTATGACAATGATACGGATATTTATTCCACGATCATTTCAAACCTGAATAAAGCGATCGATGACCTTGGCGGCGCAACCGGCATGGAAGCTGATCTCATTTACGGTGGTGATGCCGAACAATGGAAAAAATTCGGTAACTCTCTGAAGTTGAAACTGGCTATCCGTATCGCTGATCTGGATAATGCAAAAGCAAAATCCATGGCTGAAGCAGCTGTGGCAAGCGGTGTTTTCACTTCCAGTGATGATGACTTCCAACTTGCTTACGAAAGTTCTCCTCCATATACCAACCCATTGTGGGATCAGTTAGTCCAGAGTGGACGTTCTGATTTTATTGCTGCCAATACCCTGGGTGACTATATGAATGATCTTAACGATCCGAGAAGAGCGTATTATTTCAAAGATTTGGACGTAGACGGCAATGTTATTGGTGGAGTTTACGGTGATAACGGTAGCTTCCCTACCAGCTCAAAACCTGGTTATATCCAGGAAGACCCAACCCATCCAGGTACCATCATGAGTTACTCTGAAGTGGAATTCCTTTTGGCTGATGCCGTTGAAAGAGGATATAGTGTTGGTGGAACTGCTGCGGATCACTATAATGCAGGAGTAACCAATTCTATCATGGAATGGGGTGGCTCTGCTGATGATGCAGCGGCTTACCTTGCTCAGGCTGACGTAGCTTATGCTACTGCTCCGGGTACATGGAAAGAAAAGATCGCGCTCCAGAAGTGGATCGCACTTTATGACATGGGCTTTGAAGCATGGTGTACCTACAAAGTTTACGATGCTCCTGTTTTGAACATTGCAGCTGTAGCACAAGTGCCTACGCCTAAGCGTTATACTTATCCTGTTACAGAATTCTCTCTTAACGGAGACAATGTAAAAGCAGCAGGTGTTGCCATTGGCGGTGACTTAAAAACTACTCCTGTATTCTGGGATGTAAACTAAGAAATTTAAAATTATAAATGTAAAATGTAAAATTGTAAAGGATGGTTTACCGGAAGATTATAGTTTAGCATTGATCATTTAATTTTTAAAAAACAACAAAGTGCTGTTCTCGATTGATTCGGGGGCAGCACTTTTTTTTGTCCCTCCCCTGGAAAATGTAGTTCGATCTGCTTTCGCTGATTCCGGAATTTCCATCTCGGAATTTGTCTGTTTTATTAATTTTGACTTTTCCGGGAATCATCAATTTAAAATTTATCATTTCACCAATTCCCTTCCACGCTTTACAGGAATATGTTATTTTTGCGCTCAGAAAAACGAAATAACCTGTAAATAATGGAACAACTCAATGTTTACGTGGAGAAGATAGGCACTATGGTCATCGACTTTGCCCCCAAGCTGGGCCTTGCACTGGTCGTCCTATGGGCAGGGTTTAAAATTGTAAACAAGCTGGCCGCCATCGTGGGCAAAGCCCTGGAGAAAGCCGGTATCAGTGACAACATCCGCCCTTTTTTAACTTCTATCCTGGGCATATCCCTCAAGGTGTTGATCATCTTCAGTGTAGCGGGCATTATTGGTATTGAGACGGCTTCTTTTGTGGCGGTATTAGCTGCTGCCGGTTTTGCCATCGGTCTTTCCCTCCAGGGAAGTTTGAGCAATTTCGCTGCCGGCATCATCATCCTGATTTTCAAACCTTATAAAGTAGGTGACTGGATAGAAGTGCAGGAAAAATTTGGCAAAGTGGAAGAAATCCAGATTTTCAATACCACCATAGTTACCCCTGGCAGCAAAACACTGATCATTCCCAATGGACAGGTTGTGGAAAGCATCGTAACCAATTATTCCAAGAAGGGCTTCATCCGCATGGAACTCCAGGTGACCATGCCTTACGCTGAAAATTTTCCACAGGTAAAACAAATTATTCTGGACGCCCTGAAAACGATTCCCAAAATTTTACAGGACCCGGAACCTGAAGTAGGGATAGAAACTTACGAAAGCCACAGCATCATTCTCGCCGTACGTCCATACGTCAGCCCCGATGACTTCTGGGAAGTTCGCTTTCAGACCTACGAAAAGATCAAAACCGCCTTCCACGACCACAACATCAAAGTGGCCTATTCCGAAGGGGTGGAAATGGGCAGTATCGGGAAATAAGATATTTTCTCTGTTTTATTCCTCTATTTTGGCAAGCTTTTTTTTTTGGGATTAAGTTATTGGCTCAAGGTACTACGGAACCCATGGAGGATTTTCGGTTAATTCCGTCAATCCATATCAGCGGCTTTCGAACTCACCCGAGGTGCCTTCTTCATATGCTTCGAGATTATACAAGCCTTATCCAAAACTCAAACCTCCAGCCGATACCCCACCCCATGTATGGTCTTAATATTTACCCCTTCATCCGCTTTCAACAATTTCCGCAGGCGCGAAATGAACACATCCAGGCTGCGACCGACGATGACCCCTTCGTCTCCCCAAACCTCTTCGAGCAGGGTGTCACGGGCGATGACTTCATTGGGGCGACAAGCTAAAAAGTACAACAGTTTGTTTTCCCGGAAAGTCAGCGATTGCTGTTCTCCATTTAATTGAAGGATTTGATTTTGGAAATCAAAGCTGATATTGCCCAAAGCCATGGTGGAATTGGTTGAGGTCGAAGCGACTTTAGTCCTGTTATTTGTCTTCCAGTAAAAACCAAAACTTATCCCCACTATACCCAAAAGAAACCAGGGAATCAATTGCCTCCGATTGCCGGCAAGAGGGCCGGCCGGTGAGATAAAGGTGAGTACTATGTTGTTGCAGCTGGACTTTAATGCTCTTCCAACACACGGAACTTCGCCAGCGGTAAAAGCCAGCCGGTTATACCCGAGAATGGTAGTATTGTCGATACATTGTTTGATGGCCACTTGGTAATCGCGGTGAATGCCAAAAGACAAGAAAGCCTTGTTGAGCAGCTGGGGCAGGGTATCATAGTTGAAGGAATGCTCCAGGTAGAGGGTGAATTCATTGGGACCGGTCATTTGAACCGGAGGCACTGTAGAACGCTCATCCCCCGCCAACTGGAGTAACTGGTGACCCACCTGCCGCAGGGACAGGTTGACCTGATCGGAGAAATGGTCGTCTGTGCCGGGAGTGGCCGCATTGAGCCTTCCAAAACTCAATCCCATCAAAAGGAGGAATATTACTTGCTTCATGGGTGCAAATTTACGCTCATTAATGTTCTAAAAAAATACATTTACATTTCGTTTACATTGTTTTACAAGGATTTATGGCTTCAAGGTCTTTTCACCCGCATCTTTGTGGCGACAATTATGAATGGCTTTTCAGGACAGAACATGCTTAGATCAATAGAAAAGTCCTCAAGTCCTTCTTCTTTTCTAACTCAATAAAAAAACAAACCATGAAAGTTGTAAAATTTATCTTCGCCGTCCTGCTTTTAATGTCCATTACGTTATCTTCGAGTGCCCAATCCCAGCAGGTATTCAACCCGCTTTTATTCCCTCCTTTTATTCCGCCTCCGAAATATACGGATTGCGCCGCCATTTTGTTCAACGGCAAAGTTCTGGTCAACGATTATTCTCCGGAAGGCACCTGCAAACTGGAGGACATCCGGCACGGAACGCTAAGCGTGGCCACCGTAGATTTATCGGACGACTCCAAAACACCCGCCAAAAACATCGGATTTAAAGTGGCTATCAAAAACCACCGGACCAACACCCTTTCCATGTATTCGGACGAGACCTTTCAGGAAGTCCGGCTGAAACATATCATCGAAAAATGCGAAATGGGCGACCACATCATTATCATGACGGTGGATCAAAAATATTCCCTGCCGCATCATGAGATTGAAATCCGGTGGGGGTGTTGAGGCAAAACGGTAATTAAAAACCAGTGAAGCAGGTTCGGTGTTCTGGAACAAAAATGTCCGGAACACCGAATAGGCTTAATCCTGATTTTTAGCCTTTCCTGAAGCCTTCCTGACACGGCAAAAATTGCATACTATGCTTCAACAATCATCTGAACCTTCCTGCCCCGGGCGGGACAGCGGCGAAATAACTGTTATGAAGAATCGTAGTTGGCATGATTGTTTAATAAATTACAACCCATATACATATCTAAAAAGGAAAAAGTCCCTCACCCCACTCAAAAGAGACCAACTATTCCTTTTTCTCAATATTCCCGACTCTGGAATCACCTCCAGGGTTAAGGGGAAAATATTTATATTTTGTCAAAAAAAAAAATTATTTTTCAGTACCAGCGCTATTAATAACATTTAATATTGTTTTTTTGATGAATTTGTTTATTTTTGAAAAAATTCCCCCTTTTAATTTTCTCAGATTGAATATTAATCCCTTTTATCCCGAAGGATAGCAGGAAAGTCTTTTTTGTTTCCAAACAGGGTAGATTACTTCATTTTAAAATTACGTCTGTTAAAATTCAGAAGGAAAGCACCAGTATTAAATGAACACCTAAACCCGAATTGAACTATGCCTGAAACGAAAGAACAAAAAACGGACAAACAACCGTCCAAAGTAGCAATAGCCAAAGCAAAAGTCAAAGAGAAATTTACCAAGCAAAAAGGCAAGGGAACCGCCCGGGGGCTCAAGTTTTTATCGAAAGAAATTAATCAAGACATAGTTAAAAACCACAAAATTCACCACTTCGTCATTCCTTCTAGATTCAGGTTCTACACACACCAGGAATTGTTCAACCGCCTTTTCGTTTTAAGTCCTGATTACAAAGGTCAATATGGCTTCAGTTTTGCAGAGACTGGAGTGGGCATTGGCGTTGGAGTTTCCGTTGATATCGCTAAATTATTGGCATCTCCATTATTCCCCGTTGAATTAAGCGCCGATTTAGAAATTAAATATGACAACCTGACGGAAATAGTTGTATTGCTTTCCAGAATGATAGAGACTAAAAGAGGTATTCTGATCACTCCTGGGTCCAGAACCATTAAAACACCTAACCCTTTCTGTCTACAAACATTTTACGGAAGAAAACACAGGCTTAAAGTTAAATTCGGTGTTACGGCAGGAATCAGCCTCAAACCCCCATTAAGCCTTGGAAAGGCAGATTTACGATTCAGTCTGGCACAAGCAGGACTTTCCGGATCTTCCGGTTTTACCCGTTATTATTACATAGATAAAACTCCCGGGTGGTATATTAATGACCAGGACCCATCCCTTGAAATGGATCTTGAGAACCTCATGTTGTCTGGGCTAAAAGTGGAACTAAAGAAACAGATCGTAGATTGGCTCCGGGACCACATCCAGAAGCTAATTCACCTAAAAAGAAGAAGAAGACAAGTCAAAAATGAATTAACTACCGATGAAAATCAAAAATTAAAGGAACTAGAGGAAAAACTTGATGCCCTTCCCAAACGGACTAAGTTTGACAGGCTGAAAAAAGCCGCTTCCAGAGTAGCTGAAGGAAAAATCCCTGGTAAAAAAGCCGGAACAGATGAAATCCTGAAAAAAATGGAAGAAATAAAGGAAAAACTTAATGAGCTCCCCGTAAACTTTTTCAGTCAAAATGACCTGGTCAGAATAAACAACCAGATATTCAATTATGGTCAAAAACTGAAACAAGCTAAGGATAATTTCGATGATGTTGTTAAAACTAACGAACTTCCTCCAAAGCATGGTTCTAATCATTTACCTGCCGATTACCCTTTCTTCCAGAACCTTTGCTTTGTGAAAATGAATATGATAGGGCCTCATTCCGGAAAGCTGAATCTCAGTCTTCTGAAATTCAAACTGGCAAAAGCAAAGGACGCCATGGAAGAAGAGGACCAGCCCACCTGGACTTCCGATCCCGGGCAAAAAGTCCTGAACACCCTCAAGGAAAAAACAGTGGACGAAGTAACTGGAAAATTAAATGTAGTCGAAAAGGTCAAAAAATTCAACATAGGCAGCAATTTGGGGGTTGATGCAACCCTTCATAAAACTTCTGTCAGAACAAAATACCAGACCCTTGGAATCACCAAAAATGAAGCTTCTCCTGTTATTTTCACCCAATTGACTCATATCGATTATTTGCTGACTGAATTAAAACTTGGAAAAAACTTCCCTTTAAATGCAGAAGAAGCCCCACCAAAAGAATTTCTAATCGATGAAACGAAAAAAGAAGAAGAAAAAGATGGACCAACACTTTGGGAGTCATTTACCAATAGTTTTATAGATGATAACGTTGTCGAAAAAATTAATGAAAAAGTAAAAGCAAAAATTAAAGCAAAGTATGATAAGGAAATTGGGGATAAAATTGATAAAACAAACGTTGGAAAAACACGAAAAAAAATAGTAGATGCAAAATTCGAAAGTGAACACCAGAGAATTACCCGCAATGGTAAAATCTATTCGACAGGTCAGCTTTCTGAGTTGGGGTTTGGAATTTCCATCATTATCAAAAAGATGGAATACTCGTCCGTTTCAGCATATTGGGTATATCCTAAGAATGGGCAGGGAGACAAGGTGAAACTTGAAAGGGGAAGTGGTATTTCCTTTGGTATTTCAATTGAAAAAGCAGACCTGATGAAAATTGCCAGGCAGTCTTTGGGTATTACTAAAAAAACAGAAAAAACCAATCAAAATGCATTCATCGGGGACTTTTTTAGAATCGCTGAGCTGCTGAAAGTCCCTAATCGAACCCTAAAGTCATTCCTTCACAAATTCCATGAACTGTATGGTTCAAAAGGGCCTATGGGTTCAGAATGGAAAGATGACAAAAAAATCGGAGGTACCTTATTACTTGAATCTGCACATTTTCTGGATACAGCCATTTCTGTCGAGAAAGAAAATGGCGAAGAAAAAGACGAGGAAAAAGACTTTTTTGTTGATTTAGAAAGGACAGAAGAGTCAAAAGCCGCATTTTCTGTCAAAGATCTTTTCAAAAATAAAGTTTTTAAAAACTTCCTTGAAGGCAATCCTCCTGAGGAAGATGGACCAAAGATCCTGCCAGAGAGCATTAGGGTCAGACACAGAATTGCTGACAGTGTCAATGATAACCAAACCTTTAGTCTTGGTTTAGACGTAGGAGTAGGTGTTAATGTTAATTTCAGCAGATACAAGAGTTCAGGAAATGAAGCTATCAAAGACCTGCTTATTTACACCGTAAATAATAAATCATTCCACTTTAATGAATTCCCGTTAACGGACCTTGACGAAGCTGTTCCTCCCACTATTCTTTTGCCTCACGTATTTCCGGAAACTGAATAACCCAAAACGATCACCATGCCAATATCTGATTATTTTCAAGCAGAAAACTTAGAAATCATTTCTTCAGAGGAGGGAATAGCAATAAAGGGTCCAATTGATTTTAAAGACATCAATAAGTTTTATGAAGCTTTAAAGGGACTTGTCAATGACTATCTTGTAACAATTGATGATGACCTGGCCGAGATATTCAAGTCTTTGTTCCCCGATATCGAATTACCGGAACTGCCTTTGATCATTACTGAATTTAGTTTGATCAAGGCAACAGAAGAAACCCCGTCTCAGCTTTACTTCTCTCTTATTTTCCAGGATTGGGAATGGGTGATTTTCCCCAAAGACAAAGACAATGAAAATGAGGAAGACTATTTCACCATAAAAGAAATTAGTATTGATGTTGCCATTCTTGGAACCGAACCTTCTGCTATACTTCAGGGGATTGTAGATTTTGAAGGAATTGAGCTGCTCGCCACAGTGGAATTGCCAAGTCTATATATGGAGCTGGCCTTACAAGATCCGAAAACAGATACTGGGCCCTCTCCTATTCAATTACTAAAAAGATTCGATTTTGACCCCGAAAAAGAATTAGCCGGAAAAACTGAAAATGGATTAAATAAACAATTAAAATTATCACAATTATTAGTCCGAGCAATGCCCCGGGATCGGATATTTACCCTGAACCTTAGCATTGATAATATTGATTTGGATATCCTTCATTTGAATCTTGCCACAAATATTTCCTATAATCCAGGTAAAATTTATTTTGAGTTTTTTGCCAATCTCGACTTCGATGGCATCAAAAACACTCCCTCCTTTTCCATTCCCATAAAAGCAGTTTTTGACCATAAAGAAGCAGGGAATGAAATGAAGTTCGAGGGCGGCATCTCCCTGCGTAATTTCACCCTGCTCGAAGTGATCGAAATCATCGGTAACAAACTGGGAGCACCCTTTGAATTCCCTACATTTTCAGAACAAAAACAGGATGCTTTAAGGCTCAACTATATGGCCGTGGCTTTTGAAACGCCCAGCTATAATTTCGAGTTCGAGATGGAACTCGTCAACCTGATCAGGGTGACCCACGCTGACAAACCAATTTTTTCGCTGGAGAAACTGCTGCTGCATCTCGATTACTCCAATGACGAAAATGGTAAAAAAGAGCTGCTCGGTCTGATCGCTTGTGAAATGAATATCGTTGATGGACTTCAGTTGATCGCAACAGCTGAAAAAGATCCTGAAGGCTGGGAGTTTACCGCAGAAATTGACAAAGACTGGGATGTGATCACCTGGGCAGCAGGTATTTTCGGACTCACTCCTCCACCGGGACTCGCAGACTTTAAAATAAAAAAAGGAGCAAAGGTTACCTACCATACCGGCACCAAAGCCTTTTATGTGGCAGGCGAGTCTGAAGGAGCTATTACCATTCCGCTCGGAAGTGCTTCCAATCCATTATCCATTTCAGATCTTAGTTTTTCTTTTGGCAGGAATGAAGATAAAGAAACTGAATTTGAATTTTCAGGAAAAACCACTCTCGATAAAAATGGGACCGGTAAACCTCTGGAAATAGAAGTTAACATAAAATACGAAGATGGTGACTGGAGTTTTGAAGGAATGACAGGAAGGAAAGGAAGTAAAACCCTTGGCAATAAAATACAGCTTGGTAAAATGCTGGAATCGGCCTTTGACAGCACAAGTATTAGCTTACCAACACCAATACGGGAATTCTCTGCTTCTGAAATCGGAATAAGTTACCATACCAAAGATAAAAAATTCAACCTCTCAGCTTTAGTGGAAACGGAAGGGTTTCCGATGGAAGGTGTTGATGCCTCTTTGAGGCTGAATTTCAACTACCAGGGAGGGGGAACATCAGCACTTGGGGTATCCGGGAAAATGGATCTCAAAAATAAATCCGGAGAAGTTTACCAGTTTGCCCTCGCCTTTGGAAAATCAGCCGACAACAGTACTTTTCTCGCCAGCTACCAGGGGCATCTTACCTTCAAAAAGGTGATCAGCATTCTATCCAATGATATTGCTAAAGGAATGCCCATCTGGCTGAACCCCGAAATGAACGGGGCTCACTTTATCGTTACCATTCCTTCCAAAGCGGAAAAAGGTAAAAAGAACCGGGTGATCTTTCTGTTGAAAGGAAACCTGGAATTCAACCCCAGTAACCTCGAACTTGTAGGGAAGTTCTTGCCGGATGAAAAAGTGAAGGTCGACCTTACCATGAACATTGTTACCCAGGCTCTGAAAGAAGAAAAGGAAATCGGCACCATACAAATGATGGTAAGAGACCTCGACCTGGATGATGTTATCAAAATTCCAGATGAAGGACAAGAAGCCGGATTCAGCATAACTGCCAATATTGGCGAAAGTTCCATATTGCCTAAATTTGATGGGTTAAACTTTTCGACAATAACTACGGGCGGAAAATCCGAGGAACAAGGCAATAAACCATCTAGCAAAACCGAATGGAAGGAACCCAAACAAAAACAATTCGGCCCGGTCTTCATCAAAAAATTCGGCGTCACGCTGGAAGAAGGGAAATTCAAAGTCCTTGTCGACGGGGGCATGACCCTGGGAGGTTTCACCTTCCGTCTGTTGGATCTGGCAGTCAGAATTCCTTTGTCCATGCCATTCGATCCGTCGGGTATTGATTTTGGCCTGGCAGGATTGGAGTTACGCTATAAAACGGCCACTGCCTCGATTTCAGGGGCCTTCCTTTCCGAAAAAGTATTGGTCGATTATAATGGCGAGAAAATCCTGGTCAACGGCTACTTCGGGGAGGCCATGTTAAGGTTTCAGGACAAATCTTTTACGGCAATGGGAAGTTATATCAACCATCCCGTTGATCCGTCCTTTTTCCTCTATGCTGTGGTGACCATGCCTATTGGTGGCCCATCCTATTTTTACGTCAACGGATTTGCATTGGGTCTGGGCATCAACAGCCGCCTGATGATCCCTGAAGTGGATAAGGTTCGTGATTTTGTGCTGGTCAAATCGGCCTTTAATGAATCGCAGTTTTCCGATGCGTTGCCCGAGAGTAACCTAAAGCTCATGCAAAGGGATATTGTGCCTGAAGCAGGCTCTTACTGGATTGCGATTGGCCTTAAAGTCATGCACGTCAAGATACTGCAGTCCTTTTTCCTGGCGACCGTCGAATTTGGCAATAGAGTTGAGATCAACCTATTAGGACTTACCAAATTGATTCTTCCTCCCCCCGGCGATAGTATTGTCAAAGCAGAATTACAAATAAAAGCCAGGTTTGTCCCCGACGAAGGTACGCTAACCATTGAAGGCAGATTAAGCGAAGATTCTTTCATCTTAAGCCCCGATGCTCATCTCACGGGTGGTTTTGCCTTCTTTGCATGGTTCAAAGGGAAAAAAGCTGGTGACTTTGTCCTTTCCATGGGAGGGTATCATCCTAAATTTAAGAAACCACCTCATTACCCTACCGTTCCAAGGTTGGGTGTCAATTGGCAAGTCACTAAAAACATTTTAATTAAGGGAGGAGAATATTATGCCTTAACACCCAATTCTTTCATGGCAGGAGGCCGTCTGGAAGCCAGTGCAGAAGTAGGTCCGGTAGAAGCCTTTTTTATTGCCGAAGCACACTTCCTGGTGAATTTCAGCCCTTTCCAATACGAAGGTTTTGTCAATGTAAGCCTTGGGGCAACCTTTTATTTCTTAGGCAAACATACCGTCAGAGTAAGTGCAGGGGTAGAATTGTGGGGACCACCATTCGCTGGGAAAGCTGTAGTGGACCTTGGGTTAATCGATGTGGAGATCGAATTTGGACCAGCGAAAAAACCGGCTCTGCCAATTTCCTGGCAATCCTTTTCCACTCAATTCCTGCCGCCAAAAGAAAAAACACTGATGATAGAAACCAGCAATGGTTTGGTGAAAGAACTGGATAGATCAGCTAACCCTGAGAACCTGGACTGGATCGTCAACCCGGCAACTTTAATTTTATCCTTTGAAACTGGGATTCCTACCCAATCCATTGAAATAATAGGTGCCGCAAAAACAGAAGATGAAGTTGGAATAATACCTGCTGGCAAGGATAATAAACCCTGGAAAATCGGCATTGCGCCAATGAATTTGACCAGCGACTATTATAGTTCCAAAATGACCATTGAGGTTTTTAAAGGAACGGACTCGGTATCCGAAAAATTTCATTTTCATGAGCAACCTACCTATCGAAGGGAACCAAAGGCGTTATGGGGGAAATTCCAAGATAAAGAACTAGATGGTTCACAATCCCGAATGGAAGAATCGCTTGCAGGAATCAGCATTATTCCAATTGTTCATAAACCAGAAAAAACGCTTGAAATTTCAGTTAAAAGCCTCTTGTGGGGAGCTCCTGAAAATCGAGAAGTAAAAATGGTTTTGGGGGAAATCCAGCCAGGGAAAAAATTCGATACCGAAAGAATAATCGATACCGTCACCACCCCCGAAAAGAGTCATTTAAATGCATTTAAAAATTTAGGCATAGGTTTCGAGGATCCGGATGATTTTACACTGGATGAATCTGAACTTAAAATGATGGAATCCCAATTGACTTATAAAACTACCGGATCAATTTTAATACCTTAAATCATGGCAGATAAAAAAATAGAAAGCGAATTAACATCAGGAAATATTCGGTTTGTCCAAAACTATCGACCAGCATTGGAAGCCGGATCTTACAGGATAGAAACAAAACAAACGGTAGAAAGTACATACCCTGAGGGGTCTCTCCTGAAAGGCCACCCCTATTTCCCTGAAATTCCTAAGGGAACTGAATTCTATGCTGAAAAGCAATTCTACGTCCGAGGAGAACGGTTTAACTTCAAACCTATTAACATCGATTCCGTATTTCCTCCCGATATGAGCCTGGGGGATTTTGAAGATACTTTACCACACCTTGTTTTCAATAATCTGACCTTACCCTGGGAAAGGAACTTGATTATGTCCGGAGATGAAAATACTAATCTAAAGACTGAGGACCTCCAATCAAAAAATGGGGATTACCCTCCTTGGATGGCCCTTTTTCTGTTTGATGAAGATGACCCAGCCCCTGTTCCCCGTAAAATACCTGTTCGGGAACTTCTCGAATTAAAAAATGAACCACCTCAAGGTATTTGGTTTCCACCTGCTTTTGAGCTGGAATACGGAGAGAATCCTAATGAAGAATGCACCATCATTGATGTACCCAAGGCCCTTTTTATGGAAATTTGTCCCAGTATCGAAGATTTAAAATTATTGGCACATGGAAGAATCGTAAAGGTAGATAATAAAGCCAAAGATAAAAGTCGTGAACTATCAGGAGAGTACTCAGTGATCATTGGGAACCGATTACCTAATAAAGGAAAAGAAAGTATGGTACACCTGGTGTCTCTTGAGGGGTTTGTTGATGCCATAAATGACCCTGAAAAAAAATTAAAGGATTTTCATCATGTTAGAATGGTCAGTTTTAGAAAATGGCGTTTTTCATGTAATGATCGCCCTGAATCGTTCTCACAGCTGCTATTAAACCTCAATAAGCAGAAAAAAGAACTAATTAAACCTGCTCAAGAAAACGAAAAAAAACCAAAAAACCCTTTGGACCTCCCTTTGCTTAAATTAAACTCTGCAAAAGCCCCTGAAACCAAAGTCGAAAAACAAGTTCAGGAATGGTTGGATGCCGGTTATGTGCCCATGAATCACCAACTCAGGCAAGGGCATAATACAGTTTCCCTGTACAGAGGGCCCCTGGTTCCTTTAAAGGTTCCCGCTTATTTAGGTATTTCCTATACCAACCAGGATGAATTGTATTATCGAGATCCTGTCACCAATTTCCTGGACCTATCCTATGCTTCTGCCTGGCAACTCGGACAATTATTAGGATTGAAGAATCAGGAATTCGCCCAAAATTTATATAAATGGAAACGAAGTACAAAGCTTGCTGAAATCAGGAAATGGGAACAAAAATTACTCGAAGCAGAACTAAACGTCATCCCTAACGAAACTGGAATGCTATTACCGCTGGAGGATTCAAAGAAGAAAATTAAAGACACTCCATTGAAATCAAACATCGAGACTATTCGTGATAACAAAAAGAATCCCAGCCCATTCAAAAGAAACCAACCAAAAGAACCGGAAAGTCCTGCTACCCTTGAAAATTTACCGGATGAAGTAAATAGCTTCCTCGAAGAATTGGACGCATTACATCATGTGCCTTTCCATTATCTGGTTCCGGAACCAGAAATGCTGCCTTCCGAATCCCTGAAATTCTTTTACCTGGACCGTAATTGGACCAGAGCTTTAAGGGCAGGAGCCCTGAGTATTGGTGATTTCGTTAGGAAAAGGGAGGATGAATCCCGAGAGTATATATTAAAAATATTGGTCATTTGCCCGGAAGATAAAGCCAGCGACTATATCGAAATGGGCGCAGATTATGCCGGCCTGGATCAATACCTTAACAAGATCAAAAAGGATGGCTGGCGTGATTTTGATTTGATCCTTTTTGATAGAAGCCTAGAGTCGAAAACGGCAGATTTTCAGGAAATCCTCGACTTATTGACTATACAAATGCCTTTGGACCAATATTGGGTTCCTGGTAATCATCCAAATAATCTCATCTCAAATATCCGGGAAAATTTTCAACTCGAAAAAACAGCTAAAATATTGCTGGCTCTCAGCCCTCGAATGAAACAAAAAGTGAAACCAGTACCTGATGACAATGATTCTGATGTTATACATGGTTTTCTTTTACGGAGTTCCGTTCTGGTCGGTTGGCCGGGGATGGAAATATTGATTAATGCACCCAAGTCTAATGAAAGTAATGAATCCCAACCGGCTCAGTTTGTTCGTATTGAACGTATGGCACCGGATATTGCCCTCGTGATGTTCAAAGGGGATATTCAAACCGTAACATTCCGGGAACCGGGGGAAGGCTTGCATTTTGGTGTTGATCTAAAAAGTGGATCTCCAAAGAAAGCATTCCGGGAATTGACGGGAGAGGCAGGTTTTATTAAAGACACCGAAGACAATAATATTATTGAAAAACCACTTGACCCGAATGAACACAACGTAATCGGTATGGAGGATCTTAGAAAAAAAATTCTTGGTGACTCCGACCTCAAAAAAGCATATTCCTCGTTTACAACCGCTGAATTTGCTTTCGTTATGGTGGAAGGAGTAGACAATGTCATTTTTGATTTAAGTGAAAACAAAATAGGTACTGTAAAGCTGGAACCGGTTACCCAAAAACCACCGCCACCGCCTGCAAGAAGAGGTAGCGGTAGAGGTGAACGGGGAGCAAGCAGTAGAAGGAGGGTATAAATCCTATGATATTAAATCATTATCGAGGTTGCCTGATTAGCTGCATTTCAACATTATCAATTAAGAAACAAACATGGAAGATCAATATTATTATTTAAGGATTCCCATTGACCTGGATTGTTATCCGGTATATGAAGAAACGCGGAATGACACCTACACCTTTGCCGGACAACTGGCTGATTTCTCCATGTTGCCTCATCGGGGGAGTCCGGACGAAGAACAATGTATTGCCCCCCGATTGAGCCCTTATATAAGTGAAGACCTGGTTTCCAAACCTTTTGAATCCACTAGCGTCCCTTTAAGAGAAGGCATCCATGTACATTGGGCCCTTCCAAAAGCTTTACGCACCGCCATTTTTACAGACATGGAGGATGAAAAGGCAACAGTCCATTATCGCCCTGTTCCTAATCGTTGGATGATCAGGAGAAAAGTCTTTAAAAATGGATCTGAAATAAAAACATACAAAAAAACCTTTATCCTCGAAAGTGATCTTTTATCAAAAAATAATCCGGGCAACAGTAATGCTTTCCCTTATAAACCAGAAAATTTCCAAAAAGGAGACCTGCTTTTCAGGTATTTAGGTAAACTGTGGCCTTATGAAAAGGAAGACGATATTAGTGCTTTCAAAAAAGAGGAAGAAGAGAAGTTATACCTTAAAGATTTGAATGCACTTGGATATGGAGATCCACTATTTTCTGCTTATTACCCTGAATGCAGGAATGTTTTTGGTTTTCATGACTCGTTTGCTGATATTGACCTTGCCAAAGAAGAAGGGTTAATGGCTTCCTATCAGGTTATCGGATGGTATAGTGATCCCGAAAAAGATCCTTTTTTCAATGGTAGTATCAACATAAAAGAATCGGATCCGTCTGAATTCAATGCGGATAATATTGAGGAAACCATTGCAGCCAGGAATAAACAATATTTCCTGGAAGATGGAACGGGAGCCTCTTTTGACTGGGACATTGTTTTCGAACAGGCAGCCTTTGATCCCGACAACATTGACCCTTATGACGAACGTATTTTCGGCAGATCGCTCTATTGCGGTGTAATTAAAAAAATCCCCGTCAACCCAACAGAACCCGAAAAATATAAAACCAAGTCTGACAACCAGACCGCAATGACCCAAACGAGGATTTCCATCGGCAATACACCCGGACAGGCATTGGCAGCGTTGCTGGCCAACACTACCGAAGGGGCTGACGTCCAAAGTATGGAATTGATGCTGGATGCACTCCAGTTGGGGCTATTGTCTCAATCCGATCAGGCCGACCTTATTGCTAAAATAGATAATGGTATGCACCAAGCTTCCTTCACCCCTGAAGCAGGAGGGCATACATGGCAGATCAGAACAAAAAAACCCGAACCGGTCTCCGGTCAAAAGGAAACACCTCCCTTGAAATCCATGACCCAGGAAGACCTCTCCTACTGGAACAAAAGGTTGACGGATCTAAATAAAATGCAGCAAGAATCTGATGACATTCAGTTTAAGATAAATGATGAACAAATTCAGCTTTATGCCGATTGGTATAAATACATGATAACAGAATACAACCTTCGTTTGGGACCAATAACCAGGGAAAACAGAGTGAACGATATCCGTCACTATCTTGGGAAACAAATGGAACACCTCACCGCTCAATTTTTCCGCCTGGAACAATTGGAAATGGATATTGAACTCCAGGTCGAAGAATTGAACAACGGTTTTGAAAGCTGGAATAATAAAGTGGATACTCCTAGGTGGCAATACAAATTATTAAAAAAACCAGCAGCTCGTTTTTGGAAGCCTGCCGAACCGGCCATTCTGTTTCATGGAGATAATATTAAACATTCCCCACGATACAACAAGGAGGAACCCACCTCGGGTACCATCCTTTTATTGGAAGAATTTTTGTCAGATAGAAATCCATCCGCGACGGAACAAGTCCGTAATATTTTTGACAATGATGCCTTGTTGAATAAGTTGTTTGATTTCACCTCAGAGGAACATGACTTCAGCGGTATTTCCTGGGGACCATTATTTCTGGACTGGCAGGTAAGAATCACTCCGGTAACTAAACCTTATGATAAACATGGCAATCAACAGCCTTGGTCAACAGCGTCTGTTATTGAAAAATTTGACTTATCATCAGGTGAAATTGACTTGCACAGAACCAATATTGAAAAACAACCTGATGGGGAGGAAGTCCAGATTTTTGATGGGCGCTCCATTCTGACCTCGGGAGCTCATAAAAGCCTCATTCAAGCGGTTGAAGATGGTCTAAAATCCATTAATGGAGAAATCGAAAAAGAAGAGGATCGAAAATTAATCAAATCACTAAAAGACAAAGAAGTTCTTTCCCAAAATCTTAGCGGCCTTAATGACGCCTTTGCTATGCACAAACAGATCCTGCAATTGGATGTTTTTGATCCTCTGGCAGATAACCTCGTCCTGGATAATTTCACTAATAACCTTTTGAAGAAAATGATCGGCAATGGCAATAAGGTTTCGCCCCTGCCATCCAATCTATTCATGCCCATCCGCGACGGCTGGATGAGGGTGAGTAAATTAAGACTCGTGGATTGTTTCGGGCAATACTCGCAGTGGGAGCACAAAGACCGGGTCCAGGACTCAAAAGGATCCTCCAATTCAAAACAGGCCTACCCTGATGTGATCATCGCCGAAAGCCTAAAGCCAAGTGGGGACGAGCACCCTGACAAAAGACGGTTTGCAGCTTATCTGCCTCCTCGCCTTGTGCAACCGGCCAGGATCAATTTTTCTTTGTTAAGTGCAAATGATGATGAACTTACAGAAAACCACACTGAATTCAACCCTGTCTGTGGCTGGATATTGCCTAACTTTCTTGATGAATCTTTATATGTGTATGATGAAGCAGGCAAAGCCATCGGAGTGCTTCAATTACAAACCCAAAGAGGAGGAGAACAAATTATCAACTGGGTAAAACCTCCCGGGGAAACAACTTTTGAATCCATTGAAAATCCCCTGTTAAAAAATTGGGTGGACTTTTTCCAATCACAAGATGGAAGTTACCTGGAGGAATTCAACCGTTTATGTTTCGAATCTTTACAAAACATCGACCCGGAGAATTTTGCCAGCTTTACGGGCATCAATATGTTGATGGGCAGGCCATTGGCTATCGTAAAAGCTTCCATTGGTATGGAATTGAAAGGAGTGCCAATGAAGAATCAAAGCTGGAAATCAAGGTTAAAAGCTTATGCTGGTGATGACTATGGTCAAACAATGAACTTTGAGAGTGTTCAATTTCCTATTCATTTAGGAGATGTTTCTCAATCCAATGATGGCCTGGTAGGTTTTTATGCAAAATATGATGAAGACCCATGTTTTGAAGAATTCTATTGTTCCTTTTCGGAAAATGAATTTGGCCCTAAAGGTATGCCTGAAATTGTTCAACAGTTTATAAAGGATGAAATGGCCAAGATAAGCAATGCAATAGAACTGGCAATTCTTGATCTAAAATCCAGACACGATGAAGACAGGCTCGCATTATTGAAACAAAAAGGAAGTTATTCCGATGAGAAAAAGTTAGCTGAAATTGCAGACATGAATGCAGCAAAACGAAAAATCAAGGAATTCGAGGACATCCTGAATCCATTCAAAAAAGAGTCTCTAAATCAGTTAAAGGAAGCTGAAGAAGCTAGTGGTAAATTGTTTTATAAAAAGCCAAAAAAAGATTACTTCAACATTTCTTGTAGCTCAAGTGATAAATTCGAAGTGGTGATGGTGATAGACCCCCGAGGAAAGGTACACCTGACTTCAGGAATCTTGCCCGTAAAATCCATCCAACTGGACCAAAACGCCATCGCGGAAGCACTTAGCCGGATTGAAACAGCTTTCCTGACTACGCCTATTTTGACCCCAGGTAATCCATTGCTCATTCCTACTATAAATGATGCAGAAATGTCCTGGTCGTGGTTGGAACAGAACAAACCCAATAATTGGGAAGAAATCCCTCCAGGTAAAATCAAACAGCCCTCAGAGCAATTTGTCCCCTTTGTGGACAAACTAAAACTAAAGGAAGGTTGGTTAAAAATTAATTCTAAAAACACTAAAGATCAATAGATATGAATCCTTATGTAAAAATCAAGGAGATAAATACCCATATTTCCAAAAGCCTAAGCATTACTCTGGAAAACCCTGTCAGTAAAGGGAAAGCAACGCCTCCCCTCTTTATCAGTCAGAGCCAACAAAACCCCGAGCACCTTAATCAATTGATTGTTAAAATAACAAATCAAAGTGATACGGATCTAATTATAAAAAAGGATCAATCCCCCGACCAAAGTATTATTTCTATGCTAAAAACTCCTTTGTTTGGATTTTTTGGTAAAACCACCTCCTCCTTTATTGATCCGAAAGCAGAGAACGATATCGGATGGTCCTTTGGTCTCGATTTTTCTGACTTCATGGAAGCAGACCAGCAGGCTTTGTTAAAAATATCAGTCCAGGGCCAGGAGGATAATTTTGAAGTACTGGAACTACAAAAGGAATCCAATTACCCTGGTTCAATATGGACCATTAGATACAACAACCGGGATGAGGATTTTATATTCAAAAGCGATGAGGTGCTGACCATCCTCGTCGAAAACATGGCAGTTTATCAAAGACCAAGCTTACGCTACCTTGATTTTCATTATCGCGATTCAGAAACGAAAGATGCGCTGGCTTTTATTCAGCATTCGATTTTACTCAAACGCCCGGCCAATTATGTAAGCCCTCCTTTCCCATTGGTAACCTACTGGCTGGACAATCATAATACCGTTTACATTTCCACTCCTAATCTGGAGATAGAAAATGAACTGAGCTTTGCCATCAGCAATATTGGTCTAAACAAATTGGAGTTAGATTGCAGGCAGGATGTGAGGGAAAGCCCCTATTTTGAACTGATAATCCTTGGAAAAAAAGATGACGAAGGGGATAAAGAGGATAATAAAAAGGATAAAAACCCAGGGTTCCTGGTAGGGGAAAAAGCGATAAAAGATATTCAGCTGGAAATAGACAATGATAATTATGGGAACCATTGGACCCACCATAAAATGATACAAGGCCCTGTCGTTACCTGGCGTATTGAACCCAGACTTTTTAATGATGATGGCATACGTAATAAAACCATCATGGGTATTGAAGAAAAAGGAAATATTTCTTTCCGGTTTAAACAAATTGAAACTTTGGGGATAGAAGGCATCTCTATGATGTATTTGAGGTATTATAACATTCCTGATTTTGATGATGGCCAAATGGTTCTGTTTGTTCAGAAACAACTCCCAAAAGGTTCTATTCCTATGGCAGGAATCGAAAGCAAATACCTTGAACCAAAATCCAACGCAACCAAAAAACCTTATATCACTCCACCCATAAAATGGGAAATATACCCCACCGGAGAAGATACAACAGAAACGAAAGTTATCCTGGGGAATAAGGTGGGGATTGGTACAAATAATCCGGGAGCAGAACTTGAAGTGCTTGGTAACCTTCATGTGAAAAATGGGGATTCAGGAGCCACCCCGGATTTCAACAGAGCTTATGCTGTTTTTGAACACGGTGGTGTTTATAAATACATCAGTTTATTATGTCCTCAGGGACATGAAAATGGTTTCATTTTCAGCCAAAAAGGTAAAGATGCTGAAGATGCCGGGATCTATTATAACCTGGCAGACGGTACAGGCAATGGCCTTCAATTTCGGGTGGGTGGTAATAAAAAGACCATGACCATTGCTCATGACCAAAAAATTGGAATTGGGACAACCTCACCCAAAGAAAAAATTGAAATTAAAGACGCCAAACCCGTAATTTCATTCCACAATCCCAATAAATCCACCTTCAAAATAGGTACAGATGAAAAAGTATTCAAAATTGCCGCGATGGATGGTAGTAAAGGGGGGCACGATGGGGATTTCAACGAAAATAATGACACCGTAATATCCTTAACCCAAGAGGGTAAAGTTGGAATAGGTACTCATAAGCCATGGGAAAGATTGACGGTACAAGGTAATGCATACATATCCGGGGAATTACAAACGAGGGCAATAGTTTCAGATCAAGTAAAAATCCATTCAGGGAAAATCATTTTATCATGCGATTATAGAGATCTGTTATTAGAAGGAAACGAACCGAATGTTCAATTGGATCCAATTGAAATTACCCGAGGAGATATTATCCCTTCAAAATTTAAAGAAGGTACAATTCCTGTGACAAAAAAAAAGGGGGAAAGAGGTTCAAGACTGGGAAAAAAAGAACAACCCTTTCAAGAGATCCACTGCAAAATCGGATATTTTGAGGATATATCCTATAAGGGAAAAAAATTGTCAGAAAGCCCTTTTAGTGGAATGTGGACAGCTTCGGATTTCTCTCTTAAAAAGGAAATCGGCCCTCTAGATAAAACATTCAATGCCTTAAAACTGATCAATAACTTAAACCCTGTAAGCTATTTCTGGGCAGAAAAAAACCCTTTTGACCTGGAAATCCCCGAAGATGTTCTTCTTAAAAAACAATACGGGTTCATTGCTAATGAGGTAGAAAAAATCCTGCCGGAAATCGTTAAACGGGAAAATGAAGAATCTCCGCGCAAACTCAACTACCAGGCCCTCAATACCATCCTCTTTCAGGCGGTGAAGGATCAGCAGAAGATCATTGACGGTCTGCAAAATGAAGTTTCGGACCTAAAAAAGGGACAGCAGACCATGAGGCAGGAACTGGATGAGTTAAAGGCACTGATCGGACAAATGGCCAAAACAGTTTTGGGATAAAATTTAAAATGCGGTTGGATTGATTGGGTAAAAGAGGAAGCGCAGGATAATCGTCTCAGGTATTTCTAAAGTATGTCCTATAAATCCTCTTCCTCGGATAAAACCCCAAAAAAATAGCCGGATAAAGCAGCAAGGTAAACAGGATATTCCTGCCTTCGAAAGTAATGTCATCGATAATCCAGGAGGAGTCTTCCGTTATTTTCCGCACGATATGTTTGTGTTTCCAGTATTTCAACGGAAAGGGAAGCAGGGTACCTTCATCGGTAAAATAAGCTTCGTCAGCATTGATCTCATCTTCTGTTATAAGGCTGACCCAGTCGGCTTTTACCGGACTCAGAAAACGAATATGTACCTTGTCTCCTTTTTGGGAACCGGTGAATTCGACGATTTCCATTTTGGCCATTCCGGGCGCCAGGGCCTCGAAAAGCTGCCGGTCGAAGCGGGTTATTATGTTCTTGTAATGGCCATTGACCCGGGTGCTGAGTTGAATATGCATCATATCAATTTATTTGGACTGTTGCCGGTCAGGATTTCCCCTGGGTTAATTTAAGATAGACATTTTGCATCGTCATCTTCAGCCATTCTTCGAAGGTATCCTGTTGAAGATGGTCTTTATGCTTGATGGCTTGGTGAGCCGTTTCGTGATAGAGGAAACGGGAGGCGTCAAAGTCGTTGACCAGTTTGTGGGCAAGTCTCTGAATAAACGGCCTCTTTTGATTAAATTGTTGGTAGAAGTCTTGTGTTGTCATAATAATAGAAACACGGACTAAATAATTTTGTTTAATTAATTTAAAAAAATATTAAACAAAAAAATCTTCTTGCTTCCAACCTTTGACGAGGCACTCGGACTTAAAAACGGCCTTTTTTAGAGAGGGAAATCACCCGAAGCCACATTCACAGCAGCTTCGGGTAATTTTAGTGATTGCAGGGCTTCAAAACCCCTGCTTCATGTTATTTAGACCAATCCGTCGATCAGGGCGAACAAACCTGCGAGGATAGCAAGACCTAATACGCCCATGAAGTAGTAAAAGGACAGTCTATTGATATCTGATTTCATTGTGTTATAATTTTCCGATGCGTTTATGCCAGATCATCCGGGGACGGAACCCCATAATGTCGTGCCATAAACACACCTAATGATATGAATAAATGACACCCAATACCTTTACACGGCATAAGAGCCGGGCAGCAGTATTTACGTGAATGATAAAAAGGAAGGAAAATCCTTAACTGTGGGCTATTTTCAGACAATGAAAAAGCAGGAAAAGACGCTGAAACTGCTCTCCTTTTTTGTGGGAGCGAGCCAGATCATACGGAAGCTTTCCACTAAAACAGAAATACCCCCGACCATCGGGTGATTTACCGAAACTGAAGGCATCTTCCTGTTGATCCTCCGTATCCTTTTCCAGGAATGCTTCTTTCTCAGGAGGAATATTTTGAAAGGAATAACGGTCGGTAGTTGAGCCATTATCCCCCATAGTGGCTTCGACATGATCCAGGGGCAAAGGAAAGCTATAGGCTCCCCCTATCGAACTTATCAGGATAAGAACGATGAGTAAAAAATCCCCCAATTGCCAAAAGCGTCTTTTCATGGCGCAAAGCTACATTATTGGCAAGGATTTGTCAATAGGAAAATGTCACATCATGATAGAGCAATCAGACCTCCGGGACTTTAACAAGTTCGGGAGCCGGAATCTTGAATACTAAAGCGATTTAAAATCATTACTGCCCACCATTACTTTAAAGCTGGTTCTGAAACAAATACCCCCTAATATTGAAACATCTCCCATTAAAGAATTTGCCTGGCAGGCATTATCTTTGGCATTGAATAAAATATTTGCAAAAATGAAAATCAAGATCTACATCCTGTGTTTGTTCCTGAGCTCTAGTTTTATGATTCAGGCCCAGGACAACTACCATACCTCCCTGCAAACTTCCCTGCAAAGTAACTTCGGCCTCCCCGCCGGAAGCTGGGTTTTTAATAATACCGAAGCCGCTAATTTAAACAGCGATTATGTCTATGGAGCCGTCACGGCCTCCAACCAGACCACCGTGATGCAGCCCTTTGCCCAAAAGGTGAATATCGTCGTCAACAGTGCCGGAGCCAATGCCTGGGATGCAGGCTACGGAATGAAAAACGTAAATACGATAAACAGTGGCGACGCCTGCCTGCTGATCGTCTGGCTGCGCTCCGCCACAGGCACCGGGCACGTCACCCTTTTTGTCGAAAACGCATCGACCTACGACAAAGAGGTGCTCCTGACCACGGATCTCTCGGACCAGTGGACACAATTCATAGTGCCTTTCGAGGCCAACACCACCTACGCGCCCAACGGACTCACTACAGGGCTGCACCTCGCCTGGCAGGCCCAAACCATTGAAGTGGGCGGACTGGCCATGCTCAATTACCATACTGCCGTCAATGTAGAGGACCTGCCCAGCGACACCAATAACGACCATTACGGCGGCTGGGAACCGGATGCGCCCTGGAGAGCTGAAGCCGCCTACAGGATAGAACAAATACGAAAAGCCAACCTTACCGTCAGGGTGGAAGATGCCGAAGGCAATCCCGTACCCGATGCTTCCGTCCAGGTGGAAATGCTCAGGCACGATTACGCCTTTGGCACAGCGATAGTGTCGCGCTTTATTGCCGGCAACAGCGGCCAGAATGAGACCTATGAATCCAAAATACTGGATCTCGACGGAGAGGGCCATGGTTTCAACTGGGTGGTCTTCGAAAATGGCCTCAAATGGCCGGGCTGGGAAAACAACTGGAACGGCCCCAAAACCGAAAAGGCCAACGCCGCCGAATGGCTTAGAGATCATGATATTAAAATCAGGGGACACAACCTACTGTGGCCGGGATGGAGCAACCTGCCCGGCGATATCCAGCAAAACCAGAATAACCACCAATACATCCGCGACCGCATTAGCAACCATATTGAGGAAATCGTCACTTATCCCGGTATCGCCGGCAATATTGCTGAGTGGGATGTGCTGAACGAGATCACCTCCAACCGTGACCTGGAATACACTTTCCAGGGAGATCCCGGCTACCCCACCGGCCGCGAACTTTACCGGGAAGTTTTCCAAAAACTCGCCGATGTCGACCCTGACACCAAAACCTACTACAATGATTATGTCACCATCAGCCAGGCCAATACGGGCGGCGGGTTGTACGACCTGAAAAAACAATTCATCCATGAAATGATCGACGCCGGCGTAAAACTGGACGGAATCGGTTTCCAGGGTCATATCGGCGGATTCCCTACTTCTATTTATTCCGTTTATGACATTTTAGAAGACTTCCATTCCACTTTTGGTCTGAAAGCCAAAATCACGGAATACGATACCAATCCCGCCATGAGTGATGATTTGTGCGCCACCTATCTTCGTGATTTTCTGACCATGGTTTTTAGCCATGAGAGCACCGACGGATTCATGATGTGGGGTTTTTGGGATGGAGCCCACTGGTACCAAAACGCACCTATGTTCCGGCAGGACTGGTCGCTTAAACCGGCAGGGCAGACGTTCATCGACATGGTTTTTAACGAATGGTGGACCAATGCATCCGGACAAACCGACAGCTCAGGAGAGTTTAAGGTGCGTGGTTTTAAAGGAAAATATAAAATCTCTGTTGATACAGGAAACGGGGTCATGACCGACACCATTGAAATGCTTACCAATGTAATCGTCGTCAAAACGGGAGAATCCCCTTTCGTGGTGGCCAACCAATCCATTGACAAGGACCCTTCTTTCAAAATTTACCCTAACCCTGCCAGGGATTTTATCAATATCGAAAAATCAACCCCGGAAAACGTGATGATCCGCATCATAGACATGACAGGGAGAGTCGTTTTTTCCAAAAAAATGAAAACAGAAAAATGCACCATCCCCTTAAATTTCGGGGCGGGAGTTTATGAAGTCATCCTGGAGAAAAACGGAAAAATTTATTCCGAAAGAATTATCGTGCAGTGAAAAAAGGTTAATTTAGATGCCTAGGTGAACATAAAAGCATAAAATTCAAATAAACCAAAAGCCTGCAACCGGGACTGGTTTCTTATGATGACCGGGCTTATCAAAAGCTGCTGGTGGAGGATCCACCAGGAAAATAATCCCGTATTATCCGGTCTTTTCACTGGCTTTTTAGTCCAAAATTGAGTATATTTATGGATTGCAAATGACGGCTTGCTGCATTTCTTCGGGTAGGTATTGTCATTTGGTCCCCCCCCTCGTGTTTTTCCGGAGGTTAAACAAACTTCTCCGCGCAAAACCAGCCAATAACATTAAGGAAATGCTCTCTTCTCTTCCGAATTGATTCCCTTTTGACAAAGCTTGAAGTCCATCTTTATCAACAGATGCAAGCCAATGCGCTTCATGTTAAAGAGAATATTATTCATCATTATACCCCATAAGATGAAAAAAATAACTTGTTTCATGCTCATCTTTTGTATCGGATTGGCACTTTCCATGGAGGCACAGGAATGCAATTTGAGCGGTAAAGAAGATCTAGAGACTGTAAAAAATCACTATCCGGAGTGTACCGTTGATGATTCACTTTTGAAAGAGGCTTTTAATTTCGCCTTGAGCTATTTTCCCGAATTCGAGCATCTTACCATCAAGGTAAAATTTAAAAAAATGAAATATTCGATGCTCTGCCGCCCGACACTAAGAAGCTTACGCATCCCGCCACGATCCTATATTATCGCGGTGAACAATGACACTAAAAACCCTCTTCACCCGTTAAACGCAGGATTTAAAGCCCTGACGGGATGTTTCGGCCATGAGCTGGCACATATTGTAACGTACAAGAATCAGTCAAAAAAAGAATTGATCTCCGATTGTTTCAGGTATCTTTTCAGCAGGCAGTTCAGGAGAAACTATGAAAGGCAAACAGACATCATTACTGCCCAAAAAGGCCTTGGATTTGAAAACTACCTGTTTGAAAAATACCTTGAAAAGTTCGTTGACCCCTCAAAAGGGTTCCTGAAAAAACGCTATAAAACCTACTCCAGATCGGAAGACTTATGGAAAATTTTCCTCGAATACAATCCCGAGAATACAGACCAGGCTTTCATTTTACGTCAGGATCTGCTTCACCGCTCCCCGGTAAGCGGAAGGACTATTCCCCGTTTTTTCCTTGAATAACTTATTGAAGTGAGAAAAATTATTGAACCCGCTCTCAAAGGCAATTTCCGTAATGCTTTTTTGTTCTTCTATAAGTAATTTACAAGCATGGATCACCCTGAATTCATTAACAAATTGAGTAAAGGTCTTCCCTGACTGCTTTTTAAAATAGCGGCAGAATGCCGGGACAGTCATATTCACTTCAGCTGAAATTTCATCCAGGGGAATAGCCCGGGTAAAATTGGAATGCACAAAATCATAAATTTCATTGATCCTGTCATTGTCCTGCGGTTTCACCTCCAGCGCAAACTCTCTGGCGTTGAGCAACTCATATTCTTCAGACTCGGCCATCTGCCTGAGAATGGACAGCAATTCCATCAAACGGTCAAACTGATCCATCACGGCAAGTTGTTCCAGCCGCCCCCCTATCACCTTCCTGGTCTCCCCGAAAAAAGAAATTCCTAAACGGGCACGTTCGAATAATTGCCGGACTGGTTTCATCTCCGGGATATCAAAAAAATTATCTCCCAAAAAGTTCTCTCTCATCTGAACCACTACCTCCGATTCATTACGGGTCATGCGATCCGTAAATCCGGCATGAGGTAAGCCCGACCCCATGAGGATCAGTTCCCCATTTTGGTAGCAGGACAAATGATTGCCAATATGCCGCTTACCACTCCCTCCTTTCACATAGATCAACTCCAGTTCCGGGTGGAAATGATAAAATCGGGGGGAATTTTTATTTTGCTCATTAAAAACCCTTACCGTAAAAGAGCTTCCAAAGGTGGGATCTATTTTTTCAAATGCCGGCTTAAGCTTGGTCATAATTTTCAAATTGAATGATAAGGCAAAATTATACAGGTCTCAAGTATTAAACCTGTACTATATTACCCTATATCAATGTAAAATTAACTATATGGACTGAAAGTTTATTTAATTCAGGTAAAATAACACATATATCGGCCAATTCTCAGGTAGTATTGGGCTGAATGTGCCTATATCTTTGTCCTGTCAATTCCTCAAAAAAGGAGTTGCGTTTTTTTCACCCAACAAAATGATCATAATTGATCCATTCGTAAATCTTAAAAAACTGTTTTAACTATGCAATTATTTAAATTGAAATCGCTGGTAAAAGTTGTCGCCCTTTTTGTAATGTTGACCACTGCCGGCACCGCGCTGTTTGCTACTGATGTGAATCCGGGCATAGTAGTAACAAAAGGAAATCAAAAGTCTTTTGCGCTTCACCTGAACTATCAAACAGAAAGGAGTTTTAAGATTGCTTTGAAAGATGCTGCCTCCACGACACTCTTTAAGGAGAACGTAAAGCAGGCCAAGGCATTTGCCAAAAATTTTGACCTGAAAAATCTCCCTGATGGAACTTACTTCCTGCAAATCGAAGACCAGCAGAGTATTCACACCCAGGCGATTGAGGTTCACGGCAATACTTTAACCATCGACAAAAGTGGAGAAGAGAAAATCTTTAAACCTGTCGTTTATAAAAAGGATCAAAAAGTCTACCTGACAGCCCTTTTGCTGGATGGTGCAGACGTAGAAATCTCAGTACGCGACGACAATGGTGACCTGGTTTACCGGGAAATGATCGAGAATCAGGTAAGTATTGAAAAAGTTTTCAGCTTTGCCGGACAGAATCCTGAGGATTTTAACATCTCTGTTCGCTACAAAAATTATGCGTTCGAGTTTAACAATTACTCCACCATTCCTTCAATCTTACACGAGTCCACTCGCACGTTAAAGTAAGATTTTAGATGAGACCATGAACATTTCCGCAGCCCGGTACCGAATGCATTCGGTACCGGGCTTTTTTTTTGCGGCATTCATCCTTCAGGCGGATGAGGAAAACCAATATTAAATCTTCCAGTGCTAATGTCTGCAGGAACAACCGGAATGCATAAAACTGTTGGTAACGCTATCCAATGGCCAGGCGTTTCCGCTACCCGGCTGTTCAAAGTAAAATTTGCTGCGTTTTTTATCGTAATTCCCGGTTTCATTCAACGTAGCTGCATCATACAACCTTCCGTTCAACATGACATACCGGATCGATTCGGAATGGTGAATATCTTCAAGAGGATTTTCATCCAAAATGATCAAATCAGCCAGTTTACCCGCTTCTATGGAACCGATCTCTTTGTCCATTCCCAAATATTTAGCTCCGTTAATCGTGGCGCATTTTAATGCCTGGTGGTTGGACATTCCGCCCTGGGCCAGCATCCAAAGTTCCCAGTGAGCGCCCAATCCCTGCAACTGGCCATGGGAACCTAAATTGATGTTCACTCCATTTTCCTGAAGTTTGGCACAGGATTGGGAGGTTAAAATGTGTCCGTTTTGGTATTCCTCTTCGGGAATCATAGTACGGTGACGGGAACGGGCATCAATGATGGCACGGGGGGTAAACGACAACAATTTCTCGTTTTCCCAAACATTGCTGTGTTGATAAAAATAGTACTCTCCGTTAACCCCGCCATAATTGACGATAAGTGTGGGGGTATTGTGGGAGTCTGTTGACCCCCAGAATTTTAAAACATCCTGATACAAAGGCGCCACAGGTATATTGTGCTCTATCCCGGTGTGGCCATCCGCCACCATGGTGAGATTGTGATAGAAGAAAGAACCTCCTTCCGGCACCACCAGCATGCCCAGTTCACGGGCGGCCTGGATCACCTGCTGGCGCTGGTCCCTGCGTGGCTGATTGTAACTTTTTACAGAAAAAGCGCCATAGGCTTTGGTACGTCTAAGGGCTGAACGGGCGTCATCAAGGCTATTGATGACTGCTTTAAAATCACCTTCTGCCCCATACAAAATAACCCCTGTTGAAAATAAACGGGGGCCGAGCATCTCCCCGGCTTTGATCATTTCAGATTGGGAAAAGATCATTTCAGAATTGGAAGAGGGGTCATGAGCCGTTGTTACCCCAAAAGCAAGGTTGGCGTAATACTCCCATTGCTTTTTTGGGCTGAGGCCCATTCTGAAATTTCCCAGGTGACCGTGAACGTCAACCATTCCGGGCATGATGGTTTTTCCTTCCATGTTGTAAACTTTAGCCTCTTGCGGAATACGTACATTTTTACCCACTTTTTTGATCCGGTTGCCTTCCACCAGTACGGTACCCGATTCAATCACTTTATCGCCATCCATGGTAATGATCCTGACATTAGTGAAAGCCACCGTCCCTTCAGGGCGATCAGAAGGCAACTGCAGATTAATTTTCAAGCCTGCAGTATCAACAGGAGGCACCGTATCCAGGGAACCTTCCAAAAAAGTAAACCGTCGTGTCAGTTCGTCGCTAAAATACTCATTGCCAAGGGTCCAGAACAGTTTTTTGCTGTTGGAAGACCAGTGCAAATTCACCCCGGCATCCCGAGCTACCTGGGCCACGGGTATCGCTTTGGTCTCTGCGGAAAGTTCCATAGCTTTTCCAGGCAACGGCATGGGAGCAATGTAAACCTTGTATAAGTCTGAAAAGGCAATCCACTTATTATCGGGGCTGGGTGAAAATTGAGTGGCATATTTGGTTTCAAAAATGACCTTTTCATCCGAACCATCCGGTTTGATGGATTTGAAAGATTTTTTTAAACTGCCGAAAATTTCGCCCCCTGTGGAAAGAAAAAGTCTTTTACCTACTTGATCAAAAACCGGATTTTCTCCTTGTTCCGTAACAAATTTCAAATCACTGCCATTCGCATTCATCAAATAAATTCCTGCCTTTTCCGAATGGGTAAAGCCTTGATGGCCATTGCCGCCTTCCTTCCTAAAGACGATAAATTTACCATCCGGTGAAAAGCAAGGGGTACGATATATTCCTTTTTGGGAAGTCAGCTTCACGATCCGCTCCTCCCCCGCGCCGGCATCCAGCTTAAAAAGGTTAACAGCTCCCATTGCTTCATCGTCCCAGGATACATAAACGACAGATTTTCCATCAGGCGAAAAGCAAGGTTCAAATTCCAGGTCTGTGCTATGGGTCAGCCGTTGAGGCGTTCCATTGGGCAGATCCATTTTCCAAAGGTGGCCGACGGCATTAAAAACAGCCGTTTTCTCATCAGGCGAGGTGCGCAGGTGGCGGATGGCTTTCACCTCGAAATTATCTGTGAAGGCATGATTTTCAAACCGCAATGTTTCAGCGAATTTTTGTTTGGCTTTTACACTAAAAGGAATATTCGAGGCTTCCCCTGTTTTGGCATCCACCTTCCACAATTTACCCTTTCCCCAAATTACGATATTTTTATCATCCGGCATCCAGTCGAAACCAGTGTAAGAACCAAAAATAGTCCAGGCCTCCTGCTGGTCTTTGGTGAGCCCGTCAAATAAAGGAAATTGTTCCCCTGTCTCCAGGTCATGTACAAAAAGAACTGATTTCGTTCGTATTCTTCTGACAAAAGCCAGTTTTTTACCGTCATTGGATATCTGCGGCCGAACCGCTCCACCCGGGCCGCTGACGACCGTTTCAATTTTACCCTCTTGCCTGTCATAACGTTTGATGACGAATATCTGGCTATTGGGGTCTTTATTGTATTGAAAATAACCTCCGGGGTACACATCTTCACTGAAATAAACATACCGCCCGTCGGGAGAAATTGAAGGCTCATTGACATCCTGCTGATCATTTTTGCGTTTGGTCAATTGCACGCCGGTTCCTCCGGAAATATGATACAGCCACATTTCTCCTGCCCCAAGGGAACGCTCGGAGGTGAAATGTTTTCTGGCTACAAAGTATTGATTGTCCGGCATCCAGGCGGCATTATTGAGCAGGCGAAACTTTTCCTCTGTGACCTGTTTTGCCTCCTTTCCTTCGGTATCCATGACCCAGATGTTATCGCCGCCGCCGGCGTCGCTGGTAAACAATATTTTCTTACCATCCGGACTAAAACGGGGTTGGACTTCCCAGGCCAGGCCCTGTCGCAATACCGTCGCCTTCCCGCCAGCAACAGGCATTTTATAAATATCCCCCAGCAGATCAAAAACAATGGTTTTTCCGTCAGGGCTGACATCCAGGTTCATCCATGTACCCTCGTCAAGATCAAATTCCACCTCCTTGTAATTTCCTGGCGGATTGTTGACGTCCCACTTTTTTTTGTCTTTTTTGTCCTGGCTAAAGCCGAAAAAAACCATAAGCAATAATAATCCGGTAAGCAGTGTTCTGATCATGTTTCTTTTTTTTAATGGTTAAGTTGGTCTGGTTCAAAAAATGCTGATCAAAAATAATTAAGAATGGGATAGGGAGGTAACAGTGCGTGAATGAAATAATCCATAAAATTGGAAAGAAGGTTTTTTTGAAAATTTATGTTTCATCTATTTTTAATTTTAAATTAATTGTATTATTTTTGAAGCACTGAATATTTAACCCATAAAAATTCGAAATGGAAGAACAAAACAAATTAATCGTATTTCAAGAAAAAGGGATTCGTCGTGTATGGCATGAAGATGAGTGGTGGTTTGCGGTGGCAGATGTTATTGAAGCATTAACAGATTCGAACGATGTTAGACAATACATCAAAAAAATGCGAAAGAGGGATGACCAACTGAATACCAAATGGGGTACAATTTGTACCCCACTTGAAATGACTGCCAAAGACGGAAAAAAAAGAAAAATAAATGCCTCCAATATTGAAGGGCTTTTCCGCATCATTCAGTCTATCCCTTCTCCGAAAGCTGAACCTTTCAAACAATGGCTTGCCAAAGTTGGATATGAACGTATACAGGAGATAGAAAATCCTGAGTTAGCAGCCCAAAGAGCACGAAATTACTACAAGGAATTAGGATATAGTGAAGCATGGATTGAGACTCGCCTAAAGAGCATTGAAATAAGGAGCAAACTAACAGATGAATGGGACGAACGGGGAGTGAAAAAAGGCAGAGAGTATTCTATTTTAACGGCAGAAATTTCTAAAGCTACTTTTGGATTAACACCTTCGGAATACAAAAATCATAAAGATCTAACCAAGGAAAATCTTCGGGATCACATGACTGACCTCGAGTTAATTTTTACAATGCTAGGCGAAACAACTACTCGCGATAAAGCTATTGAAAAAGATGCCCAGGGATTTGATAAAAACAAAGATGCGGCAATTGAAGGAGGTACTGCTGCCGGTAAAGCCCTTGACGCCTATGAAAAAGAAACACAAAAAAAAGTTGTGACGGACAAAAACTTCAAACACCAAATTGCCGAAGCTAAAAATAAAAATTTACCTCCAAATAACAGTTAGCTCAACCGATAATACACACTTTTCAAATAAGCCCCTTCAGGGAAACCAACCGGATGATCGATATCATGATATGTTTTTTCGAGCTCTTCGAAACCGCGCCCAGAGTTTTGTATCTCCCGAAGCACCAGGTCGAAATATTCATCGGCCTTGATGCGGCTGGAGCAGGAAGCCATCAGGAGCACGCCGTTTGGGGCGACGAGATGAATGGCCAACTGGCACAATCGGCTGTAGGTGTTTAAAGCCCGAAGGCGTTCACTGTCTCTTTTGGCAAAAGAAGGCGGATCGACGATGACAATATCAAAGGTTTTGCCTTGCGAGTGCAACTGTTGCATCCCTTCAAAAGCGTCAACAGCCATGATTTGGTGGTTTACTTTTTTGAAATTTAAGGCCACATTGTCCTGGGCCATGGAAAGCGCCTGGGCACTGATATCCAGGCTGATGACCTCCCGGGCTCCGCCGCCTAATGCATGGACGGAGAATCCTCCCGCATAGGCAAATATATCCAGCACGCTTTTCCCTTCGGAAATTTGTCCGATCTTCTTTCGGTTGTTGCGATGATCGAGGAAAAACCCTGTTTTGTGCCCCTGGATGACGTTGGCGGAAAATTTCAGTCCATGCTCCCTGAAAATGACCGATTGATCAGACAAAGTTCCCATTAAAACCTGCCCGTCCTTTAGCCCGTAAATGGAATCTCCTGCCTGCTGCATGGCGCGGCTCAACCTCAAAACGAGTACTTTGCTTTGGCTGACTTCAACCAGTTTAGGCAATACTATTTTTAAATAAGGCAGCCAGATCTGGGAATACAATTTCACCACCAAAACGCCTGCATATACATCCGCAATGAGCCCCGGCAACCCGTCGTTTTCTCCGTGGATGAGGCGATAACTGTCTGTTTCCGTTTCCAACAGGGGCAGGCGGAGGGTATGGGCTGTTTTTATTCTGGCTTCAAACCAATCGGCATCGATTTGTGCAGAAGTATGAAAATGCAGCACCTTTATGCGAATGGGCGAAAAGGGATCGAATAATCCGGCAGCGAGGAATTTATTTTTTTTCTGATCGTAAATAATGGCAAGGTCACCAGGGTTCCCTTTTATACTTTGCTTCCGGATGGCTTCCTCAAATACCCAGGGATGCCCCTTATGGATGGCTTTCTCAGCAGCAGGTTTTACCTTTATGGCAATTCTTTGAATGGGAATATCCGGGAAATTTTCCAGCACTTTGATTTATTTTTTATTCCTTATGTTTTGCGAAAGCCCTTGCGATCATGAACTTACCCGACAAAAGTAACAAATTTACCCAAGTCGCTTTCCATTTTCACCCTACTTGAATCTGTGATCTTCATTTGAATTTCAAGTAAAAAAGATGTTCCCGACAGGCTAATTTCATAAATTCCTGTGAGGGAAAAAAATCAGAACTATTCCATTTCTTCCAATTCAATGTCTCAAAGGTGCCCTACAATTCAAAAGAAACCTTAATTTTGAGCCGTGAAACTTACTCAACAAGCATCGAGCAACCAGCATCAAGTAACCAGCAACGAGTATCAAGCAACCAGCAACAAGCAACAAGCAACGAGTATCAAGTAACCAGCAACAAGTAACCAGAAACAAGCAACAAGCAACCAGCAACAAGCAACGAGTATCAAGTAACCAGCAACCAGCACCATGTCAAAACAAAAAAAATTAGCACCTTCCATTTTATCTGCAGACTATGTCAACCTCGAAAGAGACATCACGATGATCCAGAAGGCAGGAGCAGACCTGTTGCACCTGGATGTAATGGACGGCCATTTTGTACCCAACCTGACGATCGGCCCACCCATCATTAAGGCCATCAAACGGATAGCTACGGTTCCCTGTGATGTGCACCTGATGATCACCAATCCCGGGGATTATGTGGATGCTTATTGTGATGCCGGAGCGGATTATCTTACCGTACATGTGGAAGCAGCAACGCATCTGCATCGCATCATCCAGCACATAAAATCGAGAGGGGTTAAAGCCGGAATTTCCCTAAATCCGCACACACCGCTCTCTTCCATTGAAGAAGTGCTCGGTGACCTGGACCTCATTCTCATCATGTCGGTCAACCCTGGTTTTGGTGGACAGTCTTTTATCCCCAACACCCTCGACAAGGTGCGTCGGTTAAACAAAATACTGGAGAAACGCGGGTTGCAACACATTGAAATAGAAATTGACGGAGGGGCCCATTACGACAACATGGCCGAAATCCTGGAGGCCGGAGCGGATATTATTGTCTCCGGATCTGCGGTTTTTAACGCGGAAAACCCGACAGAAATGGTGCATAAAATGAAGGCCTTATTGGCGAAATATTCTTAAATCAACCTTTCCATGGAAGAAAAACAGAAGCAGCCTTCACTGGTCAAATCATCCTTGTTTTTCGCAGGACTGATGTATTTGTGCTTGACGGTACTCTTTCCTTTGGCCATCGGAGACGAACTCACCATGCGCAACCTGCTCATCGGCATTCCCTTATGGACAGCCTTTGGTTTTGGACATGCATACCTAATGAAAAAATATCCTTATAAACCCCAATATCCACAGAAGAAAAAGTAGGGTTTCATCAAAATATCGGGACTGTCCAAGGTTTCATGTTCAAAGTTCAAGTTGAGCGAAGCGAAATCCCGTACCGCAGGTCGGGGTTGTTATAGATTATCAAGAATTTAGAGGCTCTAAGCATCAAATCATTTTAGCATTGCAGCATCAAACCATCGTTGCATTGTAGCATCTTACTATCAAACCATCGCAGCATCGCAGCATCGTAGCATTGTAGCATTGTAGCATCGTAGCATTGTAGCATCGTAGCATCGTAGCATTGTAGCATTATAGTATCAATACCCCATCGCCGCTCCATCCTTCCTCGACTCTGACGCCCCGTAATACACCTTATTCACCGGATCCCACTTGATGGCCTGATAGCCGCCATAACCTCCTATCGAAGATCCCAGTTTATGGCCTTTGCCCATCAATTCACGTCTGACGAGCGGACTAAACCCTTCCTCAAGATTTAGCACTCCTCCATCGGTCATGATCTCCCCGGTGGGTTGTGAAGAACCTTCATGGCGCATCCTCGGCGCATCCCCGGCTTCCTGGACATTCATTTCGAAATCTATGATATTGATGAGTACCTGGGCATGTCCCTGCGGCTGCATCGCACCTCCCATTACTCCGAAACTGAGGAAAGGTTGCCCGTCTTTGGTCACAAAACCCGGGATGATGGTATGAAATGGTCTTTTGCCCGGCGCGTATACATTATAATGGTTTTCATCCAGGCTGAAGAGTTCTCCACGGTCCTGGAGGATAAAGCCCAATCCCGTAGGCGTCATGCCTGACCCCATCCCGCGGTAGTTACTTTGGATCAGGGAAACCATATTGCCCCATTGGTCCGCCACGGTCAGGTAGATGGTATTGCTGGTTTCCAGGGCTCCGGCATCGTAGCGACGGGCCGCCCGGTTTGGATTGATCAGTTTTTGGCGTTCCTTGCCATATTCTTTGGAGAGGAGCACATTGTAATCGATGTCGTGAAAATCAGTATCCGCATAATATTTGGCCCGATCTTCAAAAGCCAGTTTCTTGGCCTCCGTCAACACATGAAGGTATTCGCTGCTGCCAAACCCCATAGCGGCAATATCGTATTGCTCCAGGATATTGAGCATCTCTAAAGTGGCAATGCCCTGTCCGTTGGGGGGAAGTTCCCATACATCGTACCCGCGGTAATTGGTGGCCATGGGTTCCACCCATTCCGATTTGTGAGAAGCAAGGTCTTCATACGACAAAAAGCCACCATTTTCCTTCATATACTGGTCGATGACACGAGCAATCTCTCCTTTATAAAACACATCACGCCCTCCTTTGGCAATTTTTTCCAGGGTATTGGCGAGGTAGGGATTTTTGAAAATTTCCCCCTTTTCAGGCCCTCTGCCGTCGATGGTGAAGATCTCTTTAAACCCCGGGTATTTCGATAAAAAGGGTGCCGATCTTGTCCAGTAATAAGAAATCAATTCGGACACGGGAAATCCTTCCCGGGCATACCTGATGGCCGGTGCCAGGATGTCTTCCATTTTCATGCTGCCGAATTTTCCATTCAGCTCAAACCATCCGTCCACACAGCCGGGAACCGACACGGGAAGCGGCCCGTAGGCAGGAATACTCTCGTAACCGTTGTCTTTGAACCATTGCAGGGTCAGGCTTTTTGGCGAGCGTCCGCTGGCATTCAGCCCGTACAGCTTTTTGGTTTTGGCATCCCAGACGATGGCAAAAAGATCACCCCCCATGCCGTTGCCGGTAGGTTCCATGAGGCCAAGTGTTGCATTGGCGGCAATAGCCGCATCAATGGCGTTGCCGCCCGCTTTTAAAATATCGATGGCTACCATACTCGCCAGTGGCTGGGAAGTACAGGCCATACCATGTTGGGCAATGACTTCCGAACGCGAAGCAAAAGGCAGTCCGGTGAGACGATCCTGGGCCATGAGGTTAAAATTTAAAATAAACAAAAAACTGGAAACGAAGAGGAAACGTGCCATGAGGGAAGTATTTTTCAGTGACTAATATCCAAATTAGGGAACCTCAAGGTAAGGAAAAAGCCCGAAATATAAAACAGATAATATTTCAGTCCATGCTGAGCATTAATGTCCATCCCCCAACACTTTAACCTTTAGTCTTTTTATTTTAGCCTTTACCGCCTAGTCTTTTCGGCTCACCAGCACAAAAGCCGGCGGGACATTGACGGGAATGAAATCAATCCTGACATTACCAAAAATGCTTTCGTAAGTCTTTTTGAGCATCAGGGAATATTGCATCTGGATAAAAAGCCCCCCTTTGACGAGGTTCTGGGCACACGTTTTTACAATGTTTTCGGTAACTTCCCTGGACATGGCCACAAAAGGGATGGCGGAAACAATAAAATCGGCTTTAGGCAAAGAGCGTTTTGTAAGATGTTCGGTAAGATGTTCGGCAGAGTCTTCGATCAGGATCATTCGATCATCCTCTATCTGGTCGCGTATCTTTTCGCAAAATTTCGGGTTGACTTCAAAAACGAGCAGTTTGGCATCCGGACGCATTTTCCTGAGAATGTGTTTGGTGATGACCCCGTCACCGGCCCCAAGTTCTACAAGGAGGGTGGCTTTTTCAAAATCCACGGGTTTGATCATGCCCCGGCACAAAAACTTGGAACTGTGGGTCACGGAACCTGTCGTTTTCATACTCCTGATACTCTCGCGTAAAAACTGAATCCTTCGCTTCATCGTCATTTTATTGTAAATGCAAATATAGTTTTTTTCTGGTTACTTGTTGCCGGATTGCCGGGTTTCCCAAGGTGACATCTAACCAGGAAAGGCATTCCAGACAGGGAAAAGTCGTCGGCTCTGGATGGCATGGTATGCGGTGTTCGTCACCGGACACCTGAAATTCACCTCCGTCAACGGTTCCTCTAAGGTACTCATAAATTTATTAAGGCGCTAATTAAAACAAGTAACCAGTAACAAGTAACAAGTAACCAGCAACAAGAAACCAGTAACCAGCAACCCAATCACCCCTTCAGATAATTATCCAGGTCAGGAAAGTTCCCGGCGTTGCGTTTGGCTTCGTTTTTATCGGCTCTTTTACCATTGATAAAAGGTACTACGTAGGCCCCGCTTTGCCCTTTTCGCTGCATTTCAAGGGCGAATGCTTTTGCAGCTTCGTATTGTTCAAAGGCGCCCAGGGTGTAACGATAATAAGCAAAATCAGGGGTTTTTTCGATCATGGGATAAGGCTGTTCATCTAAAACCGGTCGGGTCAGCTCCCTGGTGACGGAGGATATCTGTACTTTGTAAAAAAGGTCTTTCCCGGTGATCAACCCCGGTGCTTCGGAATGATAAGCCTCGCCGAGAACAGGAACCGTCCCATTTAAATCCGTGTTTTTTGTTCCCACAAAAGAAAATTCGATCACATAAGGTTTAGTATTTCCGACCTGGCTGCCGTCCAGCGCCCTCATGTAAATAGCCGTCGCAGGGACTCCTTTCGACTGGAGATAAGCTGCCGCCTCTTCCCCGTAATTGATCGCCCGGAATAATCGTTGGGGGACGACTCCCGGTTTCATCGTATAAGCTGTAATGATGACGGTTACCCCCGGATGATCCAGCAGTAAGGTGGCTATTGGATCAAGGTTTTGTTTTTGAGAATAATCAAGAGACGAACTTCCATCCAAATAAAGCGGGCCATAAGCGGCAACAGGTTTTTCTTCCGCTGCGGGACGTATTGAGGGGGACATTTGAGCAGGTGGAGGCTCAGGAGTGCTGAGCGGTTCCTCCTTCACAAAACCTGGTGACTGGCTTATGATTATTGGCTTATCGTACTCCCTGATCTTTTCCGCAGGAGGGGCATAAGCCACCACAGGGGCTTCGACTTCCGGCAGGTATTCCTGGAAATACGCAATATAAAGATCCCTCTTCCCAAAGCCATCTTTACGGGAAGAAGCCAGGAAAGCGGTAAACCCGTCACGGGTCAACCTGAAACCGGTATCATCCCCGGCGGAATTGAGAGGAATGCCCATATTGTAAAGCTCGCTCCATCTGGCGGCCTGCTGAACATAAACGGATTTAAAAATATCAAACCCGCCGATGCTCTTTCGGCTGTCGTTGGAACTGAAATAAAGTGTTTTTCCATCAGGAGCCAGGTAAGGACTCGTTTCATCATAAGCCGTATTGATCGCAGGGCCTAAATTCTGTGCATCACTCCAATACCCTTTCAGGAAAACGGACCGGTAAAGGTCATATCCACCATAACCGCCCTGCCGACGGCTGGCAAAGATGAGCAGTGTGTCATTGTATAAACAAAGTTCATTATCACCATTGGCAACATCCAAAGGAGCCAGAAAAGGGGTCGAATTCAAGGTGCGGTTATCGATGGTCTTAAAGGTGTCCGCAATGATTTCCCCACGACGCAAACTCCATCCTTTAAAGTAATACATGACAGAACCTTCTTTATCAAAATCGAGCAATACTTCATTCTGTGGGCTATTGAGCAAAAAGTGCATGGGAGCCGTATCCGACCATTGTCCGCCAGTCACACTGCAACTGAACATATCGCTCAAAAAGGATCCAAAACGTTCGTCAGCCCTGTTTTGCTCGTCCCTGGGGCCACCCGCATTGCCATAACGGGAAGAAGAAAAATACAACTTATTGGAAAGGTTTTTGCTGGGCACCGGAGCAAATTCATCCCCTACGGTATTTACATACATGCCCAGGTTTTCCACTATGGCCAGTGGTTGCCTGTATTGTACATCAATTCCATTCGCACAGCGCCGAATTTCCTCCCGCACCATTTGTCGGTGAGGGTGATCCGGCCGAATCGTCCGAAGGTAAAGTTTGTAATAATCGGCGGCTTCATCAAACTTGTGCATGGCATGTAAAACCTTGCCCAGGTAAAGCCAACATTCGGGGTAAGGTTCTTTTTTTTCAGCGGTGATCTCCAGTAAATTAGTCAGGGCTAGGTCCAGGTGATTGAGTTGATAATTGCATATAGCGATCAGCAACCTGGCTTCTTTATCCAGCCGTGATAACTTCCGGGAACTGTTGAGAATGGACAACGCCTCGGCATATTTTTCATGGTAGAAAAATTCTTTGGCCTCGTTTAATTTATGTTTGGTGTTTTGAGCATTGGAGACCGGGGGGGCGGCCATCAGCAAGACCAAAACACAGTATAATATTTTTTTCATGGGTCAATTACTTTTAAGGGGGCTTTTGAGGACGAACGGCCAACAGTAAACGGTTTGCCGGGGGTATTTTCATATACCGCCGGCCGAAATTGTTTAAAAATAACTATAACCCCTATCCAGGAAAGATATTAAACGGGTTGTCAATAGTTTGATTATATAGCCCTATTGGCCTCAAAAGCCTCAAGATAATCGCCCACCTTACGCAGAAAAGATCCGCCGAGGAATCCGTCGATCACCCTATGATCATAAGACAATGACAAAAACATCATTTGCCTGACCGCAATGAGGTCTCCGTAAGGCGTTTCTACCACTCCTGGTTTTTTACGGATTGCCCCTACTGCCAGGATTGCAGCCTGTGGCTGGTTGATGATGGGGGTACCCATCACGTTGCCAAAGGTGCCTACATTGGTAAGGGTAAAAGTACCGCCCTGGATCTCATCAGGCTGCAGTTTATTGATTCTGGCCCGGTTGGCGAGGTCATTGACTGCACGGGTGAGGCCCAGCAGGTTGAGGTTGTCGGCATTTTTGATCACGGGAACGATGAGGTTACCGGAAGGCAGTGCTGCCGCCATGCCTATGTTGATATTATTTTTACGAATGATATTGTTCCCGTCAACGGAAACATTGATCATAGGATAATCGCGAATGGCATTGACCACTGCCTCGATAAAGATAGGGGTGAAGGTGATTTTTTCCCCGTATTTAGCGGCAAATTCATCTTTGACCTTTTCCCTCCAGTTAACAATATCCGTCACATCTACCTCTACAAAGGAAGTAACGTGTGGAGAAGTATGTTTCGACATCACCATATGATCGGCGATCAGGCGGCGCATACGATCCATTTCGATGATCTCGTCCTGTCCTCCCATGGAAACGGCAGGAGGTGATTTTGAAGCGCCGTTGGTGGCAGGAACAGACTGAACCTGCGGAACTGCTGCGGGAGCCGTACGGTTTTCGAGATAGGCGATAATGTCTTTTTTAGTCACCCGGCCCTGGGCCCCCGTACCGTTGATCTGCTCCAGTTCTCCGGCACTGATTTTTTCTTCTTTGGCAATATTACGCACCAGGGGGGAATAAAAACGTCCGGAAGCGGGCGTTTCAGCAAATTCAGCCTTGGCCGTCATCTGTACCGGCTGAGGTTTAGCTTCCGGCTCTGGTTTAGCGACGGCGACAGCTTCAGCGGGTTGTGGCTTTTCTTCCACGGCCGGGCTTGCCGCAACATTTACGTCCTCCCCTTCTGTTGCTATAATGGCAATTACCTTTCCGATCTCCACCACATCCTCTACACTATAGAGAATTTCTGCAATGGTTCCACTAACCGGTGAAGGCACTTCAGAGTCAACTTTATCGGTTGCTATCTCAAGGATCGTCTCATCCTCTTCCACCTTATCTCCCACCTGCTTGACCCATTTGAGAATGGTAGCTTCCATGATACTTTCACCCATCTTGGGCATGATTAATTCAACCTTAGCCATAATTGATTTTATTTAGACTGCAAAAATACAGCTATAAACGCAGAAAATTGAATTTGAGGTTGGTAAACATTTTTCACCCAAATTAAATTTTCTGTTTTAATCTTCCTCTTCTTTCAATTTCCTGTCCTCCACATTCTCATCGAGAAATTTATTGATCTTGTCCATATCAAGGCTGGAGGTGATTTCCCCGAGTGCATTGATCTTTAGTTCAAGACCTTCCAGTTTTGATTTATTTTCGGTATTTTCTTCCTTATTCTCTTCGTTTTGTTTCTTTTCGTCCATCTTTTTTTTAGGATAAAGATAAAAAGGATTTGGTAAGTATCTCCATGAAAAAAAAATGGCTCTTTGACCATTTCCACGGGTTATGTACTAAATTCATGCTCTATTAAAATATATTTCAGCTAGTTGAAAATCGTTGCAAATCATTGTTTTTGAGCAACTTAAAACCATTTTGAAACCACGAACATTCAACGTAACGGAAAGATCAATGAGCGAAACATTTCCCCACAGGGTTTGTCTAAGAACCAAAAAATTCAATCCTCCACCTCCAGCACTCTGATTTCTACCCTTCGATTGGCTTCCTGTTCCTTTTCGGAGGTGGCCCGCGGAAAACGCATTTCCCAGTTGCCATAAGCATTATAAGACAAACGATCGGTGGAAATGCCGTTATCGATCAAATAATTATACACCAGTAAGGCGCGTCTTCTCGACAGGTCATAATCCCAGCTTTGAACAGATACCGGCGGTTCATTTGGACGATTGATATGGCCGGCAATTTCTATTTTAATATGGTCATTGATCTGGAGGAACTTGAGAATTTTTGGTAACTCCGGTTCGGATTTTTTCAAAAGAATGGCCTGGTTGCCCACAAAATAAAGGTTTTTGATATCTGCCTTTTCGCCTTCTTTGACAGGAGGCAGCTGTACATTCACCTCCACTTTTTTGCCCGGTGTCACGCGCATCATCTGTGATTCCAGGAAATAACCCTTCGCCCACACATCAATTCCGATAACCTCTCCTATAGGCACCAGCGATTCAAAATGTCCCATTTCGTCGGTACGCAGGGAGTCACTGCTATCCTTGCTGCGCACTACAATATCAGCTTCGACCGCTCCCCCCGTTTCTTTATCGACGATATCGCCTTCAAGGGGAATCATCTGTTTTATCTTGATGACCTCTATGGTTGCCCTTCTGTTTTTTTGCCGGCCTTCGTCCGTATTATTCCCGGCAACGGGGCGTTTTTCGCCAAAGACCGACACAATAAGGCTATCTGAAGTTATGCCTCCGGCTTTCAGGAAGGTTATGACGGCAGCGCCCCTCCTTTGAGATAAGGAAAGATTGTTCTCATCACTCCCTACAGCATCGGTGTGGGCGGTTATTTTGATGTAAAAAGAAGATTGTTCCCTGCAAAAGACAAGGAGTTCGTTCAAAACGGAGTCAGCGTCGGGGCGGATGTTGTCTTTTCCGAAATCGAAATAAATTTCCGAGGTGTGAATGGTCTGCTCGGTAATCCTTGGGGGCTGACCAAAAATCAGGCCCGCCATAAGCAAAGCAGCTACCAATAAAGGGATTTTTCTCATAGTATTGGGTTTCTAGTTCTATGAGTAATAACGGGAGAAAACAGGAAAGTAACTTAGTCAGAGCCTAAAAACAATGCTGCCAGCTTTGGCTCAAGTGAAGGGTTTACTACCTTCAAGCCATCACATGAGCGGACGATGTAACTCATAACGCCTGAATATCAAATTAACGACATTGGCCATACAACTCCCCCGAAGTTGTATGGCCAATACGATACTATTTTAAAAGCGGTTCTTTTACCATCTTATTGTACCACCAGCTTTTTAACCCAGACTGCTTTTTCTGTTCGGATACTCAACAGGTACAGTCCAGCGGGTAGTTGACTAACATCGATCTGGTGTTTGCTGTTTTCCAATTGGGAATAAAAGGAATTTTCTTCAAAAACCTGTCCTGAGATGCTGGTAAGCTGCATTTTAAAATTGCCTTTGAAAGGTACCTCTATGTCAACAAATTCTTTAGCAGGATTGGGGAACACCGAAAAATCGTTAAGCGAAATATCCGCTGTGGAAGATACGGTTTCTGGAGCCCAGTCCACCACAATATCCTTGTAATTGGTTTGGTCTGCCGGAGTGAGATGAACCATACTGGTTCCCTTGGTAAAGGTAAAAGAGGCCAGCGGCCCCTGGCCATGTTTTTCCGTAAATTCAACCCGTATGGTGTAATCTCCATCCGGGACAATACTTCCGGTTACATCCTTACCATTCCAATTGATGGTATGGGATTGGTGTGAGGAAATAGTGGCGCCCGTTATAGCATCCACTACGTTTTGGTTGGTCGCTGCTTTCCAGGTATAAAGGTATTGTTTCCTTGTCTGGGCTCTCAACAAATTGGTAATCACAAAACCATTGGCATCTTCGATCCATACTGCCAAAACATGTCTGGGTGCATAACTGCCGTTTGCAGTAACCGTTCTGACCTGAAAGGTGAGCGAACCGGCGGTGTATAAAACAGGGGGAGCATAATCCAGTTTATCAACCATTTGATCACTTGTTCCAAAATTGCTAAAACCAAGCAGACAAATCATTCCAAACAGGAATAGAATAATGTTTTTCATCATTAAAAAATTAAAATTAGGTGAAGTAGTTATTGTTTATTACAAACAATGTAGATGTTTTCTTCAATAATCCAAATTATTACCTTGTGAAAACACATTAGCTTACCCCAGGAAAGTCATACTAATGGGGCACTTTAACCCTATGCCACAAATCAACCGTTACAATTGTTTGAAACCGATATTGGGCATGCTTAAGTAGTGTGCAGCAAAAAATTAATTCTAATTTTTTGAATAGGTCGGCGTAGCTGAGTCTTCTGGTTTTAATCGTTTAAAATCGTCCTGTTACTACGCACTGGGCAAGCTTAATTTTATTTAAAGCGATAATTTTTGTTACTCAAAAAAAGGTGTGCAGGGGGGCATGGTTTTAATTGTTGCCTCGGAGGAAAATTTATTTTCCATCAATAATCCCCTTTTCCGATAGCAAAATAGCGATCCGCTTTGTCTGTTCAAACTGAGAAAATACAATGATCATAATTACCGTGATCGGCACACTCAGGATCATGCCCACTACCCCCCAGACTACTCCCCAGAAAGAAAGGGCCACAATGGTAACCAAAGGACTAATATTCATGGAACTTCCCATCAGGCGGGGTTCCAGGATATTACCCACAATGACCTGGATGAGTCCTACAAAAAGTAAAATCATCAGAAAAGGAGTGAGGGTTCCAAATTGCAGCAGGGAAAAAACAGCTGGAAATAATGTTCCAATCAGGGAACCAATAGTGGGTATGAAATTCAAAACAAAAATCAAAAAGGCCCAGAATTCAGGAGAGTCGACCCCAATAATTCGCAAAACAATATAACTCAATGTCCCGGTTATGACACTCACAAAAGTTTTGAGGCCCAGATAACTGGAAATAGATCTCTCTATTTTGTTGAGCATAACGTAAAGCTTCGAAAAATGTTCTTCATCGGGAAACAACATTTTTAGCTTATCTCTGAATTTAGCCTCTTCCAGCACCACAAACAAGGTGTAGATCAAAATCATAAAGGTATTGCCGATAATGCTTGAAAGAGAACTGAATATCGCTCCCAACAACGCTCCAAAATTAAAATCCCCAGCTTTGCCTTTTACATCTTCAATGATATTCAGATCGAATTTTTTGTTGATCAGCTGCACCACCGAATCGAAGTTGGCCCCATATTTTTGATAGGACAAGGACAATGCATTGATATTGGAAGAAAGTACCTCCACCAAAATGCCCGCGAGGATCAAAATTAAGGTCGAAGAAACAAGGGTTTTTAACCAGGAAGGGATTTTGTTTTTAATAAAAGGGACCATGTCAAGGACTGCTTTCATTTGTCTCATCACAAACCACAACAATAATCCCATCACAAAAGGAATGATTAGGTTTTGTCCGTAAATAAGGATGATTACGATGGAAATGGAAACGATAAAAAAATTGGCGGCCTTGTTGAGATTCATGCCTGAGTGGGTTTATTTAGGTGATTTTAAATAACTTCCTTCAAAATTGCCTGCTTATTGAAAGGTAAAACACCCCAACCAATGCCAAAGACATGGTTCTAAAGTATAAAGGTTCTTTTTTGAATACCTTCCTATTGCTCAATTACCTCCGTAATGAAATAATTGGTGTCGCCCTGCCAGGGCATAGATTTGTTGATCTCCTTGTATTTCAGGGTCACTTTTTTGCCTTCGAGGGTGCCCATTTTCTCATAAAGGTCCCTGTTTTTCAATGAAAACTCCCAGATATTGCCGATCACTCCGGTCTCGTCATCCGTTTTGAATCCCCCGAGGTTTAATTGTCCTTCATACGTTTTGAAGACATACCCTTTTTTGGAAATTTTGACCAGGTACCCCGTTCTCGATCCGGTGCTGTACGTCCAGTTGGAATAAACCATATACAACCCGCCGCCGACAACAAGTCCTAAGAAAAGAAAGATAAACAATTTGCGAAAAAACCTCTTTGTCTTTTTCATTCCTTTGTTGACGGATTCCTTAAACTGGTCTGTTTTCTCGTCAATGCTGTCGTTGATTTTTTTCTTTCCTTCTTCGAAATTTTCTTTGATGGAGCTCATGGTTGAATGTTTTGTTTTAGCGTAATCTTTGCTTTCTAACCGGATCGACGCAAAGGATTCATAAAATTAATAAATACCGGCTGAACGGATAATCAAAAATTCAGAATTATTCCCTGTTTACCCGCCAAAGACCTCCAATGATTTGCCTATCCTTTCAAAAACCTTTTCCTGCCCCAGCACGGCCAGCATATCAAATACGCCGGGACCGTGCATGGTACCCGACAGCGCAATACGCAACAATGGAAAAATATCCCCCATCTGCAGCTCATTGTCGGCCATGAAAGATTCCACCGTTTTTTCAATACTTGCCACATCGTATTTCGCCAATGCTTTTAATTGGTTATTGAGTTGACCGAACAAGGGGCCGAATTCAGGTTTCCACTTTTTCTCAAGGGTATTTTGATCGTATTCCAGGTGATCCTGGAGATAAGGTCCGGCCTGATGCACAAAATCCGTCAGGAAGGTGACCCGTTCCTTCAACAAGTCACAAACGCTTTCCAGGTAGGCCTGGTCCGGGTTAAGTCCTTCTTTTTCAATAAGCGGGCGAACGAGTTGCGCAAGCGTCGCCTTATCGGTGGACATGATGTATTGTTTGTTGTACCACTTGGCTTTGTCGAAGTCGAAGCGGGCACCGGATTTGCCTATTTTTTCGAGCGAAAAAGCCTCTGCCAATTCTTCAAGATTGAAAATTTCCTGTTCCGTGCCCGGATTCCATCCGAGGAAAGCAAGGAAATTATCGGTAGCTTCCGGCATAAACCCAAACTCGCGGAATCCGGAGAAAGCATCCGCAGGATTTTCCCCCTGCCAGTTCAGTGGAAAGACAGGGATACCCAGTCGGTCACCATCCCTTTTGCTTAACTTTCCGAACAAAACGCTTTTCATAAAGGTCTTGACGTCCTTTTGCAAATTGGATTCGTTGTCTTTGATCCTGAGTTTTTCGCCAAGGTTTTTGACATCCTGTAACAATTGATCGATCAGTCCGGTCACTTTACCTTCCTGGCCTTCATAGCCAGGCTGTGCCTTGACAAAACCAGCCGCGAATTGTTCGGTAAATTCCTGTTTGGTGCGTTTGTTGATATAAGAAGCCGGATTGGGTTTCAGGATCAGTGGCAAATGCGCAAACTGAGGAGCCTCCCATCCGAAAGCACGATATAACAAAATGTGCAGCGGCAGAGAGGGAAGCCATTCTTCGCCCCTGATCACGTGAGTGATCTCCATCAGGTGATCATCTACAATATTAGCCAGGTGATAGGTGGGCATCCCGTCAGATTTAAAAAGCACCTTGTCGTCAAGTTCCGAGGTTTGCACACTCATCTCTCCTCGAATAATATCTTCAAGCGGCAAGTCTTCATCATCAGGAATACGGAACCTGATCACATAATCTTCTCCTGCCGTTATCCTCTCCTTCACCGCCTCTGCCGATTCCGTAAAAGAGTTGTCCATTTCAAGCCTGGTAGAAGCATTGTAAGTAAAAGTCTTTCCTTCTGCTTCATAAGCCTGGCGTTTGGCATCCAGGCCTTCAGGCGTATCAAAGGCGACATAGGCATGACCGCTTTCGATCAACTGGTCGGCAAACTGCCGATAGAGATCTTTCCTTTCTGATTGACGGTAAGGTCCGTAATCCCCCCCGGCGGCAGGACTTTCATCAGGCGTCAGGCCACACCAATCGAGGGCCTCCATGATATAATCTTCCGCTCCGGGCACATAACGCGCCTGGTCGGTATCTTCAATTCTGAGAATAAAAGTCCCTCCCAGTTTTTTGGCAAATAAATAATTATACAATGCTGTCCTTACTCCCCCGATATGCAGAGCCCCCGTCGGGCTTGGCGCAAATCTTACTCTGGTCCTTTTTGTCATGATTGCTGTTTCTAGAATTGAAATCGATTAAATTTTGGGGGCAAAGGTAACGAGTAAAATGATAAATTTAAAATTTAAAAGAGCCATTCACCGGCATTTGGAACCGGGAAACATTCCGTTGAAGACTTCTTTTTGACGCCATCATGAAGTACTTGCTGTATCAAAAAAAAATATTTTGACATAAAATATCCCCAACGGCCAAAAACAAGTAAAAAAAGTCTCTATAAAACAATTTACTTACGTGAATTTAACCCCGAATTAGGGTCCAAAACACCCTTTTTGAAATAAAAATGAAAAAAAGTAAAAAAAAAAGCATTTAAACGCAGCATTTTCAAGGTTTTAAGCGTTGATATATAAACTAACATTCCAGCCAAAGTATCTCCTTTCAAAAGCCGGTTTTTATTACCTCTTTGAAGCAGGGAATTTGGGAAAACCTGTACGGCATTTATTTGAACAAAATAAATGCTATGGAAGCAAAACAGCTACCCGGAAATTAAAAAATCCGGCACAAAAAATAAACCTTCGAATGCGGGAACATTTACCTGTATTTAGTGATTAGTATAAGTATTATTTAATTTTTATCCATGAACATAAAAGAATACGCCAAAAACGTACTCTGATTTAAACCAGAAAACATGTATTTAGTAAAGACTCCTAATTTTATTCAAAGTCTGTTTCCCAATTTTACCTGGAAGATCCCTACAAACGAAAAAAGTATTTACCTGACCTTCGATGACGGCCCTATTCCGGAAGTAACTCCCTGGGTTTTGGAACAGTTGGAAAAATACGATGCCAAGGCTACTTTCTTTTGTGTCGGAGACAACATTCGTAAACATCCGGAAGTTTTCCGCATGGTCAAGGAACAGGGACATGTTACGGGCAACCACACGATAAACCACCTTGACGGCTGGACTACCGAAAACATTCCCTATTTCCACAATGTGCGCCGTTGTGCCCGTCAAGTGGACACAGACTTGTTCCGCCCGCCCTATGGCCGGCTTAAGCCACAGCAGGCATTATTTTTACAAAGACACTATCGGGTGGTGATGTGGGATGTACTGAGCGGCGATTTTGATCCTAATATTTCTGCTGAGCAATGTTACAAAAATGTCATTCGCAATTGCAGTCCCGGATCCATAGTGGTATTCCACGACAGCATCAAATCCTGGGATACACTGAAGCAGGTATTGCCTAAAGTATTGGAATACTTCACCGCTGCAGGTTATTCCTTTGAAGCGCTCCACGAGAAAAAACTCGTACAGCCACAATTGGTGAAAAGTATTGCCTAAGTCTTCAAAAAGTATTGCAATGTTATCCAACATAAAAAGCCGCTTACGTTTGTAAGGGGCTTTTGTTTTTTGGCTATTTATTTACTGATGTTAGGCCAACAAACAAAACAGGGGGTCAATTTGCCTGCTTGCAGATAATTGACCATTCTCTCCTACTTCACCATGATTTTTTTAACGTCCCCCAACAACCCATTTGCTAAAAACAGGTAATAGATCCCCGGCGACAGTCCTTGCATATCCAATTCAGTGGGAAGCCCTTCCCACTGATGGCAAAATTTTCCGGCAGCATCCAACAATACGATTTCAGTCGGTTGATTGCCCCCCTTAAAATCAACGTAAAGTCGTTCTCCGGAACCCACAGGATTTGGAAAAACATTTATGGCTGCGGCCTCAAAATCCGGTACAGACAGGCCTACTTCCACATTCTGGTGGATCACCCCGACGGCATCCAGGTCAAATCCTCCGACCGGAAAGGGGGTCGGAAAAGGATCGTTAATCAGATTTCCCGAAGCATCCCTGCTGCCCAACACAGGATCGACAGTGCCAATGACATCCACCACACGGACATGAGTGATATGATCAAGATCGAGCTGGCCGGCAAAGTCACTCAGCTCTTCCAGGTCAAAAGGAGTACCGAAACCGGCCCGGTATTTTCCGGCGAGGTTATTGATCATCGTCGCATCGGTTGTGCCAAAAGAAAGTGTCTGTTCGGAAGTATCGGTCAGGGAAGTGGCCGGGAATCGAAAGAAATCCGTGCCGTTGCTGCTGACTTCCACAAAGGCGAGTTCCAGGAAAAGATCATCAAACCCATTTTCAAAAACGACAAAGTCCCAGCCATCCCCGTTGCGCACCGGATGGTCAAAAATAACAGTGGCCATTCCGCCGTCGCCCAGACTTATCACCAGGTTATCTGCCGCTCCTGGAACGTTTTCGGCATCGCCATTGGTCGTAAGCCCCAGTTCCTCCATGAGGATATTTTGAAGCCCGCGGTCCGCTTCACAAGCTACCGCCCAGGCGATGATTTGGGGATCATCGGCAGGGATAGCCGTACTCCCCTCCTGTCCGGCAGGAGGAGCAAACTGGGCCGTAAGCCCTTGTCCCAAAAAGAACCAATAAAACAATAAAACCAATATCTTTTTAAACATAGTGGAAAATTTGGCTTCAAAATTAGCACTACCTTTCGACCGGAAAAATTAAATCCCCGCAAACTTTGAACTTTAACCCTCTTATTTTTGAATCATCCTAACCAGGACGCAACTCTGATTCAATAATTTCGTATCATTGCAGTAATATTTCATTCCCTGTATTTTGCCCGTTGAACTATTAAATGTGCACTATATCAGGAGTGATGATTTTCCTCCTTTTTCCACCCGGCTTATTTCCCTGACAAACAGGGAGAGGAGTTTTTCCCAGACCCATATTATCAAACATCCCGGATGTATCATTATTGATGTCATTAAATTTGTCAATTTTTTTTCAATGAAAAAATCAATTAAAGGCCTTGGTCTTCTGGTGATTTTGGGGCTGAGCAGTGTCGGTTATTTCTTTTATTACGATACGAGGGATCCGTATGTAAAGGACGTTGACCACAATGTGCCGGAGGATTTGATCCCCACTTTCAAGGAAATTCCGTTCAATTTTTTTCACAGCTTTGATCATAAAAAATCCCTGCCGCTGCTCGGAAGTTGCCTGATTGATATTGACGAGGATGGTACCGATGAGGTTTTTATAGGGGGCGGTTCCGAACAAAGTGATGTCCTATTTAAGTACAGTAACGGATATTTCGAAGACATCTCCGATTTGGTCAATCTTCCCGAAAAATCAACTGCCGTAACCCTGGGAGCCGTTTCATTTGATATGGATGATGATGGGTTTAATGATCTGTTGCTTGCCCGGGATGACGGAGTCTGGTTTTTGAAGAATAAAAACGGGAAATTTATCGCCAAGCGACTCAACATTCCACTCAGTGAAAGTTCGACCCCTATTGCTTTTGCCCTGGGAGATGTCAATAAAGACGGATTCATCGATATTTTTGTGTGCAATTATTTTCCACTCCAAGAGAAAAAAAGACAAAGGGTTTTCAACGAAAAAAATTATGGTGCTTCCAGTTTGCTGCTATTAAACAAGGGCAATGTCACCTTTTACGATGCCACCCGGGAGTACGGCCTGGATTACATTCACAATACCTTCCAGGCGGTGATGGCCGACCTCAACGAAGATGGATGGCTGGACCTCGTGGTGGCCTACGACACCGGAGAAACCAGGATATACAAAAACCGCGAAGGCACCTTTTTTGACCCTATGCCCAATCCGCTCTCAGGCAGATATGCTTATCCCAAGGGCATTGCAGTCGGAGATTTTAACAATGATACCAGGATCGACCTCTTTTTTTCCAATACGGGCTCTACGATTCCTAAATCGATTGCCCGGGGAGATCTTGAAGACGACCAGGAACTCGTAGTTCACTGGCTATTATACCGGAACGAAGGAGATTTCAATTTCACGGATATTTCCGAAGAAGCCAAAGTATCTGATTTTGAATTTGCCTGGGGTTGTGTGTTTGAAGATTTTAACCTCGATGGTCTGCAGGATCTGGCTGTAGCCGAAAACTCCATCAACTTTGCCCCGCATAAAGCCTTTAAACTGCCTTGTCGGCTACTGCTCCAGAGAAGCGACGGCACTTTTTCCGCCGTGGAAGAACAGGCCGGGGTAGTCAACAAGAATTATACCCTCACTCCGCTCACCAGTGATTTCAATGACGACGGTTATCCTGACCTTGTTTACATCAACCTCGATGGCCCCGTCAGGGCTTTCCTCAACGAGGGCGGTTCACATAATTACCTCAAGGTCAAAATACTCGAAACCAGCGCCAATGCAGGCACCAAGGCCACCGTTTATCTCAAAAACGGGATGACTCTTTCCGACATGTACATCATCGGCGAAGGCCTCACCGGCGACCAGAGCAACACCATGACCTTCGGCCTGGGCGACGAAACAGACGTCAATGCGCTCGTCATCAAATATCCTTCCGGTCAGCGTGATACTTTATTAAGTCCCGAAATCAACCACACCTATTTCTTTCCGGCAAGTGAGTTTTCTATTTTGGATTAGCCTTTTTAAGGAGGGTGAATGGGTATTGGTCGAAATTCTGAAAGTTGTTTCAAATCGTTTGAGATGGTTTCAAATTGTTTCACGTTTCAGTTTGTTAGCTGGGGAATGGTAATGTTTCCCAAAAACTTCGACATTCGGGGTTCTGGGTTATGAATATTCACGCTAATTTTAAATTCTAACCCCTTCAAAAAATGATTTTTTTAACCGCAAGGAACGCGGAGTAGGCGCGAATCTGTACCGCCAAAAGTCTGCATCGTACGCAAAGTGTTAGTGGGGAAACGCCAGGCCGGGAGGGCGCAGTACATTTTTCGATAATTCAAGGCTTATTATGGATTATCTTTTTGACAATTGTCTTTTCATTTCCTTTAAACAGCAGGATCAACAAACCATTTGGGAGTTCTTCTATATTTATGGAAGTATTGGCGGAAATTATCGATTGCTTAAACAATAATTGACCTGTTAAGGAATGGCATTCCAGCTCAAGAGGAAAAGATTTATCCTCTTTCCCAAAAGTAATATTTAATTGATCGCTTACCGGATTGGGAAAAATTCTTAAAGCTTCAGATGCTGCCTCCTCTTCTATTCCCAGAATTTCATCACAGTCTAGCATTTCAACATATAAAGGTTCTGCCCATCCTTCAGTGCATCTTGGAACAGGCCCTGAGTTAGCCTGACCATAGCCTTCGATCCAACCATCACAGGCACACGAAAGCGCAATGATCTTAGCCAGTACCCCATTGAATTGTGAGTAGTGCACCGAAGTTACTACAGGATTTATCCAATTGTGATACACAAAGGCTGTATCCCCCACTTCAAGGGTATAATCGATAAACAGGACCTCTTCCTGGCTACCATCAAGTTCCGGTAAATAGTAAAGTTTTCGTTCCGTAGTATCCTCCCGAACGTAATTAACTTCTCCACAACCTCCATATTGAGATAACTGTTTTAAAACTGTATAAAATTTTCCATTTACCTCAACCGTATCACACGTTTCCTGTACGGTAACGCCTATTTCACCCCAAATGGTCATAACCCATTTTTTCCCGGCTGCTAAAGTAGGGTGATAGGTGTTGTCCTGGCCAAACATGTCCATGAAAATAAAAAGGGCAAAAAGAATCGATAAGAATATTTTACGATAGGATGTTTTCATTTTCATATTGTTTTCATTAAAAAAATCAGCAAGAGAAAATAATGGTTTGGTCAGGATGTGAACGTAATGTACAAAAAAATGACAATAAATTATTAAGCCCTGCTGCTTAATACCGTGTAACAAATGTTTTTTTATTTTTTAATAAGAGTCCTCCAACAGAAATTTTTTTCGCGCAGATGGAACAAAGTGACATACCGTACCTCTGGTCGGTATTCCGGAGTTGGAACACCCCGTACCAACAGTCGGGGCAAAGCGCAGAATAAAAGGATTTTTCCTAAATATTTCAGCGATAATCTGCGAAATCAGCGTGACAAAAAAGTATCGGAATAGAACATTTAAACTATATAAATAAACTTTCGTTACAGTGTACTTAATTTTCCAACGCATGGAAATTGAAAACAGAAAAGAAACATTAAAAAAATGGTAAATTGAAGTTCCGGAGTAGAAAATTAATCCAATTTTTAAGTTACCTGATGGGGATAAACCCTAAACCCCCATCCTCCGCCCAACCTCCTCGCGAAAGGCGGCCCCCACCGGCACCCATTGCCCGGCAACCCGAACGCGTCCGGATTCCATGGCCTCGATGCGGGATATGGGTACCAGGTAGGACTTGTGCACCTGCATAAAATCGTTGGGCAGGTTCTCGAGCGCCTGGGTAACATTTTCTCTGACCAGTATCTTTTTGGCTTTGGTATAGTACACCATGTAGTTGCCGTCTTTTTGCAGGTAGAGGATGTCCTGAACGGCCACTTTCAGGAGCTGATAACCGCTTTTGAGGAGGAGGAAGATCTCCTGCTGGGCAGGCTTCTTTTCCTGTGATTCCAGCTTTTTGATGCGGTTGACAGCCTTCAGGAATCGCTCGAAGGTGATGGGTTTGAGCAGGTAATCGTCTACAGCAAAATCATAACTTTTGACGGCGTATTCTGCATAGGCGGTGGTCAGCACTACATGGGGGCGATCCTCCAGGGTTTCGAGGAAAGAGATGCCCGAGAGCTGGGGCATGTTGATGTCGAGGAAGATGATGTCTACGGGGTTCTGGTGGAGGAATTCCAGGGCCTGAAGCGGGTTGCGGAAGGCGGCAACACAATCGACAAACGGGATCCTGCCGATGTAAAGCTCCAGCAGTTCCAGGGCATTGGGCTCGTCGTCCACAAGAATGGCTCGTATCATGACAGTTTCAGTTTTAATGTCACCTTAAACAGGCCGCTTTCCTCCCCCACCACCAGCGTGTACCGATGGGCGTAGATCAGCTTCAGCCTTTTGCGGACATTCTCCAGTCCCACCCCGCTGTACTGACCAGGCATGGCCACACGCTGCTGTTCATGTATGGAATTGGTGATGTTGAAGGTGAGGGCGTTATCTTTAATATCCAGCGCCATCCGTACAAATGATTTTTTGTCCGCATCCAGGCCGTGTTTAAAGGCGTTTTCCACAAAAGGGATGAGTAGCGCCGGAGCGATCATTTGGTCTTCCATGGCTCCATTCACGTCAAAGCGAACCTCAATCGGATCCTCCTTACTGTACCGCAGCCCATTCAGCCGGATGTAATCGCGGATGAATTCCACCTCCTGCTCCAGGGGAATGAAATCGGACTGTGTATCGTAAATGATGAACCTCAGCAGATGCGACAGCCGGGAGATGCCCTCGGAAATGTCGGACTGATCGTGCCGCTCCGCAATGGCAAGCAGGTTATTAAGGGCATTGAACAAAAAATGCGGATTGATCTGTGAACGCATCAGCTGCAGTTCCGCCGACAGTTTTTCCCTGACCAGAAATTGCTGTCTTCGGTCCAGTTTTAGTTGTTGACGGATGGTGCCGTAAGCAATGGACACCGCGAGATAAAAGCCGTAAATGATGGAGATCAGTCTCAGATAAAGCCCGTCGAACAGTTGACCCGAAAAATGCAACACAAACAGTTCTATCCCTACGCAAAATGCGACAGCCACCGCAAGCATGACCAGATAACGGACCAGGCTGCGCCTCTGATAGAACAATGGAATGAGCCAAAAAGTATTGATATAAAACAAGATCGCACGTGGCGGTATCCCGGCAAAGGAGATGACCTGTATCGGTCCGTGGGTACGCGTTTCCCGATACAGATCGTTTTCTGTGATGATTTCTACCTCCGTCAGGTTAAAGCCTACCATGGTGGAGATGACCCAGGCGGTGACGAGCCAGAAAAGGATGTTCAGGAAGATTTCGGAGTATTTACCCACCGTTGATTATTAATTAAAATTAATCCCATTGAAACCATGGAGAGTCGCATACAAAGGATACATCACACCAAAAAACAGTGGCTATCAGCGTAATCGACGCCAAAAAGGTTTCCGATTAAGGAATAAAATTAATCAAATTTCATCACCGGTACTAAAACTTGTGATGAACGGGCGTTTTCGGGTATGAAATGGGATGGGAAGCTATTCAAACAGGAACAATCATCCTAAAGGGAACTTTTAGCAGTTAAACACAAGGACCACAAAGCAATCATAGCCTCATCTGCGATAAAATAGAAAAAAAACATCACAATCCAAAGCATTAATCTTTTCGGAAACGCCAGCATAGTCGGGAAAAAATACAGTATCTACCGTAACTTTAGGATTCATAACTCTTTTCGGGTGGTTCGTAACATTTTCTTGTTCGGTAATCATGCTTACTTTAAACTTGCAAAAAAAAAGATCATGCAAAAATTAAAAACTTCACTCATCGTGCTACTCGGGTGCCTCATTTTTCAACATTGCACTCCCTCGGCTGGCCCTGCCGAAGAAAAGGATACCGCAGACAAAATATCGGAATACCTCACCACCATTGAATCCCAGGGTTTTGACGGGGCCGTATTGGTCGCACAGAAAGGAGAAATACTGGTTTCGGACGGGTATGGTTTGAGCGATGTGGAGAAAAACATCCGCAATACGGACTCCACTATTTTTGACATCGGTTCCATCACCAAACAGTTCACGGCGGCGGGCATTCTGAAATTGGAAATGGCCGGAAAACTATCAGTCAACGACCTCATGTCCAAATATTTCGCCAATGTACCGGACGATAAAAAGGGCATTACCTTACATCAACTGCTGACGCACAGCGCCGGCTTCCCGGGAGCCATCGGGGATGATTATGAAGACATTACCACCGCTGACTTCATTTCCCTGGCCATGTCCAAACCCCTGATGTTTAATCCCGGAAGTGGGTATGAATACTCCAATGTGGGGTACTCCTTACTCGCCATGATCATTGAAAAGGTGAGTGGCAAGCCTTATGAAACCTACCTCCACGACAACCTATTTCAACCCGCGGGCATGAATAATACCGGTTACCTTTTACCAAAATGGAATGGCAGCCTTATCGCTACCGGTTACCGTAACGATATTCGTTGGGGCAAACCCACAGAAAAGTGGACTTCGGGCCATATTTCCTGGCACCTCAAGGGCAATGGCGGCATTCTATCCACCGTGAAGGATATGTATAAATGGCACCAGGCTTTGTTGACGGACGATATCCTTTCTGCAGAAGCCAAAGAAAAATATTACACCCCTTTTGTTCGGGAAGGCGAAGGTGCCAATTCCTTTTACGCTTACGGGTGGGCCATTTTCCCCACGCCGAGAAATACCAACCTGGTCGCCCATAATGGCGGCAACGGGATTTTCTTTGCCGATTTCCTGCGCTACCTCGATGAAAAAGTGACCATCATCGTGATGTGCAACCGTTCCACCCGTTATGCCAACCGCATCGCTTCTCAGATAGCCGGGATCATTTTTACGCCCGACTTCGTGCCTACTTATCCAGAGGGCAGCGGAGTAGAGCTGAATCAGGAAGAGACACTGGCCATCGGCAATGGATTTGTCGAAGCCATCGCCCAACCGGATTCAGCAAAATGGGAATCGTTCATTCGCGATAATTTTTCTGAAGAATTGTTCGGTTTTGTATCCATGGATGAGCACCTGAAATTCTTCCGGTCTTTCCACGATGATCTGAAGGATGCCAAAATGGCCACCATGGATATTTCTAACAATATCATACAGATCACCTACGATACCGGAAAGGAGGTGGTGCTGATCACACTGGAACTGGATCAGATGCCTTCAGGAGAAATCAAATTGGGAGGAATAATGGTGGATTAGGGAAATGGTAAATTCAATAGGAATGATTTTCCGGAGGCTATGAAAGCCCCCTTTAGCCTTTAAAATTTATCATTTTAAATTTTAAATTTTTTTAGATCACCATACCCGCGCCTACCGTTTCATGGGTGGCTTCGTCAATGAAGATGAGGCTACCCGTGATGCGATTCCTATTGTAGGTATCTACGAAAAGTGGTTGGGTGGTGCGGAGTTGGAGGCGGCAGATATCATTCATCCCGATCATTTTATCTTCCTGGTTGCGGTGAAGCGTATTGATATCCAGCTTATACAGAATGTTTTGGACCATGCAACGCACCTCGCGGGTCGTATGCTGGAGGGTGTATTTTCCGCGCTCCTGCAGCGGTTTTGAGCTGAACCAGCACACCATCACATCAATGTCCTGGGTCACTTGGGGCTGGTTGTTTTCCCGCACCAGCATATCCCCGCGGCTGAGGTCAAGATCATCTTCCAATTGAATGGAAACGGACATTGGGGGGAAAGCTTCTCTGACTTCTCCGTCATAAGTTTCGATGGCAGAAATGACAGAAGAAAATCCGGAAGGCAATAAGGTGACTTTATCCCCTTTTTTAAAAACGCCCCCGGCGATCCGTCCGGCATAAGCGCGGTAATCATGGTAAGCATCGGAGTTGGGCCGGATGACCATTTGAATCGGGAACCGGCAATCAATAAGGTTATGATCGCTGCCAACATGCACATGCTCAAGGTAATAAAGTAAGGTACCTCCGTCGTACCAGGGCATGTGTTCACTTTTTTTAACCACGTTATCTCCATTCAACGCGGAGATGGGAATAAACTGTAAGTCTTTTACATTGAGTTTACCAGCAAAGTCCGCAAAATCCTCCCGGATGGCTTCAAAGGCCGATTCATCGTAATCCACCAGGTCCATTTTGTTGATGCAAATGAGGAGATGGGGAATTTGCAGGAGGGAAGCGATAAAGGCATGGCGGCGGGTTTGTTCCACAATGCCCTGGCGGGCATCCACGAGAATGAGGGCCACATTGGCGGTGGAAGCCCCGGTAACCATGTTTCTTGTATATTGAATGTGCCCGGGAGAGTCTGCAATGATAAATTTTCGTTTGGGGGTGGAAAAGTAGCGATAAGCGACATCGATGGTAATGCCTTGCTCGCGTTCGGCCTTCAGCCCGTCGGTCAGCAACGCCAGGTTGACGTGGTCTTCGCCTTTGCGCTCACTGGCCGCTTTTATCGCATCGTACTGATCATCAAAAACAGATTTTGTATCATACAACAGCCGGCCGATGAGGGTGCTTTTTCCATCATCGACGCTACCGGCGGTGGTAAATCGGATGAGTGCTGTTTTTGATGATTCCATGACGGATGCTTTTTCTGTTTGTTACGAGATGACATTTTTTCACACGAGACGACACCTTTTATCCTGCACTAAGGCTGTGCACGAAGATGTCACATCGCCTTTTCGTGTACGAGATGACACCTTTTTGCATGCCCTCAAAGCTATACACGAAGATGTCACCTCGTGTTTTTTCACCTCGTATTTTTTGTTTTTTTGATCCATTGCTGCACGGCCCATTTGTGGCTGTCCAGGTGGAGCACTTCAATGGCTTCTTTGTCTGACAAAAAAACAATTTCGTGATCTTCCTCCACGATGAGGGTGTGATCCTGATCGGTAATCCGGGCGGAATAAAACATGCCCAGCTTATTGATGTAGGTCCCTGCCACGGGAGAAAAAATGTATTCTGCTGCTTCGCCAATTTTTTCCAGGTCAGTCACTTTATAACCCGTTTCTTCGATCACTTCCCGCTTCAGGGCCTGCTCCGGGTGTTCCCCTTCATCGATACCGCCGCCAGGCAGAAAATATTCTCCCCATCCTCTTATCCGCACCAATACGAGTTCGGTCGCCTGGGTGATGATGCCGTAACTGCCGGGGCGATCGATACATTTTTTCCCTTCGGGTAAATTTTTGAATTGAAGCATGGCTGGTGGCTGGTTACTTGGTGCTGGTTACTTGCTTGTTGCTGGTTACTTGGTGCTGGTTACTTGTTACTGGTTACTTGGTGCTGGTTACTTGGTGCTGGTTACTTGGTGCCTGTGGCTAACGGTGAATCTGACGGTTTAACGGATCACGGATTCACTACGGCCCGGCCTACGCTATCGTAATAGTATCCGCGTTCTTTCATCATTTCCAGGTCGTATAAATTCCGGCCGTCAAAGATGACCTTGTTGTGCATCAATTTATCCATGGCGGTGAAACTTGGGGTTCGAAAAACGCTCCACTCTGTCAGTATTGCCAAAGCGTCTGAACCTTCCAGGGCATCGTATTGATCTTCGGCAAACTGAATCTTATCCCCGAGCAATTCCCTCACATTATCCATAGCTTCGGGATCGTAGGTTTTAATTTTTGCTCCTGCAGCCAATAATTTTTCAATGGTATACAATGCCGGGGCTTCCCGAATATCATCGGTATTGGGTTTGAAGGCCAATCCCCATAAAGCGATGGTTTTGCCTTTCAGATCGCCTCCGAAATATTTGATGATTTTTTCGGCTACCAAAAGCCTTTGCCGGTCATTTACATTCAGTACAGCATTCAATATTTTAAAATCATACCCATTGTCTGTAGCTGTTTTGAAAAGTGCCTGAACATCTTTGGGAAAACAACTGCCCCCGAAGCCTACTCCCGGAAAAAGAAACCTTTTGCCAATCCGGGAATCACTTCCCACGCCCATGCGAACCATGTCCACATCGGCCCCCAAAATCTCGCATAGGTTGGCAATTTCATTCATAAAAGTAATGCGGGTAGCCAGGTAAGCATTGGCGGTATATTTGGTCATTTCCGCGGAGCGTTCATCCATGAAATAAATGGGGTTGCCCTGGCGTAAAAATGGTTTATACAATTGCTCCATCACTTTTTTTGCCCGTGCAGAACTGGTTCCGATGACCACCCGATCCGGTTTCATAAAATCATCCACGGCTACGCCCTCTCTTAAAAATTCAGGATTACTCACTACATCAAAAAGCGATTCGTCGAGCCCTTCAGCAAGAGCCTTATGCACAATTTCGGCCGTCCCCACCGGAACCGTACTTTTATCGACAATGACCTTGTAGTCGGTAATGATCTTCGACAAGTCTTTGGCCACACCTAAAACATAAGACAGATCCGCAGCACCATCGCCCCCGGGAGGAGTGGGCAGGGCCAGGAAAATGATCTGTGCGTCCTTTATTCCTTCTTCCAGGTCAGTGGTAAATTTCAACCTTCCTTGCCTGGAATTTCTTTCGAACAAAAGTTCCAGTCCCGGTTCGTAAATGGGGACAATGCCGTTTTGCATTTTTTCCACCTTGGCTTTATCGATGTCCACGCAGGTTACCGTATTTCCTGTTTCCGCAAAACAAGTTCCTGTGACAAGTCCTACGTATCCCGTTCCGACCACTGTTATATTCATGGGTTCAAATATTTTGATAGTTTTACCGGAATGCGATTATTTTTGATTAAAACTAATATCATTCAATCACAATCTGTCCGGCAGTTATCTTTTTTCTTAATTAAGCCTGCAAAGTTAAGGCTTTTGTCGGGGATATTAATTTTCTGAAGTTGTTGTTTTTGTATATTACGGGATGAAACTATTTTTTGGATTTTTTTAAACCAGTAAATTAAAAAAAGCCTTCATGAAACAATGGTTGAACGATATATACCACTCTTTTCCGGTGCAACTGACCATAATGCACCTGCGGAGTAATTTAATCCTTGTGACTATATGGGTTTCCCTTGTACTTTTTATTACAGGAATCCTTGGAGGAAACCTCGGCTTTCCCAGTTTGTTCCTTGATCCTGAATATTTTGGTCGAGTTGGTTTTGTCAGTTTTTTTATCGTAGGGGCAGCTTACGGGCTTTTTTTTATGAGCTGGAATCTGGCGACCTATCTTTTAACAGTCCATCAATTCCCTTTTCTCGCTTCCCTGGCGCGGCCGTTTACCAAATTTTGCATCAACAATTTCATTATACCTGCTACCTTCGTCCTTTTTTACCTGACCCGGGTCACCTACTTTCAGTCCACCTTCGGACGGTTACCCCCCTCTGATATCATGCTTTACACCCTGGGGTTCATGCTGGGCATATTAACCTCACTGATATTGTATGCCCTTTATTTCCAGTTTACCAATAAAGATATTTCTTCTTACAAAAAGCGAAACCGGCTACTCCCCCACCTCATCCCTGGACTAGCCCCCAGCCGTCCCAATATAGACATTGATTACATCAAGCAGCCTGAGCAAAATAAAAGGGTGAAAATTTATCTCAATGAATTTATGCGCCCGAAGATCGTCAGGAGCGTAGCGCATTATGAATCGAGTTTCCTCAGGAGCATTTTCAAACAAAACCACCTGAATGCACTCCTTTTTCAATTGCTGACAGTTTTCATTCTTATCCTGCTGGGGTTACTGATCGATTATCCTGCATCCCGAATCCCTGCAGGAGCCAGTATCCTGATCCTGCTGAGTATCCTGATCGCCTTTATCGGAGCGATAAGCTACTGGTTCGGCGAATGGAACGTAATCGTTTTTATTGTTGTGCTTCTTCTCATCAACCATCTTACGAGTTTTGATTTTTTCCACCGGGACAATCTCGTTTATGGCTTGGATTATTCGGTGCCGGCGACGAAATACAACGCTAAAAAACTCAAAAGAATATCCGATACCGGGATCATTGAGGAAGATATTGCCGCAACACAAACAATCCTGGATAACTGGCGAAAAATCAACGACCCCGGCAACGGGGAAAAACCAAAACTCACGATACTCTGTGTCAGCGGCGGCGGTTTAAAAGCTGCCGCCTGGGCCTTTAGGAACATACAGCTGGCCGACAGTCTCACCCAGGGTAGATTTTTGCATAGCAATGTACTCATCACCGGCGCTTCCGGAGGCATGCTGGGAGCGGCGTACCTCAGGGAACTCTATCTCCGAAAACAAAAAGGAGACCTGCTGGATCTATATAGTCAGGCGTACCTGGATAATATTACCAAAGACCTGCTCAACTCCGTCTCCTTTACCTGGGTGGCCAACGACCTGTTCCTTCCTTTTGCCAAATTCAAATCCGGGGAACAAACCTATTACAAGGACCGGGGTTATATTTTTGAAAGGCAATTCAATGAAAATACGGATTTTGTGTTACAAAAAAAACTCGCAGATTATCAACAACCCGAAGCGGAAGGCATTATCCCCATGATGTACATCACCCCTTCCATCATCAATGATGCTCGTCGGTTGATCATATCACCACAGGGCGTATCGTTTATGATGCTCGCTCCGGCAGGGCTTCAACTTCACGGGGAGGTGGATATAGATGCGGTAGATTTTGGCTGGCTGTTTGCAGCCCACAATCCTGGGGCGCTGCACTTCACATCTGCCCTTAGAATGAACGCCACTTATCCTTATGTTTTACCTAATGCACACCTTCCAAGTTCTCCGGAAATACAGGTCATAGATGCCGGCTTTCGCGACAATTTCGGGGTCCTGTCAGCTACCCGATTCCTGCAAACTTTTAAAGCCTGGATATTGGAAAATACAAGTGGGGTAGTTCTTGTTCAGATCAACAGTGCTGAAAAAACGGGATCGATCCTTCCCAACAGGAACCAGGGAACTATTGAAAGACTCATTGAACCACTCGGACTCATGGGACTCATGTTTACCGTTCAGGGTTTTGAACAGGACAATAACCTCGGATTTGTGATGGATCTTCTGGGCAGGGACCATTTTGAGCTGGTACGATTCAATTATACTCCTTTGGATGCGGAAACTCCATCACCGCCCGTATCCTTCCACATTAGCGCACTTGAAAAAAAGAATTTACTGGATGCCATACAATCGGAAGAGAATCAACGAGCCATGCAACGACTCATGGAACTGCTTTCCCATGAAAAAATTCCAGCAGCGGGCAAATAAATGCTGTATGATGAAGGCTAAAACTTAACCACATACTCGGTCACCTGGGAGGTGCCAGTATTATTTTCCCATAAGGGACCGTTGGTGATTAGGCGAATGGCTTCTGCTTCCATCACTTTTACAGAATATTGAAGGGCTTTGATATGGGTAAGCTTACCATTGGGTTCCACGACAAATTGTAAGAGAACTTCTCCTGTCATGACCGAATCTGGAAGGACTTTGTTTTGCTCCAGGTATTGCTCGAATTTTTGGAAGCCACCCGCAGGTTTCACATCGGGTTGCGCGGTAAAAATATTTTTCGTGTTGACTCCTGAGGCCGCAGCAGGTGCCTTGGCCATTCCCGCTTTATTAATAGAATCTTGCTGAAATTCGTCCTCAATATCCGCCATATTAACAACATCAGCATCCATTACCGTAGTTTTTGCTTCCGTGCTTTCTTCTGCAAGGACGATTGTTTCCTTCAATTGATCCTCCCTTGTATCAGGCAAATCATCGGACACCACAGCTGGTGAGGTAGGGATAGGGGATTCCTTAGGTGCCTGAGCATTGGGCTCTTTAATATTAACTCCTCCTGGAGCCGGTTTATTCAGATTTCCGGGGTCTTTTTTCGCCTTGCGCACCTGGGCAATTTGCGACTCCGGTTCATTCGTTTCATGGTAAAATGCAGTATCAGCCCGGGAACCTTCTTCTTGTTTCCCGGGAAGTGATTTTGTTTCGGCGGGTGGTTTATTTTCTGACCGGGTGTCCGAAGGTTCATAAGCCATATTTGAATCTTTCCAGCCAAAATTATCGTTTACCATCCAAAATACGCCCCCTGCCAGGAGGAGCAGAGCCACTGCCGCAGCGATGCGCCAAAGAACAAATCCTCCTTTGCGATTTCCGCTACGGTGCAGCAATTTATCCTTCAAGCGAGCCAGCGCTGCTTCGTGGTCCCCTTCAGGAAACTGACGATATCCCTCCATGGCATCCGCCAGGAAAGGATCGCTCACGGCTGCCTTTTCAAGCAGCTGCTCGTCTTTTTTCCGTGCATCTCCCCGCAACCATTTGCGGAAGGCGTCGATTAAGTGATATTTTGTTTCTTTTTTCGTGATGGTACTGGTTACTTACTGGTTACTGGTTACTTGTTACTTGTTACTTGTTACTTGTTACTTGTTACTTGTTACTTGTTACTTGTTGCTGGTGCTGGTTGCTAACTCTTTACTCTCCACTCTGGTTATATTTATTCTCAATACATATTTTCAAATTTCGTCGGCCATTCTGAATATGGGAACGGATTTTTCCGATTTCCTCGTCTTTCATTTCTGCGATCTCTTTGTAAGAATACCCCTGGTAATAAAACATATCGACACACTCCTTTTGTAGTGCCGTGAGCGTTTCAAGGCAATCTATCAAATGTTTTTCTCTTTCTTCTGCTTCGGAGGGTTCATCCAGAGGATGCATTTCTTCTGCAGAATACATATTTTCAGGCGTAATATTTACACTCAAATGTTTTTTATCCTTCCTGAGTTTCATCAGGCAATGATTTTTACTCAATACATAGAGCCATCCCCTGAATGCTGCAATTTCGTGTTTTTTTACCTTTTGTGCCACCTCTTCAAATATATTCATCACCGCATCTTCCGCAAGGGCCTCATCCTTCAGATACTTAAGACAAACTCCGAAAGTCAATTCCATATACCGCTGAAATAATACGCCCAAATGCGACAGGTCGTCACTTTTAAGGTAAAGATTCAGCAATTCCTCATCGCTGTAATCATCATTATTTCGGCTCCAGAGTTTAAGCATTCCTGAGAAAATTCAAAATAAAATTCCTGCTCGTGTGTAATTTGACAAGACGGTGCATCCTTCGGGTAACTAAAACTTAAAATTGTAAAGCTATGAAAAATTTGTTCTATTTTATTACAGCTGCCGTGGTGTTGTTCGCGGCAGCTGCTTTTGTAACACCGCAAACTTCAACGTACAAAGGATCCTTTTTTGTACAAGACAAAGACATTACGATTACAGGAACGGTCAGGGATAATAATGGAAACCCTTTAATGGGTGCCTCTGTCCTGGAAAAAGGAACCCAAAGAGGTGCTATGACAGATATTGACGGCAAATACAGCCTGAATGTTACCAATGACAAAGCCATTATTGTTTTCAGTTACATCGGATTTACCCCCCGGGAAATTCAATTGGGTAAAAGTCAAATACTGGATGTAATCATGACCGTCAGTACAACCCTTGAAGAATGTATAGTCGTGGGTTATACTAAGGAAACAGCATCAAAAGAGTACCCGGTAACCACCACGGCTGAAAAGTTTCAAAAAAATCGCAGGCAAAACAAAAAAATTTTTGATGCGCTGAGTGGAAAAGTAACAGGAGTCAGGATACAAAAAGATGATGAGGTCATACAAGACTCCCGTTCCGAAACCAAAAACTATGATGTTGACGGGAAAAAAAATCAAAAAAGCCCCACTCCCCCGGCTCCACAAACACTCCAGGTAGCGCCACCGCCGCCGCCAAACACCACAACTCCGAAACAAATGGTAAAAGCCGATGAACCCAAGCCTGCACCGGCTCCCCAGCCAACCCCTCCGGTTTCCATGGCCAGTGGCGATGTAAAAAAACCAAAAACTGCCATTGAAACAGGGGCTACTACCATAAAAATGGATACCCTCCTGGATTATGCTGCTGAGCGGTATGAGGAAATTTATGAAAACCCGTTTTTAGCCGCCACCAAAACGCCGCTCTCCACCTTTTCCATAGATGTGGATGCTGCGGCCTACAGCAATATGCGCCGTTTTGTGAACAATGGCGCCCTGCCTCCAAAAGATGCCGTGCGCATTGAGGAAATGATCAATTATTTCAACTACGACTACCCTGAACCAAAAGGGGAACACCCTTTTGAGATCATCACGGAAATTGCTGATTGTCCATGGCAAAAAGGCCATAAGTTACTGCACATTGGCCTGCAGGGAAAACGCATTGCCAAGGCAGATCTTCCCGCTACCAACCTCGTATTTTTGATCGATGTATCGGGCAGTATGAACAGCTCCAATAAACTTCCCTTATTGCAACAATCCCTCAACCTGCTCATCGACAACCTCCGGCAGAATGATTTTGTCTCCATCGTCGTTTACGCCGGTGCGGCTGGCGTGGTGCTGAATCCTACCAATGGCTCGGACAAACCAGGCATTAAAGCGGCCATCAACCGTTTGCAGGCCGGAGGTTCCACCGCCGGAGGTGCAGGGATTGAACTGGCTTACAATATGGCCCGGAAAAATTTCATCCGGGGAGGCAATAACCGGGTTATCCTGGCTACGGATGGCGATTTTAACGTAGGCGTCAGCAATGACGATGCCCTGGTAAAGCTGATCGAAAAGGAAAGAGAAAGTGGCGTATTCCTGACGGTCCTCGGTTTCGGAATGGGCAATTACCAGGACGCAAAAATGCAAAAACTGGCCGACAAAGGCAATGGCAACCATGCTTACATCGACAATATTGATGAAGCCAAAAAAGTGCTGATCAATGAATTTGGCGGAACGATCTTCGCCATTGCCAAGGATGTTAAATTACAATTGGAATTCAACCAGGAACAGGTAAAAGGTTACCGCCTCATCGGATACGAAAACCGCCTGTTGGCCGATAAGGATTTTGACGACGACACCAAGGACGCCGGAGAATTGGGCGCCGGACATACGGTGACCGCTCTTTATGAAATCATCCCCGCTAATTACCAGACGCCCTATATTGTAGATACGGATCAATCCAGGGTTGACCTTGAGCCGGCAACCGCATTTTCAGGTCAGTCCAATGAATTGGTGCATATCAAATTCCGATACAAGGAACCAGATGGCAAAAAAAGTAAATTACTTGAAAAAGGAGCGGTGGATATGAATATTCCATGGGAGAAAAGTTCGGATAATTTTAGATGGTCAGCCGCTGTAGCCGAATTCGGATTGTTGCTCCGCGATTCTAAATATCAAGGGGCCTCCAGTTGGAACGGTTTGAAAAAAATGGCCGAAAATGCGAAAGGAAAAGATACCAATGGATACCGGGCTGAAATGATCCGGTTGGTTGAGGACGCGACCATCCTGGCGAAAAAACCCATGGCCGGTAAATAGCAGGCTTAACTTACAAGCACCTATGAAATAAAAAAATGCCCTCCCGTTCGTTGATTCGGGAGGGCATCGTTATTTTTTTCACAATTCCACCACCTTGAGTTTGATCACATAATCATTATCATTAGCAGTTGGCGGCTCTACAGGGTAAGGCAATACTTCTTCCAGGGTATAAATATAATTGCCCAGGGTATCGATGGCGAGTGCTTCGTATCCTGCTCTCAGGATTAATTTGAGATCAAGGGATTCTTCTCCCAATGCAGCAACCTTTAACGTCACCTCTGCCTGCCCTTCCCAAAAGCAGTCTAACTCCAACGGGCAGCGGGAATCATCAATTTTTGAAAAAAGGACAGACAAAGCGCCGTCATCAGACGTTTTTTGTGCTGCAAAGTTCAATTCAAAAACTTCGCCAAAGGCAAATCCGGTGTTTTCAAGATTCTTTGTACAAGACCATAAGGTACAAGCACAAGCAGTCCCCAGCATTAAAATAAAAAAACGATTTTTCATAGCTTAAAATTTTAGTTGATCAATATTTTGGGGTTAGAACCATTTGTCCAAACGCCCTTTATTCATCAAGACTCAAACTCCAACGATCCCCGTTGGGGGGAATGACGAATTTAAATCCTTCTTAACATTTTATGATAATGACCCACCGATTAAAAATTTTCTTTTATCTTTAACATAACAATTTGGTGCCGGTATATCGCGCTTTTACATCCATTCGATCAAGACCTTAAATTTCAAATTTCATGAAAAGATTCTTACTCCCCGTTTTCATTCTTGGAATATTTCTTTCTACTTCGAGGCTATTTGCCCAGGCAGGGGATTGCCCCTACCCGATCATTTTTTTGCACGGCTGGACCGGGTCAGAGAGCTCCTTCAGCTCCGTTTACAACAATGGCGATTTCCAGTCCGTCTGGGGTGGTTTGGCGGATGTCTTCCATGCCGTAGTCAACGCGCAGGAAGGGACTTATATCTGGGGAAATGACGGGATTCCCCATACCAATGATGATGATGTTTTGATCACGTTCACCAACGAGACCAATGACCTGGCTCCGGGTTGTCTTTATGCCATTAATCTCGATAACTACTGGAACGAAAATACCTCCAACCCTCAAATTCTGATCCACGATGGCGGCAGCCCGAGTTTCTGGGCCTCCGACAGCAATGAATCCGCCATTTACAAACAAGGGTATGCGCTGGGCGAAATGATCAAAAAAGTGCTGGCCGCCAACCCCGGGAAAGAAAAAGTCATCCTCATGGCTCATTCCATGGGAGGATTGGAATCCAGGGAATATTTGCAGCGTACCGATGCCAGTGGCAACCACATTTGGTGGGTGGATCCCAACAGTTCAGACGGGCACAAAGTAGCCAAACTGGTCACCACAAGCACCCCGCACCGCGGTAGTAATACGATGGGCAACATCAGCGGTTTTGCGGATCATGAGGAAGACTCCACCAGGGACGGTCTCCCCGATCTTACCTCTGAAGCTGTGCGTGATCTGAGATACAGCTACGGATGCGGATTCCTAGACCTGGATGATTGTCCGGGCAATTACCTGTTCGGGGGAGACGAAGACGATATCGGCACCTGGTTTTATGCCAATGCCGACGTGGATTGCGACGGAGATGAAACCAGTCCCAATATCATAGGCATCAATATCAATGGGCAACAACAAGGATTTTCCAACCCATGGGACGGCACTTACGACAATCCGTCAATGCCGCTGCCCACGGATATCCGCTACACCTGGATCACTTCCGACATATCTGTTGACAACGGGGACGGCGTAGTCGCCTGGTCACGACAGTGGCTTTACGCCAACAATATCCCCAAACCCAACGACGGGGTGGCCTTCCGTCTGTCGGATTCCCTGCTGACCGACCAATCTCACCTGACGGTCAATAGTGATGTCAATACGGTTTTGAGGGGGTTGGACGAAGGCGATTATCCTCAGTTTGCCTGGGATGTGGCGCCGGAAATTGAATTTGCAGGCATGCCCCAAAGAAGAAGTATTAGCACCCCCGAGGGACCTTTTAATACAGATCCTGACTGGTTTAAATTTACGTTGGGCACAATTTCAACAGCCGGGTTGGAGGTTGCATTCATCCCCAATCCCAACCTGGGCGGGAGGATAGACTTTTTCACCTCCACTCCGGGAAGTTATACGCCCATGTCCACCACAGGCCAGTATGGGTCCACTTTTTCTCCCGGCGCCAATGCGATCCTCCTGAATATTCCAAAGGCAGATCTGAATCCGGGAAACGTTTACTATCTAAGGGTCATTCACAATAATGTAGGAGGCAATAGCTGGAGAGTCCCCTATCGTTTCCACTTCACTCCGGCCACTCCCTTACCGCTTGAACTGTTGACCTTCAGCGGCCAGGCCAATCAAAAGGAGGTCGATCTGTTCTGGACCACCATGAATGAATCAGGAACGGCCAATTTTGACATAGAAAGATCAGACAATGCCTTTCATTTTCACAAAATAGGCAGCATCCCGGCCAAGGCTCAAAATGCGAACACTAACAGTTATGCTTTTACGGACAGGAATGCGCTGCCCGGCATGAATTACTACCGTTTGAAAATGATCGATCAGGATGGAAGTTTTACGTACAGCAAACAAATCAGCATCGTCTTAAAAAGGGAAGTTGCTGCCATCAGCCTTTTCCCCAATCCGGCCAGCACGGAATTAACCCTGCAATTTGAAAGTGCGACCAAAGAGGAGCTATCGGTTATGATCTATAACGCCATTGGTCAACAATTACTTCAACAGGCTTTCCTGCCCGAATCCGGATTTAATCAAATTAAACTGGATGTTTCTTCCCTGAGCCAGGGACTCTATTTTATGGAAATACAACAAGGCGGAGTGGCAGAAAAAGTTAAGTTTGCAGTTGAAAACGACTAAAAGGCTAAAGATTAAAGATTAAAGGCTAAAGTAACTCCTTTAACCCTTGGAACAACTGAACAACTTTGAACAATTTGAACAACTTGAACCAGTTAGCCCTTAGCCGTTAAAAGAAAAAACGCTTTGAATAACAAGAACATTGCCATTATAGGAGGTGGAGCGGCGGGTTTTTTCTCAGCCATTGCGGTCAAGGAAAATTATCCTGATGCCCGGGTGGTCATTTTTGAAAAATCCCCAAAGCTGCTGTCGAAGGTAAAAGTCTCCGGCGGAGGCAGGTGTAATGTCACCAATGGCTGTACTTCCATCAGTGAATTGTCGGAAGCCTATCCAAGGGGAGGGAAAAAATTAAAAAAAGCCTTCCGTATTTTTAATACCCGGCACACCATGGAATGGTTTGAATCGCGGGGCGTGCCCCTTGTAACCCAGGAGGACAACTGTGTATTTCCGGTTTCCCAGGATTCCCAGAGCATCATCGATTGTTTTATGAAGGAAGCCAAAAAAAAAGGCATCCAAATCGTTACGGGCGTTGGCATAAAAAGCATCAAGCCGGCCGGCGGAAAGTTGGAGCTTTCCTTTGCCGAGGAAATTTCTAGCACAAATGTCTTCGACAAAGTCATTGTTGCTACAGGAGGTTCTCCAAAAAGGAAAGGCCTGGAATGGCTGGAATCGTTGGGACATAAGATCGAAGAACCTGTTCCGTCCCTGTTTACCTTTAATATGCCCAAAGAACCCATTACTGCTTTGATGGGCATCGTAGTGGAGCACTCACAAGTGAGCATTCAGGGGACCGGGCTTCATGCCGGGGGGCCGCTGCTCATTACCCATTGGGGCATGAGCGGACCCGCCATTTTGAAATTATCGGCTTTTGGGGCAAGGTTGCTGAGCGAGATGAACTACAGGTTCAATGTCCAGGTAAATTGGGTCAATGAGAAAAACTTTGAGCGGGTCAGCGAAGCCTTGAATCAAATTGTACATTCCCATCCCAATAAAATACTTTCGAATGTTCGTCCCTATTTTTTACCGGAGCGGTTATGGCTTTACCTGTTGGGAAAATGCGATTTTCCCGAAAACAAAAGGTGGAGCGAATTGGGCAAAAAAGGCATCAACAAACTCGTAACAGTGCTCACTAATGACGTTTATGCCGTCAGTGGAAAAACGACCTTCAAAGAAGAATTTGTCACCTGTGGAGGCATCAGCCTGGAAAGTGTGGACTTCAATACCATGCAGAGCCTGGTTTGCCCAAACCTCTATTTCGCCGGGGAGCTTTTAGACATCGATGGCATCACCGGAGGCTACAATTTCCAGGCGGCATGGACGACAGGGTTCATTGCAGGAAAGCTGGGATGATCCTTTTGTCCATAGCCTTAGGCGTTCCGCTCTTTTTCTTCACTTTTTGAATAATGTTTCTAATGAAGGCGTTCGAATCACTTTTTAGCGACCTTTTTGCCTTTTTTTGCGGGTTCATTTTTAAAAACAACTATACTCAATGCCGGCAGAGTCACCTCTATCGAAAAAGGTCTGCCGTGATGCCCTTCCTCTGAAGCAGTCAGGGTGCTATTAGCATCCATTCCATCTCCTGCATAATCTTCATCGGTACTGTTGAGTACTTCTTTCCATTTTCCTTCCATGGGTACGCCAATCCTGTATCCCTGGCGCACTACAGGTGTGAAATTGCATACAATAACGAGGGTATCTTTTTCATCTTCCGATTTTCTCAGGAAAGCAACGACACTTTGATTGCTGTCGGTGCCATCGATCCATTCGAAACTTCGGTAATCGAACTGGTATTCAGACAGGGCGGGTTCTTTTTTATAAAAATCATTGAGTTTTTGCACCCATTTTTGCACCCCTTTATGATTATCGTATTGGAGCAGGTGCCATTCCAGTCCCACCTCGATGTTCCATTCGGTCGTTTGTCCGAATTCACCTCCCATAAACAGCAGGTTGGACCCCGGGTGCATCCACTGCATCCCGAAAAGCAGCCTTAGGTTGGCAAACCGTTGGGCTTCATCGCCCGGCATTCTCGTGAAGAGTGTACCCTTTCCATGCACCACCTCATCATGTGAAAGCGGAAGCATATATTTCTCAGCGAAGGCATAGGTGAAACTAAAAGTGATTTTATTTTGGTGGAATTTCCTGAATAATGGATCGATTTTAAAATACTCCAGCGTGTCATTCATCCAGCCCATCATCCACTTCTGGTCAAACCCAAGACCATCCCATTCCACGTCCCGGGTCACGCCGGGCCAATCCGTTGATTCTTCTGCAATAACGACCGTCCCCGGGTATTCCCGATGAATGGCCATATTTAATTCTTTGACAAAATCAATGGCTTCCAGGTAACCGTTGCCGCCGTATTTATTCGGGGTCCACTGGCCTTCCTCCCGGGAATAGTCCAGATGAATCATGGAGGCCACAGCATCCACCCTGATGCCATCGGCATGGTAATATTCCAGCCAGAACATGGCATTGGAGAAAAGGAAATTCCTCACTTCCTTACGCCCATAATCAAAAATAAAACTCTGCCAGTCGGGATGAAATCCCTTCTGGGGATCAGCATGTTCATAGAGGTGTGTGCCGTCAAACCATCCCGGACCGTGCGCATCTGTAGGGAAATGCGAAGGCACCCAGTCAAGGATCACCCCGATGCCGGCCTGGTGGAATTTATCGATGAGAAACATCAGGTCTTCCGGTTTGCCAAAGCGGCTGCTTGGTGCGTAATACCCGGTGATCTGGTATCCCCATGAATGAAAATAGGGGTGCTCCATCACAGGCATGAGCTCCACATGTGTAAAGCCCATTTTTTTAACATAAGGCACGAGTTCACGGGCCATCTCCTGGTAGGTCAGCGATTCGTCGCCGTTATTTTTCTTTTTCCAGGAACCAATATGCACTTCATAAACCGAAAAACCGGTATCGGCCTTGCGATTTTTCATCCATTCATCGTCTTTCCACTTGTAATTCAGGTCCCAGACGACAGAAGCTGTATTGGAAGGCACTTCCCAAAGCCGAGCATAAGGGTCCCCTTTATCGAGTAATTGTCCTGTATTGGATTGGATGCGATATTTGTAAACGGTCCCTTTATTGAGCCCGGGAATAAACCCTTCCCAAATGCCTGATTGATCCAGCCGGGGAAAAAGTTTATGGGTCTGATCGTCCCATTCATTGAAGTCCCCAATAACGGAAACATAACGCGCATGGGGTGCCCATACGGCAAAATGAGTACCTTGCTCACCATCCAGTTTGAGGGGATGGCTTCCTAAATTCTGATAGGCACGAAAATGATTGCCCGACCGGAAAAGGTAAAGATCGTAATCGGAAAAAAGCGAATGTGGTTTGACGTTTGACATGGTGTAAACTTACGGAATTTTTTCGATTAAATAATCTATAAAAAATGAATAAAAGCCCGGTTAGTTGTTATACTAACCGGGCTCCTTCAATGAGTAAAAATCGATTTTTACTTTTTAATCATACCTAGCAACCAAACCAGCAAACCGCCGCCGACGACTGCTGTAATGATTGAACCCAGGAGCCCACCATTGGTGGAAATACCCAAAAGACCAAAAACCCAGCCACCGAGAATTCCTCCGATGATACCGACAACGATATTACCCAAAATCCCGAATCCGCCGCCTTTAAAAAGGGTGCCCACCAGCCAGCCGGCTAATGCACCTACTAAAATGAAGTAAATAAAACCTCCCATAATGAATTGATTTGGTGAATAATTCGATTTTCTGTCCCTGCAATATAATAAATTTTATTGTAGAAATGAGTAAAAATTACCCAATCTAATGTTCCGGCAGGTAAGCATCAATAAAAACATCTGTCGTTGTTACCCGGGTGCACAGGCTGTCGACAGCCGTCTGTGGCAGGAAAATGCGGCCGACTGATTTGGCTAAAATGGTAAAACCGCTCTCACGGGAATGTGCCGTTTCAAGGATGGCTACACTTTTGGCAATGGGTCCTTAGGGCATAAAGATTGAATGATTTCACAGATCGTTTGATTTTCAAAATTCTAATGGGAACCAATTTCGCAAAATATACTAACTTTACCCATAAAAATAAGATCATGCTGAGAATATTCAACACCATTCTATTCGCTGCAATCCTTTGGGTGCCCGTTGAAGCCCAATTGCCCAAATCCAATATTTATCTTTTTGAAGTTAAGCAGGTTTCGGATAGTGCCTACAATTTCAATAATGCCAAGTGGTTGACTTATTTCAACGAAAGCGGCTACAACAATCAACCGGCCTTTTTCAGCCCGACCCAGCTTTACATCAGCGTACAAACGCCCAAGGATTCTCAGACGGATCTTTACATGCTTGACCTCAGTACCAATACCAAGGTAAAAGTAACCGAAACTCCCGAAGGGGAATTTTCTGCTCAGCGCATGCTCGATTATTACAGCTTTTCCGCCATCCGGCAGGAATATACCGGGCGAGACACCCTGCTCCGGTTATGGCAGTTCCCTATTGACCGGCTAAGCAAGGGGCAGCCTGTTTTCAAATACCTGACCAATGTAGGTTATTATTACTGGCTCAATGGCACCGAGGTGGCTGTTTGTATCGTGGATAATCCCAATTACCTCGCCATCGCCAATACCCGTACCGACGAGGTGACGCCCCTGGCGACAAACGTGGGCCGCTGCTTTCAAAAATTACCCAACGGAAACCTGGTGTATGTCCAAAAAGGAGAATACAGCGATAATTGGTACCTACTGGAAAAAAATCTCTACCACCCGGAGCAACAGCCGAGGACCATCATTGAAACCCTCAAAGGGTGCGAGGATTTTGCGTTGTTCCCCGACGGTACTTTTGTGATGGGACGTGGCAGTAAACTTTTTAAATTCAACCAGTTTACGGATGAGGACTGGGTGGAAATTGCCGACTTGCGTTATTACGATATTCGCAATATTTCAAGGCTGGCGATCAGCCCGGATTTCAAGATCGCCATCGTAGCAGACTAAATCTCCCGGTGGACTATCAACAAATTTTAGCGGACATTAAAAAGGAAATCGCTCCTTTTGCCGGTCAAGGGAAAGTGGCGGACTATATCCCGGAACTGAACAATGTAGATCCTGATAAATTCGGGATACATCTCACCTTTCTGGACGGAACTTCCTTCTCCCTTGGGGACAGCGATGAGCGATTTTCCATTCAAAGTATTTCGAAAGTCCTTTCGGTAGCGCTGGCCATTTCCATTATTGGGAAGGATATTTGGAAACGTGTGGGAGTCGAACCTTCCGGGCATCCGTTCAACAGCCTGGCCCTGCTTGAATATGAAAAAGGCATCCCGAGAAACCCCCTCATCAATTCCGGTGCCATTGTCGTGGCCGATATCCTTTATTCCCTCTTAAGGGATCCGAAAAAAGATTTCCTGGACTTCGTCCGGAAAATGGCGAAAACGGATAGCATCAATTACAACCTGGATGTAGCGGCTTCTGAAAAAAAATGGGGCCACAGGAACGCTTCCCTGGCCTACCTGCTCAAATCTTTTGGCAATATTCATAATGAGGTGGACGCGGTACTCGATTTTTATTTTCACATTTGTGCCATTGAAATGTCGTGTAAGGAGCTGGCCCAGGCTTACCTGCCCTTTGCCGATCATGGGAGAGAACTGAGCATTACCGGAGAATTTCTCACTTCCAGCCAGATCAAGCGCATCAATGCCCTGATGCAGACCTGTGGTTTTTACGATGAAGCGGGAGAATTTACTTTTAAGGTAGGATTGCCGGGGAAAAGCGGCGTTGGCGGTGGTATCGTGGCGGTTTATCCGGAAACTTACAGCGTGGCTGTATGGAGTCCGAGACTCAATAAAAAAGGAAATTCCGTGTTGGGCATGAAAACCCTTGAACTACTGACAACCAAAACAGGGATGTCTATTTTTTAAGCAAAAAAAGATGGCCCCACACTGGAGCCATCCGTAAACAAATTTAAAACTTAAATCATCAATATTTTAACAGTTAAACAGCTATTTCGGTGTCATTAACCGCCCCGGCGTCCGTTACCGCCGCTTGAGCGAGTGCCTCTGTTCAATTGCTGGCCACTACCACTACCATCCCTGAGGCGCTGAGGAGTGCCTGTACCGGAACCATCTCTTAGTCGTTGTCCGTTACCTGAGCCATTTTTCATGCCTTTTCCTTGTCCTTTTTGACCTTTATTGCCATTGCCATTGCCCATTTGATTCTTTTTTTGTGACTTTTTCATTTTTTGGTATTCTTTTCGGTTAAGCATACCATCTCCGTTCTGGTCAAAATTACCCATTTGAGTATTTTGACATTCTCCGGCACTTACGAATCCATCCCCATTCTTATCACATTGTGTGAATTTTTGGGCTTTTCCGTTTCCCTGCCCGCCTTGGGCGTAAGTTACTCCCATACCAATAAACATCATCATGGAGAGGAGCAACAGGTTGTTGTACCATCTTAACTTCGCTTGCATTTTCATAACTTTAAATTTTAATGAACTAATAAATACTTATACATGTAATTAGTTAGCCATATTTTTATTTTTGTTTTTTATAAGAAAGGCTTAATTCAAATTGCCTTTCAATCTGTACTACGCAGCTGTTTTTATTTTCTTTCGTTTTACGGAATTTTTTTTTCGAAAAAAAAACCGGACTGCTTTACAAAATTCAAAAAGAATAGAAAGAGGATCTGAAACTGGTAAATTGTATTGAATTGCCTTATCTTCGGCTATTCAAAACAATAAACATATGTTCATATCAAACATTGTCAAAAATCTGGATGATTTTACAGATTTTGGAGAAACGAAAAAGGTAGAAAAAATTTTCGAAAACGAAAATACCACCATATTGCACCTGGTAATGAAAGAAGGTCAGGGGCTGCCCGAACATTCCACCCCCATCGACGCATTCCTGATACTGATCAGTGGATTTGTTGTCTTGACAATGGATGGTAAGGAACACGCTTTGGATCCCAATGATACCATTGTACTTCCGGCCGGCATGAAACATGCACTTTGGGCCAAAGAGCATTCAAAACTGCTCTTGATCAGGTAATCGCCGGAAGACAATCAAAAATTAAGCCGATTAACACCTCTCTTCATGCATGTAACGGAAAAAAATTGTAATGAGCTCAGTGACCTGGAAGTCGTCCGAAAGTCCCTCCAGGAGGTGGATTATTTTATGTGCCTTTACAAAAGGTACGAGCCGAAGTTGCTTCGTTATATCAAACGTATTTCCTTCTCATCTCCTGAAGAAGCCGAGGATATCCTTCAGGAAGCCTATATAAAAATATGGCGTAACCTCCATGATTTTGATCAAACCATGAAATTTTCCAGCTGGATTTACCGGGTTGTTCACAATGAAACGGTCTCCTTTTGGCGCAAAAAAAAGTCTTATGGCAAGGATCAGGTTCAGGAACTGGATGAAAATCTTTTTGAAACTCAGGCGGAAACCTTAGATGACGAGGACGATCAAGAAAATAAAGCATTGATGATCCAGGAAATCCTTCAATTATTGCCCATAAAATACAGAGAAATATTAGTGCTCAAATTTTTCGAAATGATGAGTTATGAAGAAATATCCGACGTATTGAAAATACCGGAAGGCACCGTTGCCACGAGAATCAACCGGGCGAAAAAAGCTTTTATTGAAATAGGAGGCAACAAATTTTTTTTATAGGTCCGCCCGTAACAGTGGAATAATTGTTTTCAATTTAAAATTTGAACCATGGATAATTCAAAAAAAATAATCGACAAAATAAAATCAGAAAAAATCCAACCCATACCACGTTGGCGTTTTATCTTAAAAAATACAGCTGTATGGGCGGCATTTATCCTTGCCGTAGCATTAGGCTCGATCTCATTTTCCATCGTATTATTCAGCATTCAGCAAACCGATTTCGACCTGATCTCCCACATGTCGCATTCAAAACTGGAATTCTTCCTCGGGCTGTTACCATTTTTCTGGATCCTTTCCCTGATCATTTTTCTGTTGCTGGCCATTTACAGCATACAATATTCAAAAAAAGGGTACAAGCTTACCATATCCAGGCTGGTGGGCGCCTCAGCAGCGTTGAGTATACTGGCAGGCACCTTGTTTTTTATCGGTGGCGGGGCAGGAAAACTGGAAAATGCCTTTGCCAACAAGATAAGCCTTTATGAAAGCCTGCAGGAAAAGAAAATGAAAATATGGATGAACCCTCAGGAAGGTTTCCTGTCCGGAACCATTTCAGATACTGGAATTGACCTGATGCATATTGAAGATTTTGAAGGCAAAATATGGGAAGTTCATTATGAAGGTGCTTTTATCCCACCCGTAGTGCTTTTGGAACAAGGTGAAAAAGTAAAAATCATAGGAAAATTGTTGGATAAAAAAACATTCCAGGCAGAAGAAATTCGTCCGTGGGGTGGTCCTGAAAACCGGGTCAGAAGGCAGGGCAGACAAGGCAATTGACGTAAGGGTTGAACCATTTATTAAATGTAAAATGTAGAATATTAAATGTAAAATGTAAAAATATTTTCCAAAAATGAAAGAAGTCGTAACCTGTTGCGTAGTAGTAAATGAACACAAAAAAATATTCATTTTAATCACGCAAAAAAATATAGGTTATGAAAAATTATTTTTGGAAAAGTCTGGGTGGCCTGATCGTCTTAGCAGTCATTGCTTTATTTACCACCCAATGTCAAACAGAAGTTGCCGGCATCGATAATAATGCCTTTAGTGATGAAATAACGGATTCGAGAAGTGCCACCGCCGTTACCAATTTGACCCTTGATTTATGTGGCTGCATCACTACTAATTATCCCTTAGAAACATTATCTGCTGAAGAAATAAACGGATTGCTCCTGATGCGGGAAGAAGAAAAAATGGCGAGAGACGTCTATTTGGGATTAAACGCATTGTGGAACAGCAGGGTATTTGCCAATATTGCCAAATCCGAACAACAACACATGGATGTCATGTTGTGTCTGCTTCAAAAGTATGAGCTTACCGATCCCGTCGGGGCTAATGAAGCCGGGGTTTTCGTCAATAGCGAACTTCAGGCGTTGTATAACAATTTGATGGAACAGGGAAGTCAGAGCCTCATCGCTGCTTTTCAGGTGGGAGCAACCATTGAAGATGTGGATATTTTCGATTTAATGAATCTCTCAGCAGTGGTGGACAATGAAGATTTGCTCGCCGCATTCAATGAATTGACCAAAGGTTCACGCAATCACCTCCGCGCATTCACCAGACAACTCACTGCACTTGACGTTGTTTATGCGCCTCAATACATCACCCCTGAATTATTCAATGAAATACTTGATTCTCCAAGAGAACGTGGAGGTGAAATGTGTTTCACAGGCGGTACTCCGGGCAGCAGTGGAATAGATTGTCCGAACAACCATACAGGCATGGGATCTCATGGCAATGGTGGAAACGGCACAGGAGTTTGTCCTAATGGAAATGACGGAACGGGAACGGGAACAGGTATATGTCCTAATGGAAATGACGGAACAGGTAACGGAGGAAGTGGTAACAATGGCGATTGTCCTTATAATAATGACGGAACTGGGAATAACAACGGTGGAAACGGTACTGGAAATGGAAACGGTACTGGAAATGGAAACGGTACTGGAAACGGTACTGGTAGCGGAAACGGAAATGGTGGTAGCGGCGGTGGAAATGGAAATGGTGGCGGCCACTAACAAAAAAATGGCACAATAGGGGCTTATTTAATGATCATTTAAAAATGCATTGCTTAGGCCCCGTGCAGTTCTGAAATATGCTCGTATTTTGAGAGGCAGGCGAATCGTCTGCCTCTCTTTTTATTTTTGATTTCAAAACCTTTAAAACAGCCCCTTGTTTCCCCAAATAACAAATCCCGACGGAAAAGATTCCGCCGGGATTGTTTAATTCGAAAAGGGACATAACCTGCAGGGACAACTTTATGTTTCTTTTGATGATTTTGGGAGAAAAAAGAGGATCAAAATAATTAGATAAACTTTTACATTAGAAATCCCGACAATTCATGTTACACAATGCAGGGAACCTGTCCCCGGCACAAAGTACCTGGATCGGCCTTCAATTGATTGGAGATTCTACTTTCTGCTGTTCCATAAATACTGAGCCAGAACCGAAGCATATCGAATATCGATTAACGAATTTAGAAGCATTCGAAGATGCCAATCTCAAAATTCACCGTTTAAAATGATTCACTAATTAAAAAGGATACCGTACTATGACAAAAAACTTCATTCGATTTTTAGAAAAACATGGGGAATAGCCTCAAAAAGGGATTACCCTTCCAGGCCTTCATTTTTTCACACAGGGTAGAATCGACAAGGTTTAAAGAAAAAGAGGGAAAAAGAAAGTAAAAAACGGGACGAAGCAGAAAAAAACTGCTCCGCCCCTTCTTCACATGAAACAAATTTACGCGTTAAATATCTTTAGATCACTTTTTAAAAGGATCATTGCTGTACAATCATTTTCCTGGAAGCGGTAAACTCACCCGTAGTCAGCGTGTAATAATAAACGCCTGAGGTTAAGGTTCCTTTTTCAAGGGTGATCTCATTGTAACCTTTTTCAAAGTTGCCGGAGATCTTTTTCACTTCTCTTCCCGAAACATCTCTGATGATCAGCGTTGTGGCTGCATCGTGTGGCAGTTCAAAACCGATCACGGTACTATGGGTAAACGGGTTCGGTACGTTTTGATACAATTCAAAATTGTAACCGACTGCTGCTACCGGTTCGCTCTGGAGGTAATATTGAATGTCAACACCAAGTTGTTCGCCGTTTTTACCGTAAGCTTCTTCCGGCGTAAAGGCAGAGCCGATACTCAGGACTTCGCTCAGGCTGGAAACGTGTTCCCTGGCGCGGAATTTCAATTTAAACATCTGTGGAACATCTTCCTTACTAACAAAGATAGTATTTCCATTTGGATTATGCCAACTTGTGGTGATAAGTCCTCTGTCCAAAAAGTCCAAACCGAAGTTATCCTGATTGGCTATACCATCCACAACTTCAACAAAATCAAGGAATTGTTGGTCAAAATTCAAGGTAAACTGGTATCCTCTAATTTTTGCCAGATCGGGAGCCGTAAAGGTGATGTTATACTCCTGCCCCTGCTCAAGTTCCTGATCGAGCACTCCAAATTTGAATTGACCTTCTTCATTCCTGAAGTCGAGTCCGCCAAAGTCTGAAGGCGATGCGGTCATGTTGACATCTCCCATCTTAATACCGATGAAATCCAGGTGGTACTCACATCCCGACAGGTCACCCAGGGTGATCGTCTGCGGACGGCTTTCATACCATGGGTTCGCCGGCTCAGGGAATACATAAGATTTGTCGATGAATATCCAGCTTGGCACCTGGGAGAATTCAGAAATCTGTCCGAGGATCAGTTTCTTGATCTCTATCAGGTCCAGTACGGTCACCGCTCCCGAGTTGTTCACATCCGCTGCAAGCAGCAGGTATGGAGAAACGATCGGGTTGGTGCCCAGTAAGTGCTGTTGTATCACGATCAAATCCATTGTCGTCACACCATTGAGGTAGTCATAATCCTTTTCAGGCGTGATGGTATAATCCTCTCCAAGAGTAACATCCCAGAAGTCATACAATCCGTCTTCTTCCGTTACATCCTCATCGAGGAGATCTGTAGTATTCGTATTGGTCAACGTAACATCTACCCCTTCGATAGGTTTGTTCAGGATGGTAGCGATTCTGCCGTGCAGATCAGCTTCTGAAGTACAGGTAGGACAAACTCCCAACGGATCCTGTACAAAGACCAGCACTTCACATTGATCGTAATTCGGACCGCCGATGCTTCCATCAGGCTGGACGGAATACGGGTTGAACGCACTATCCCACATATAAACCTCAAGCGTAATACTGTACCTGTCTTTACAAGTCAGGATGATGCTTGTAGAATCCGGATTCGGTACTTCGCCAATCCTGTTGACAGAGAACCTGAGTGGCGCAGAACAATCGCTGACGAGGCAGTTGGCCAATTGTGTAGCCAGTACTTCGGCAAAGCCGTCATCTGCAAGGCCGTCCCCATCTACATCAACGCCTGGTTCTACTGCCTGTAGGTTTACCATCAGGCCACTGTAACAAACGATCTGCGGTATGTAACAATCCACCACTTCAAATGGCAGTATAGCTGTTGTCGTGTTGCCACAACCGTCGTCGATGGCCAGCTCGAAGTTATGTGTACCAATCGGGTAAACACCTGTCAACACATAATCAGGGTAACTTCCTTCAAGGATTCCGGAATCTGTCAGATCCAAATCAATGGTTCCGTCTGCTCCGGCATCGAGGAAGATACGAATACTCAGATTATCGGCAATACAGTTCTCCGTGACAGTGAAAGGATAAACGATCTCCGTTTCACAGGCAGCTGTATGCGTACAGAAGGCATCCGGCATCTCAAAGACCACCACCGGAGCAATTGTATCGTGGATCACTACATGCTGGGTATAAGTCCAGTATCCTGTTGATTCCGTAATCCTCCAGTATCCTTCCGGATTCGTTTCACCGTCACAGGCAGTACCTTTGGTTCCTGCTGCAGGAACCATGTTATACTGTTCGTTGTCATAATCGACGAAAGTCGTATCCTGGGTTCTGATTATCCAGACATCTTCTTCTCCTTCGATACCGTCGCAATCTTCATCGCGGCTGATATTGACCGGAGCGGAGATGCCGTCCCATTCGCAGTAATTGATGATGTGATAAGTCCGAAGTACGTTGTAGCACTCCTCACCTTCTATCGGTAAGAACTCATCTTCATAAGTCACCACGATGGAATCACAACCTGTATGGAAGAGCTCTACAGTGTAGGCATTATCGATACAATCTGTTTCTGTATCCTGCGGCAACTTGATCTCGTAGTTCGCGGTTCCGGTTATGGTGACTACCTGCTGGAAGATATCCATTGACAGGTTACCCACCACATCAATTGCCTGGAAGCGACGGATAATGGTTCCGTATCCACAATCAGACAAGTTAACGATCGGAGCGAACTCAATGGCTTCCGCTGAACAGTTATCCACAACATCCGGCATTCCGAACAATTGGCTCAAATGGCCCAGGTTGTAAGCATCAAACTCATACGGCAGTTCGTCACATCCAACGGTCACATTCTCAAGTCCGTAACACAACGGAAGCGTATTGTCTTCCACAAGGATCTCTGACCAACAGAAGTTTTCATTTCCATTAACGTCAACGACTCTCATTTCAACGGTTACGTACAACCCTGCATCACAGCAACTGAACTCAACGTATGGTCCCCATGCTGAATACAATGGTTCGAGTAATGTATCACAGGTCATCGGATCGCGGGTGTAAATTCTGCGAACCAAAATGCTGTCGATTCCACAGTTATCATAACTTCCGTTATCGATCTGGAAGGTATATACCCTGGCAAGTCCGAATCCGCCAAGAGAAATATTCATTCCATCGTCACATACGGCCACCGGATTGTCCAGGTCAGCCACGCGGAAATAACAATCCTGTGTAGTGCTCACCCCGCAATCATCTGTGACGATGTAACGGACGATATAATCACCCACCGGCACGTCAAAAAGTGTCCTGTCATCCCCCGGAAGGATCAATGCAATCATTTCGGTTCCATCCATGGTCCATATCTGTGTGATCGCGGTCCAGGTGAAATCAGGGGAAGAACAAACGCCTCCTGAAACGATCGGCATCGGTACCTCAACGGTTCCGGTACATTCAAACGGATCTGTGGTAAAGAGCATTATATTCTCTTCCAGTATCGGACAGAAGTGCGTGCTCAACGGACACTCGACCACGAGGCCTCCTCCATTTGCTGCACTTACCGTGATCAACTGGGTAAATACTACCTGAGTTCCCGTACAAGGATCCTCAATGGTCCATGTCCTGGTGATGACATAAGAACTTGAACAATCAGAGGTGATCTCATCGACATAAGTCGCTGAAAGCCCACAGAATTCAAGGTCAACATCCTCTACACCAAAATATGTTGCGTAGGTCGGATATCCTGTGAGGGATGGAGCCGGATGTCCGTTCTCATCGGTCTCAAAGGCTTCCGTACAATCGATATTAACATCTTCCAGTCCGATCACTTCGTTTACATCAGGCAGGCTGATGATAATCTGCTGAACGCCCTGGAGGGTTACATTTCCTATTCCATATACTGTAAATGTTCTGATGATCATGCTTTCCTCACAATCTCCGCCATCGAAGTATTCGTCAGAGAAGTCGAAAGTAATAAATCCGCACTCATCGAGCATTTCAGGTATTCCTGTAATTTCAAGGCTTGCTTCACTGTTCATGATCAGATTGACGTCAGAACAGTAGAGCAGGTATTCATCTCCGTCGAGGTTGACGACTACGTTAATATCATCCGGGAACTCAACTTCAAGTTCAGGAGGGGTCACGGTAACCACATCACTGCAATCGTCGAGATTGCTGTCCGTAATGGTTACTGCTGTTTCTCCCAGGAATGGTCCGATCTGAACCGGATCACCGTAAGTTCCACTGGCTGTTCCGCCGTTCCAAGTGGCCACCCAGGTATTATCCATTCCCGGGTTTTCAGCGGTTACGAGGATCGTTGCCGTATAATAATCGTCTGCACCTTGTCCAGGTGTACCGTTATCATTACAAACGACATCAGTAACCACGATGGATTCGATCACACAAGGTTCAGGTTCACATGGAGCCGGTGACTGCACGAATACAGACATAGCGCAGTTCGGATCTTCATTGTCGTAAACGTTGAAGTTCATGTTCGCACTGTTGCCAGAAGTGAAAGTATAGGTTACCCCATAATCACCACTTCCAATCACTGAGTTCCATCCCGATCCTGTTCCACCTGTTATCATCAGGTCAAACGTATAGTAATCATCATCAGGATTAAACGGCGTTCCGTTGTCCTGGCAGGTGACATTGGTTATCGTCGGCCAGATATTACATTCGGTACAATAATCTGCCGGATCAATGACCACGAATTCGCTACAATTTTCGTTTCCGAAGTCGTAAATTTCGATGGTCGTTTCTCCGGTAAATGGTCCGAAGGTTTGGGTTGTTCCGTAGAATCCAAATCCAACGGATTGTCCGCCCACTTCAGCAAACCAGCCATTACTTGGCCCGTCATCTATGGTCAAAGAGACTGTAAATGATCCATCATCCAGACAATCCACTTCTCCGATCTCCGCAGTAAGTCCGCATGAGCAGGTTACCGGAGGCGTAATGAATACGACCATCGGGCAATCATCTGTCAGGTCGCTGATGATATCGAAGTTTGCCGGTCCGTTGGAAATCAGGAATGGTCCGAAGGTCACCACGTTCTCAAAGCTGTAAACTCCTGAAGTTTCGGTTGACAACCCTTCCGTATGCCAGGTTGGTCCCTGGTTGCCAAGGCTATCCACAATAATCAGCGTGAAGTAGAATACATCATCCGTCTGATCGCTTGCGGTTCCCTGGTTATCACACCATACTTCTAACAGATCAACCCCTGTCTGGCAAACATTACATGGTTCGATGAAGGTCTGTGCTGACAAAGTCGTTGAACAGGTCTCATCGTCGCAAGCCGTAAATTCGAAGTTGATGAAATCTCCATTTGATTCATATTCGAATATCTGGAGGATTCCTGAACTAAACGTTCCGCTTCCACCCAAACCATCCGTCCAGCAAATCGTCTGTGAGGTACTGGTGACAAGGATCGTAAATACAGTGCTGTCATCCTCAGGATCTTCCATGGTATTCAGCTCGCAATGTTTTTCAAGCAGTACCGCCGCAATTTGGCAGTCGCCGCCCTCTGAACAAGGCATGGTTGATTGCAACTCGAGTATGGTCTGGCAATCTTCTGAATCACAATCTGTGATCACGACAGTATGCATCTGACCATCAGCAGGATAGGTGAAGGTATGCTGTCCGTAAAGACCGCTTTCTCCATTGTCTGCCGTCCAGCAGTTGGATGCTTCCGCATTTCCGCTAAGGGAAACAGTGAAAACGTTGAAATCGTCAGTCGGATCATTGCTCGTTCCATTATCGTTACAAAGCACGTTCGTCACTTCAGCATAGATCTGGCATTCCTCCGTCGGACAAGGATCCGTTGATTGCAATGTAATTGTGGCCTGACATTCCTGGTTATAACAATCTGTAATAACCAATGGATGTTGCTGACCGTCAGCAGGGAAATAGAAGGTGTACTGTCCGTAAGCACCCGTTGTTCCATTATCTGCTGTCCAGCAATCACTGATACCATTGCCACTGATCCATACCATAAACTCGTTATAGTCATCTGACAGATCAGCAGGCGTACCGTTGTCGCTGCAACGAATATTCATTAAGTCAATAGTAATGTCACACTCTTCCTGCTCGGAACATGGTCCCGGAGACTGGAGGGTTACCTGGTCTCTACAACTGAGGAAGGTCGTTTTATCGGCTATCTCAATGGTCGGTTCATCAAAAACTGAGAATGGACCAAAAGTTACGGTTTGTCCAAATTGTCCTTGCAGCCCTTGTCCGCCGATCTGAGTCCAGCCAAATACGCTGCAATTGTTCAGACAAACTACGGTCACCTCAACCGTATAAGTATCGTCAGCCGGATTGGCTGTTCCATTATCATCACATACGGTATCTCCCAACACTATTTCAATACCACACTGATCACAAGGACCGGGTGAAGTAACGAAAGTCGAAGCACTGCAAGAAGGATCACTGACATCGTGTACCGAAATGGCTACAGGCACATCTGTGTTGGAATTACCCATTGCAAGAATAGCCGTGCCGTTTGGTCCGTAAGAATACTGCGTGTTAGAGCCTGAAACCACCCACTTGCTACCTGTATTGTAACCGGTCACATAGATGATCGCGTAGTACTGATCGTCGGCGCCGTTGTATGGGGTGCCCTGATCATCGCAATAAACATCCACGACGGTGATATTGATCGCACATTCTTCTGAACATGGCATTTCCGGTGCAGCAATCGTAATGCTGGTGGTACAATCAGGATTTTCGGCATCGGTAATGTTCAACGTTACGGAGGTCACCTGCGCGCCAAAGTTACCGATCGGCGTACTTTGATTGTAAGCTCCACCATAAATATTGCCGAAGTTATCTGTAGCCGACCATCCTCCTGACGTATTATTTCCTGCCACTTCGATGGCAAAAGACCAATAGTCGTCAGTTGGGTTGGCCTCTGTTCCGTTATCGTTACATGCCGGAGCAGTGGTCTGAACTACTGAAATGGCACATTCTGTTGAACAATTTGTCGGTGGCGTAACCGTGATCTGATCCACACAATCCGGATCGCTGTCGGCTGTTACAAATATGGTAACCGGGTTGCCGTTTCCAATATTGTATGGGCCGAAGTTCACATTGCTTCCATAAGTTCCGCTGCCTAAAACCGTTCCATTAACCAACCTTGCTGTCCAGGTGTTTCCTGCATTATTGAGGTTGGTCACATTCAATGTAAAGGTGTATTGATCATCAGCAGGATCCGATGGCGTATCATTGTCATCACATACAGGCTGACCTACCAGTGACACAGAAACTTCACATTCATCAGAACAGGTCTCTGTCGGAGGATCTACATTTACATAAGCCACAGCACAGCCCTGGAAAACATTCACAGGATCGTAGATGATAATATTCACTGG